>CAZMCT010000031.1:0-32115 GCA_964564785.1 uncultured Planctomycetales bacterium
GTGCCGGCACGCAGTGCCCGGGGGACTGCTGCACGGTCGTCGTTCCGCCGGGCGCCATCAAGGAGAACGAGCCCGAGGATTGCGGCCCCGACACGTTCAACGGCGGCTGCAACGCCACCCCGCCGGTGTTCACGCCCTACACCGTCGGCACGACGGTCTACGGCGAGAGCGGCACGTTCGACGGCGGCTATCGTGACCTCGACTGGTATCAGTTCACGATCGGCAGCCCGTCGATCATCACCGTCACGGCCGAGGCCGAGTTCGACGTGGTGCTGTACCTCGTCGGCGCCGGCACGCCGGACATCTGCGCGCAGAGCTGGTACGCGGCCACGCCGGTCGTCGGCGCGCCGTGCACCGTGACCACGCTCAACAGCGTGTGCGCTCCGCCGGGCACGTACTGGGCGGTCATCGCCCCCAACGCGTTCGACGGCATCCAGTGCTACGTGGATTACAAGTTCACGGTCACGACCACGCCGTGTGAGCAGTGCACCATCGCCTGCATCGGTTACGAGGAGCAGGGCGAGTGCATCTACGATCCGAACGCTCCGACCGTGGATCCGTTCAACGGCGGCTGCAACGAGACCCCGCCGGTGTTCGAGAACCTGGCCTACACCCCGGATGTGCCGTACACGGTGTGCGGGCAGGTCTGGGCCAACAACGGCTACCGTGACCTCGACTGGTATCAGATCGTGCTGCCGGTCCAGTCGCGTGTGTTCTGGGAAGTGCTGAGCGAGGTTCCGGTCCGCGCCACCATGCTGTTCAACGACCTCGGTGGTCAGTACGGTCCGCCGCCGGCCGATTGCAGCACCTACTACTACTGGGTCGATACGCTGGCTGAGGCCTGCACGCCCTTCTCCTGGACGGCGACCATGCTGTATCAGCCGGGCACCTACTGGTTCCTGGTCATGCCGGAAGATGCGACCGACTCGATCTTCTACGGCTATCCGTGCTTCAACGGCGTGAACGAGTACAAGCTCGACATCACGGTCCAGCCCGTGAGCTGCGATCCGTGGGCGGGTTCCAGCAGCCAGCCGGAGGCCACCGAGCAGTGCCCGAATCCGGCCGACACGCTCAACGGCGGCTGCGACTATCCGGCCGATCCGAACAACGCCCTGACCATCGGCTTCTCGCCGGCCACCGGCTGGGAGAGCTCGACGGGGACGTGGCCGGATCCGAACGATCCGAACGTGCTGCGGCGTGACTACGACTGGTACAAGTTCACGCTGTCCAGTGGCACGGGTCTGCGTTTCAACATCAAGCTCTGGGCGCAGTCGGCCATGACCTGGGAGCTGTACAGCGGCACTGCTTCGGCCCCGAACTGCGGCTCCGCGCCGCTCGAAGGCCTGAACGTCCCGCCGTGCACCAACGTCGCCGTGACGACCGTGCACTGCGTGCCGTTCACCGCGCCGGCGACGTTCTGGATCCGCGTCTACCCGACCAACGCCACGACCTGCGGCTCGCAGTACGTGATCCAGTTGTCCACGCTCAACCCGAGCTGCACCTGGTGCAACCTGACCTGCACCGGCGGTCCGGATGATCCGTGCGACGACGTGAACGACTTCGACACCAACGCGGGTTGCGATCTGGCCAACCCGACCGGGGCCGACTTCATGGACTTCGCGAACGGTGGCTCGTATTGCGGCCGCGTGTACGCGGGTCTCCAGGGCGGCGGCGCCTACTACGATCCGGATTGGTTCGAGATCGAGCTCACGGCCACGCAGCGCATCCGCCTGACGGTCAACGCCGAGTTCCGGTGGTACATCGCGCTGTTTGCGTCGTGCAATGATTACCCGAACAACGCGCTGATCGAGAACACGCCGCTGTATGGCTGCCCGGGCAGCACGCAAATCAACACGGGCAACCTGGCCGCCGGCACGTACTTCGGCGTGATCTACATCATCGACGCGCTCGGTGATCTGGCCACGGCGTACTACCCGTGCTCGAGCAATACCAACTGGACGATTCAGGTCACGTTCCTGCCGCCGGTCTAACGGACCGCGGACCTGACCGGGCGGTCGCCTCGGCGGCCGCCCCGGTCCCAGGACGATAAGGACTCATCACCGGCACCTCCGGGCGACCCCCGGGGGTGCCGGTCTTTTCAGGATGTGACCCGCTGACAAAGTCGCACGTTGACAAGGTGACGAAGTGACTCAGGGCGCACGCCGGGCGTGCGGCGCGCCCCGTGGTGACCTCGTTCCTGCCTGGCTTGGTTACCCGCCCGCCAGCTTCCGCCGCAGATACTGCCCCGTGTGACTGCCCGGAGTGGCCGCGACCTGCTCCGGCGGGCCGGCCGCGACCACCCGGCCGCCGGCGTCGCCGCCCTCGGGGCCGAGGTCGATGATCCAATCGGCCGCCTTGATCACGTCCAGGTTGTGCTCGATCACCAGCACGCTGTTGCCCATGTCGACCAGCCGGTTGAGCACGGCCAGCAGCGTCTGGATGTCGGCGAAGTGCAGGCCCGTGGTCGGCTCGTCCAGCACGTAGAGCGTGTGGTTGGCCAGCTTCGCCCGCTCGCTCGCGGATGCGCTCGGCGGGCCGTCCGGGGTCACGGGGTGCAGCACGCCGCGGGCGAGTTCGGCCGCGAGCTTGACGCGCTGCGCTTCGCCGCCGGAGAGCGTGTTCGACGGCTGGCCCACGCGGATGTAGCCGAGGCCCACGTCCGAGAGAGCCTGCATGCCGTGCTTGATCTTCTGGAAGCTGTCGAAGAAACGCAGCGCCTCTTCCACCCGCATTTCGAGCACGTCGGCGATCGACTTGCCGCGATAGCGGACTTCGAGCGTCTCGCGGTTGTAGCGCGTCCCTCGGCACTCCTGGCACTCGACGAACACGTCGGGCAGAAAGTGCATCTCGATCCGGCGCACGCCCTGCCCCTGGCACGCCTCGCACCGGCCCCCGCGGGCGTTGAAACTGAAGCGGCTGGCGCTGTACCCGCGGATGCGGGCTTCCTTGGTCCGGGCGTACAGCCGGCGGATCTCGTCGAACACCCCCGTGTACGTCGCCGGGTTGCTCCGCGGAGTCCGCCCGATCGGCGTCTGGTCCACCTCCACCACCTTGTCGATCCGGTGCGCTCCGACCAACCGCTCGTGCCGCCCCGGGTTCGCCCGCGCCCGGTACAGCCGCCGCCGCAGCGCCGGCAGCAGAATCTGCGAGACCAGCGTGCTCTTGCCCGATCCGCTTACACCTGTCACCGCACACAGCACCCCCAGCGGCAGGGCGACGTCGATCGTCTTCAGATTGTTCTCGGCCGCCCCGAGGATCTGGAGAAAGTCGCTCTTCCGCGGCCGGCGGCGCTGCTCGGGCAACGGGATGCCGTACTCGCCCCGCAGGTACTTGCCGGTGATCGAGTGCGGGCTGGCCAGCACCTCGGCCGCCGGTCCCTGCGCGATGATCCGCCCGCCGTGCAGGCCCGCCCCGGGGCCCATGTCGATCAGGTGATCCGCGGCCCGGATCACATCCTCGTCGTGCTCCACGACGATGGCCGTGTTGCCCTGGTCCACCAGTTGCCGGATCGAGCGCAACAACCGCTCGTTGTCACGCTGGTGCAGACCGATCGTCGGCTCGTCCAGCACATAGCACACGCCCACCAGGCCGCTGCCCAACTGCGTCGACAACCGGATTCGCTGCGCCTCGCCGCCGGAGAGCGTCGCACTCGCGCGGTCCAGCGTCAGGTAGCCCAGCCCCACGCTGAACAGGAACCGCAGCCGCTGCCGGATCTCCCGCAGAATCGGCGCCGCCACGTGCGCCGCCTCGCCCGAAAACTCGAGCTCGTCGAACAGCCGCGTCGCCTCCGCAATCGACAGCCGCGTCAGCGCGTGGATGTTGCGGTCCGCCACCCGCACCGCAAGCGACGTCGGTTTCAGCCGCGCACCCCCGCACGCCGCGCAGACGTATTCCGATTGGTACGCCGCCAGCCGGCTCCGCCCGCTATTGCCGCCCGCCGCCCGATACCGCCGCTCCAGGTTCGGCAGCAGCCCCTCGAACGTCACCCCGTAGCGCTCGCTGTCCGCCGCCGTCGTCCCGTGCAGAATGATTCGCCGCAGATCCTCCGGCAGACTGCGGAACGGCGTCTCCGGCTTGACATGCAGGGCCGCGCACAGCGCCCGCAGCAGCTTCTGGTTCGCAGCACTCAGCCGCTTCTTGCCCCCCGACCACGGCGCGATCGCCCCGCCGATCAGCGACAATCCCTCGTCCGGGACCACCAGTTGCGGGTCGAACCGCAGCGTCGTCCCCAGCCCCCCGCAGTGCTCGCACGCCCCGTACGGTGAGTTGAAGCTGAATGCCCGCGGCGACAGCTCCGGAAGCGACACCCCACACACCGTGCACGTGTGCCGCTCGCTGAATACCTCGTCCATCCACCTCTCGACGCCCCCTTCTTCCGCCCCCCCTTCCGCGCCCGTCCCGTCCGGCCGGGCCACGATCGCCGTGCCCTCGCCGACCTTCAGCGACAGCTCCACCGCGTCCGCCAGACGGCCGCGGACTTCCGGCCGCAGCACGAGGCGGTCGACCACCACGTCGATGTCCAGCGGCCGCGCGCGGGGCAGTTCGGCGAGCTCCTTCAGGTCGCGCAGCCGCCCGTTCACGCGCGCCCGCACGAAGCCCTCGCGCTGGATGCGCCGCAGCACCGGCTGGAGATCGCCTGTGCGTCCGCGGGCGAGCGGGGCCATGACCATCACCCGCGTCTGCGGCGCATAGCCGAGCACCACGTCGACGATTTGATCGACCGTGCGGCGGTGGATGCGCTGACCGCACTGCGGGCAGTGCGGCGTGCCCACGCGCGCGAACAGCACCCGCAGGAAATCGTAGATTTCCGTCGTGGTCGCGACCGTCGAGCGCGGGTTGGCAGCCGCGGCCCGCTGCTCGATCGCCAGCGTTGGCGGCAGCCCCTCGATCCGGTCGACGTCCGGCTTGGCAATCTGCTCCAGAAAATGCCGCGCGTGGACGCTCAGAGACTCGACGTACTTCCGCTGTCCCTCGGCGTAGATGGTGTCGAACGCCAGGCTGCTTTTGCCCGAGCCCGATAGGCCCGTGATGACCACCAGCCGGTCCCGCGGAATCTCCAGGCTCAGGTCCTGAAGGTTGTGCTGCCGGGCGCCGCTGATCCGGATGAACTTCGGTTCCACGCTCCGCGTCTCGCATCCTTGCCCGCCGCGGGCTCTGGTGCCTCCACCTGCCACACCCGCCGCCCCGGCCCGCAGCCAAGCCGTTCAGTATACCCGGAAAGTGAACTCGGCCGAAGTCCCGTGATCGGTCCCGGCACAAAGGGGGGTGACTCAGTTTGGTGCCGGCTGGCGGTTGCGCAGAAGCCCCGAACTCTCAGCCTCGCAGGGCGTCGCAGACAGCCTTGCAAGTACGCGGCCTCTTCCGCCGCGTCGTGGTAAGCGGTGTCGTCGTCCACGATGGCCAGGAAGGCGTCGAACAGCTTGGCGTCGACGTTCATGTCGCCCTTGCGAACCGGACAGCCCCAGCGGGCGACTTGCTCGGAATCGGTGTCGCACTCAGCGTCATTGCCCACCATGAAGAACTGGCCGCCGACGAAGAACGCGGGTCGGACGGTCGGCCCCGGGGCGAAATCCCCCTCCCCGAAGGAGCCGAGCGCATAGACGTGGTCGCGAGGGTCCTCCGTCAGCGGTTCTCAACAGCCATCGTAGCGAGTCCTGAACTGCCCGACCGACCGGAGGTCGGTCCCCCAGCAGGCCTCTGGTTGGTCACTCGCGGGGGATGGGCCTCCGGCCTATCACTCTTTGGGGACAGGCCTCCGGCCTGTCAACTGACCGACCGGAGGTCGGTCCCCCAGTTGCCAGTTGATTCTCTTGAGCGGCTATCAGAATTCTGCATGACAGTTCGCGCCTTACGTCGGCCGGAAGGGGTCGATCAGCCAGTCCTCGTGCGCCGGGTCCGTGCCCGTCCCGTCTCCTTGCGGGCCCAACAGGTCGAGCCCGTAGCCGTCGGCCGAGCTGGTCACGAGCACTCGCACGTCGGCCCGGGCCGTCGTGGAGCAGAACAGCACGCCAAGCCGGGGTGCGGACGACACCGCCGCCCGCCACAGCGCATTACTTGTTGTCACAGCCAGACTTGTGCTCATCGCCCGTTCAGCGGTGTCCCGAAATGGCTGCGCGGCCGGCGTGGCGTGCAGCATTTGGCCTACACAGTTCCGAAATGGGAGGGCAAGCGAAAAGACGCCCGACACCCAGCGCGGCGCGACCACGTCTTCTCGCAACCGCCTGACCGACGGTCGATCGGACGCCGGCGCAACCGGGCGTCGCGCAACGGCCGGCCGCAACCACAAAGCGCCGTTGCAACCAGGCTGGGATGCTCTCGCGCCCGGGATGCTGCCCCAGATTCCGCGCCGATACGAAGCTCGGCCGGATGTCACCGGCGCCGATCAGCCTGCCGCCGGCGTGCTCGGCGGCTCCGTCAGCCCGTAGTACTTCATCTTCTTGTAGAGCGTGGTGCGATTCACGTCGAGCACCGCGGCCGTCCGCTGCCGGTTCCAGCCGTTGGCCTCCAGTGCGGCCTGGATGATCCGCTTCTCGGGCTCCTCCAGCGCTTCCTTTAGCGTCAGCGGCCGGCCGCGCTCGGGCGAGAACAGCGCCACGTCGGCCTCGGCGGCCCGCACGACCTGCGGCGGCAGATCGTGCTTGTCGATCTCCGACCCGCGCGCCAGCACCACCGCCCGCTCGATGCAGTTCTCCAGCTCGCGCACGTTGCCCGGCCAGCGGTAGCGCTGCATGCACTGTCGGGCCGCCTCGGTGAACTTCAACCCGCGCTTCCCGCACTGCCGCGAGATTCTCTCCAGGAAATGCTCCGCCAGCAGCGGGATGTCCGTCAGACGGTCGCGCAGTGGCGGCAGCTCCACGTTCACGACGTTGATGCGATAGTACAGGTCCGGCCGGAACCGCCCCGCTTCCACCTCCCGCGCCAGGTCCACATTCGTCGCCAGGATCACCCGCACGTCCGCGGTGTACGTCTTGTTCGAACCCAGCGGCTCGAACTGCCGCTCCTGTAGCACCCGCAGCAGTTTCACCTGAAGGCTCGGCGAGGCGCACGCGATTTCGTCGAGAAAGATCGTCCCCCCCTCGGCCGCCCGGAATTTCCCGTCCTTGTCCGCCAGGGCTCCGGTGAACGCGCCCCGCACGTGCCCGAACAGCTCCGACGCCAGCAGTGTCTCCGGGATGGCCCCGCAACTGATCTCCACGAACGGTCGGTGGCGGCGCTGGCTCCGCTGGTGCACCGCCCGCGCGATCAGCGATTTCCCCGTCCCCGTCTCGCCGTGGATCAGCACCGTCGTCTTCGAGTCCGCGACCGCCTCGATCAGGTCGAACACCCGCTGCATCTGGTACGTCCGCCCGATCACGGTATCCGAGCTGAACGGCAGATCACTCGCGCGCCGCAACGCGCGCTGCGCGCGCACCACGCCTTGCTGCTCGAGCGCCCGCCGGGCCGCTTGCCGGATCTCGTCCCCGCGCACCGGCTTGGCCAGAAACTCGAACGCCCCGACCTTCATCGCCTCCACCGCCGACTCGATCGTCCCGTATCCGCTCATCGCCACCACCGGCAGGTCCGGCCAGCGGTCCCGAACCACCCGCAGCAGCTCCACGCCGCTCGCGTCACGCACTGCCACATCGGTCACCAGCAGGTCGAACGTCGCCCGTTCGAGTTCGAACAGCGCTTCTCCCGCCGACGCCGCGACCGCCACTTCGTGCCCCGCGTCCGTCAGTAATTCGCGCAGCGAGGCCAGCACGATCCGCTGTTCGTCCACCACGAGAATCCGCGCGCGTTTCCCCGTCGCGGCGGCCGGATGCCGCGGCGGGTCGAATCCAGATACCGGCATTCGGATTTCCTTCACGCTCGTTGCAACGATGCGCACGCCACGCATCACACGGAACGCGAATTGACGACCACAGTAAACATGAACTGATGCGCTCACGCAACATGATCGCCGAACCCGCCCCGTTTGACAAGCCCCGCCGAAAAACCCCCGCGCGACTATTGCAGGCAAAACAGCGTGCCGTTGACCTCAACCGCCAGCAGCACGCTTACCCCATACACCTGCGCAAGTTCCAGCCGGCCGGACCCGTCGGGCAGATAGCTTCCCGGGTGAAAGCTCGCTCGGAGCAATGCCACACCGTCGTGCACGCGAACCTCGTCCAAAGCCACGGGCCACTCACCGTCCAGCGACGTGCCGGACCACGACACCACCCCCAGCACCGTACCGCCACGCGCGAAGTCCGGCGGATGTGTCAGACCGGGGACGGCCGCCTGAAGGCGCTCCCACACCTCCGGCGTTTGCACGAGCAGCACGCCGAGCCGCGGTCCGATCGGGACACACAGCTCTCGCAGCGCGGCCGGGTCGGCGGCCAGGCGGCGCTCCTGCGCGACGAGCGCGACCGAAGGCGCATTCTCGAGGGTCGCGAGCGCGACGGTGCGCACGGGGCTGCGACAGCCGCACAGTGCGCAGAGCAGCGCGAGCCCCGGACCGCACAGCCCGGCGCAGCGCGCTGCGCACTTGCGAATTCGAGGGTCTCCGCGTAGCGTAGCTGGTTCTCCACGCTGTTTTGTCGAGGTGTCGTGTATATCGACCGTTTCTCGCCGCCTGAGGAGTCCCCCCCAATGATTATCGGTGTGCCCAAGGAGATTAAGTCGGATGAATACCGGGTCGCGGTCGTGCCGGCCGGGGTTGAGCAGCTCAAGCGGGCGGGGCACCGGATCCTCGTCGAGCGCGGGGCCGGCGTAGGGTCGGGCATCACCGATGCGGATTATGAGACCTACGGCGCGGAGATGGTGAGCTCGGCGACCGAGGTGTGGCAGCGGGCCGATCTGGTCTGCAAGGTGAAGGAGCCCCTGAGCCGTGAGATCGGGATGATCCGAGAGGGCCAGGTGGTGTTCACGTACTTTCACTTCGCGGCCAGCCGCGAGCTGACCGAAGGGGTGCGCGACTCCGGCTGCGTGGCGATCGCGTACGAGACGATCGTCGACGCCCACGGGCGCCTGCCGCTGCTGGCGCCGATGAGCGAGGTGGCGGGCAAGATGAGCATCCAGGAGGGGGCCAAATACCTCGAGAAGCCGATGATGGGCCGCGGGATCCTGCTGGGCGGGATTCCCGGGGTCGAGCCGGCGGAAGTGATGGTCATTGGCGGCGGCATCGTCGGCACGTGCGCGGCGCGCGTCGCCGCCGGGCTGGGTGCCAACGTCGCGATCCTCGACATCGATCTGTACCGTCTGCGCTATTTGGACGAGGTGATGCCGCCGAACGTGACGACGGTCTTCAGTTCACCCGAATCGATTCGCCGGCACTTGCAGACCGCCGACTTGGTGATCGGCGCCGTGCTGATCCCGGGGGCCCGTTGCCCCACGCTGATCCGCCGCGAGAACCTGGCGCTGATGAAGCCCGGGGCGGTGATCGTCGATGTGGGCGTCGACCAGGGCGGGTGTTGCGAGACGACCCGTCCCACGACCCACAGCGACCCGACCTACGTGGTCGATGGCGTCGTGCATTACGCCGTCGCGAACATGCCCGGAGCCGTCGGCCGGACCAGCACCTTCGGTCTGACCAATGCCACCATCCCGTATCTGCTCAAGCTCGCGAACATGGGCTTCGAGCGGGCGTGCGCCGCCGACCCCGGACTGGCCATGGGCGTGAACACGGCCTTCGGCAAGATCACGAACCGGGCCGTGGCCGAGGCGTTCGGCCTGGGTTACGAACCCTTCATGCCCCGGTAGAGCGGGGGGTTGCGACAGAAATCGACAGGCGGGCGTGGCCGGCCTGTGATAGGCTTTGCGGGCCGGTTCGGCGGGGCCGGCCCACGCTGCTTTGGGAACAGCGCTCGGGGCCGCGCCGCCCCAGGAACCATGCCATGAAAAAGTGGTTGATCCTTCTGTTCGCGATCGCGCTGGTTGTGGCCGGCTGGTACTTCGCCCGGCAGCAGGAAATGGTCCCCATCTGGGCCCAGCCGAAGTACGGTCAGGTCACGCGCGGCGACATCCGCGTTCCGATCACCGCCGCCGGACTGATTCACGCCCGCGAAGTGATCGAAGTCAAGTCCATGGCCTCCGGCCGGATCACCGCTGTTCCGGTCGTCGAGGGCGACTTCGTGCGGGCCAACGAGCCGGTGGTTGTGCTCGACCCGATCGACGAGGAGCGCGCTCGAGACCGGGCCAAAGCCGAACTCGACCGGGCCGAGGCGCTGCTGCTACAGGCCCAGGTGGCCGTCGAGCGGGCCGCCGTCGGCATCACCACCGCCCGAGCGCGCCTCGACGAGATCACCGCCCAGCTCGAGTACGCCCGATACCAGCTCGAGCTGTCCCGGGGGTACAAGCAGCACGGACAGGGGTCGGAGACCGAGATTCGCGAGCGCGACACGCAGGTCAAGGTCCTGGAGGCCCAGCAGATCGCCGCGGGTATCGCCGTCCGCACGGCCGAGTTGGCGAAGGCCGATGCCGAAGCGGCTGTCCGCTCGCAGACTGCGGTCGTGGAGGCGACACGCAATACGCTTGAGGACGCCGAGAAACGGCTGCGCGAGACCACCGTGCTGGCGCCCAAGGACGCCATCGTGACGGACATCCAGGTCCGGCCCGGCATGCTGGTGCAGTCCGCGACCGGTAGCTTCATGGGCGGCACGCTGCTGATGACCATCGCCGACGTCGAGCAGAAGGAGGTTGTCGCGCGCCTCGACGAGTCCGATTACGGCCGGGTGTTGCAAATCTCGCCCGTCGACGCCCTGCCGGATATGCCCGGCCTGCGCGAATCGGCTCAGGCCTCGGCCGACGACCTGGCGCGGCGCTCCGGGATCGTGAAAATCACCGTCGACGCGTTCCCCGACCAGGAGTTTGAGGGCCGCATCGAGCGCGTCGAGCCGCAAGGCCGAATGAGCGCACCGTCCACGGTGATCCAGTTCGATGTCCGCGTGGCCATCACCGACCCGCGGCGGCACATGCTGCCGCTAGGCGCCCAGGCCCAGGTCGAGTTCACGGTGGAGAGCGCGACGGGGGCTCTGCTGGTGCCGGTTGACGCCGTCAAGACGCTGGACGAGCAGCGCGGCGTTTACATCAAGGCCCCGCCCGACCCGGGCTCCGGCGAGAAGTTCGGCAAGCGCTTCGTGCCCTGCCGCTTCGGGATCAGCGACGGTGAGCGCACGCAGATTCTGGCCGTGCTCGACGGCGAGCTGCCTGAGGGCACCGAGGTCTACACCAAGCTGCCACCCAAGCCCGAAGAAAACGAGTAAACCCGCTCCCCGCCCCGCAGGAGGAATCCTTGGCCCTCATCCAGGTGCGCGAGCTCACCAAGCTCTACACGATGGGAACGGCCGTCGTCCGCGCTCTGGACGGTGTCGACCTTCAGGTCGAGCGCGGCGAGTTCCTCGCCATCACCGGCGCCTCCGGCAGCGGTAAGAGCACCATGATGCACCTGCTTGGCTGTCTCGATCGCCCCACCGCCGGAAAATATGTCTTTGACAGCCGCGATGTCAGCGACCTGTCCGATCGCGAGCTGGCCATCATTCGCAACCGGCGCATCGGCTTCGTCTTCCAGACCTTCAACCTGATCAACCGCATGTCGGCCGTGCAGAATGTCGCCGTACCACTCTTCTATGCTCGGCGGTCCGACACGCTCGGCCCGGCCATGCGAGCCCTCGAGCGGGTCGGCCTCGCCGCCCGCGCCCAACACAATCCGAACGAGCTGTCGGGCGGCGAGCGGCAGCGCGTCGCCATTGCCCGCGCCATCGTCAACGACCCCCTCCTGTTGCTGGCCGACGAGCCGACCGGAAACCTCGATAGTCGCACCGGCGATCAAATCATGGAGATCTTCCGCCGGCTCAACGAGCAGGGCGTGACGATCATCATGGTCACCCACGAGCCCGACATCGCCCGCCGCGCGCGGCGCATCGTCCACATGCGCGACGGCCGCATCACGTCGGATCGCCTGACGGCCGAGCTGCACGACGAGGAAGCGCCGGGGACGGCGGCGCAGACCGTCGCGCACGCGATCCAGCCGGCACGGGAGGCGCCCCCGCCGCCCGCCGAGCAGGGGGCAGCGCTGCCCGCACGCCTCGCACGCGGGGCGAATGCGACGCTAGTCTGCGGCTTGCTGACCTGGGGGCTCTGGGGAGGCGGCCTCGGCGTCCTGTTGCTGATGGGCCGCCGCTTCGACCTCCATCACATCGACCCGATGAAGCCGCCGGCCGGATTGCTTGGCTGGTCGCTGGCGGCCGGGGGGCCGCTATGCGCGTCCGTGGGCCTCGCCGTCACGACGTTACTGGTCGGGCACTGGGCCCGGCGGCGGAAGAAACGCGAGCCGGGTCACTGGAGTGGCGGCCGGCGGATCGTTGTTGGGCTTGTGCTCGGTTGGGCGGCGATCGCGCTTTGGGTCGTCGGCTTCGCCATAAACATAGTGAAAGCAATCGGTTATGATTGGGGCGCTGCCCCGGGATGACCTGCCCCGCGTGTCCGAAGAGGGCGAGCGGGCCGAGGGCGGCCCCGCGACTGGCTGCGAACAATCGGCATCGAATGGGGCTGCTTCCGGCGTTGCAGCCTCGGCCCGCTCCCCCTATACTCCGGTGTTTCCGGCAGGCGGTTCCGGCGCTCCCCCAACGGCCCTGGGGCGCGGCTGGGGCCCGCCCAAGTGTAAAGGACCGGGCCAATGTCGTTGACGCAGGCCAAAAAGACGGAGTTGGTGCAGGGGCACCGCCGGCACGAGCAGGACACCGGTTCGGCCGAGGTGCAGATCGCGCTGCTCACCGAGCGGATCACGCAGCTCACCGAGCATCTCAAGCTGCACCTGAAAGACCACTCTTCCCGGCGCGGACTTTTGAAAATGGTGGGCAAACGCTCCTCGCTGCTCAAGTTCCTCGCCCGCCAGAATCGCGAACGCTATCTCGCCACCATCGCCAAACTCGGGTTGCGCAAGTAGCGGGCGGCCGACTGCTGTCGCGAGGGGCGCCGTAGCGCGCAGCCCGTGCTGCGTGGGTAATGCCTTTGCAGGATCAGGGGCCGATGGCTAAACCGACGGGTCGCCGTAAACGCCGCTCACCGCATGAAGGTCGCCCGCAGCGCGACCCGAACGCAGATCGTCAAGCGCCCGCGACCGGTGCGCGGGGCCGCGGCCGGGGCGGCGAGTCTCCGCCGCGCGTGGCCCGATCCCGAAGTTCACCCGCACCAGCGCAGAAGCGCACACGCATGGAACGTCGGCGCGAGCCGGCCGACGTTCCAGGCCCGGTCAAGCCGGACGCGGCTCAGCGATCCATCCCCGCGCGGCCGCGTGCCTCCGAGGCAGCGCAGCCGCGCCGCGGGACCGAGGGTCGGCCGGTTCAGTCGGTCGGTCGGCGGCAGGAAACAAACGAAAGCGAGAACGAGAAGATGGTCTTCAAGGTTGAGCGCGCGGTCGGTTCCAATCTACTGTCCATCGAGACCGGCAAGATCGCCCGCCAGGCTGCGGGCGCCGCAGTCGTCCGGTACGGCGACACGGTCGTGCTCGGTACGGTGGTCACCGCCGACCCGCGGCCCGGCATCGATTTCTTCCCTCTGACGGTGGACTATCGCGAGAAGATGTCGGCTGCCGGCAAGTTCCCGGGCGGTTTCTTCAAGCGCGAGGGACGGCCCACGACCAAGGAGATCCTCAGCGCGCGGCTGATCGACCGCCCGATGCGGCCGCTGTTCCCCGAGGGTTTCAAGAACGAAGTGCAGATCCAGCTCATGGTGCTGGCCAGCGATCTGCAAAACGACCCGGACGTGCTGGCGATGGTCGCGGCCGCGGGGGCAATGGCGGTCTCGCCGATCCCGTTTCACGGTCCGATCGCCGGCGTGCGGGTCGGCCGGGTGGAAGGCAAGCTGATCATCAATCCGACGATGGCGCAGCTCGAGTATTCGGACCTCGACCTGGTGGTCGCCGGCCACATGGACGCGGTGACGATGATTGAGCTCGGCTGCCGCGAGCTGAGCGAAAGCGAGGTGGCCGAGGCGATCGAGTTCGGGCACGAGCACGGCGTCAAGCCGGTCTGCGAAATGCTCAAGGAACTCGAGCGGCACGCCGGCCAGCCGAAGACGTGGCAGCCGCCGGCGCGTGACGAGGCATTCCTGGCCGAAATCCGCGAGAAGGCCCTGCCCGCGCTCCGCGAAGCCAAGCAGATCAGCGGCAAGCAGCAGCGCAACGAGGCCGTTCGCGCCGTCTATGAGCGCATCATCGCCGATTACGTGCCCTCCGAAGAGGACGAGTCCGTCATCGAACCCGAGCGCACGTCGGACGAGGTCAAGGCCGCCATCAGCGCGGTTGAAGAGAAGCTTGTCCGCGAGATGATTCTCAACGAGGAGCGCCGCCCCGACGGCCGCAAGCTGGACGAGCTGCGCAAGATCACCGCCGAAGTCGGTTGGCTGCCGCGCGTTCACGGATCTTCGCTCTTCACCCGCGGCGAGACGCAGGCCATGGTGGTCTGCACGCTGGGCACCGCCCGGGATGAGCAGGTCATCGACGACCTCCTCGAGGAATACAGCAAGAAGTTCATGCTGCACTACAATTTCCCGCCGTTCTCGGTCGGGGAAGTGCGGCGGATCGGCTCGCCCGGGCGGCGCGAGATCGGCCACGGGGCCTTGGCCGAGCGCAGCCTCGAAGCCGTACTCCCCAGCCCCGAGGATTTCCCGTACACGATTCGGGTGGTCAGCGACATCCTCGAGTCGAACGGCTCCAGCTCGATGGCCTCGGTCTGCGGCGGCTCGTTGGCGCTGATGGATGCGGGCGTGCCCGTCACCGGTGCGGTGGCCGGCATCTCGATCGGCATGGTGCTCGAGGGCAGCCGCTACAAGCTCCTCATGGACATCATTGGCGAGGAAGACCACTACGGCGATATGGACTTCAAGGTCGCCGGCACCCGCAAGGGCATCACGGCCGTGCAACTCGACATCAAGGCCACCGGCCTTCCGTTCAAAGCCATGCGCGAGGCCCTCGCTCTCGCCCGCCGAGGCCGAATGCAGATCCTCGATATCATGGACACGGCGATTTCGAAACCGCGCCCGGAAATCAGCAGGTACGCGCCGCGCCTGCTCACGATCAAGATCAACCCCGATAAGATCGGCAAGCTCATCGGCCCCGGCGGTAAGTCAGTAAAGGCGATCCAAGCCGAGACCGGTGCCCAGATCGATATCGAGGACGATGGGACAGTTGTGATTTCCTCACTGAGCGCCGAGGGTGCGGAGCGGGCTCTCGCGATGGTCCAGCGGATCACGGAGGACATTCAGGTCGGCCGGATTTATGAGGGCCGCGTGACCAGTATCAAGGATTTCGGGGCGTTCATCGAGATCCAGGACGGGCAGGACGGCCTGTGTCACATCAGCGAACTGGATGAGAACTATGTGCGTTCAGTCACGGAAGTTGTGAAGGTCGGCGACGTCGTCAAGGTGAAAGTGATTGCAATTGACGAGCAAGGCCGAGTAAAATTATCTCGAAAAGCGGCAATGCGGGCAGCGAAAGAGGCCGCAGCCGTCGACTGATTCGCTTCCGCTTCACGTCGCGCATCGTACGATCGTCACCGGGCGCTCGGCGCTCCGTCGGGTCACGTCCTCCTGCCTGTCAGTCAGCCGTCGGAGCGCGAGCATTTTGGCGCGCGCCGGCAGCGGGTATCCGGTGCGGGTCCGGGGTTGTCGGGTCCGAGGACAGGCGGACCGTGGTACGTGAGCCATCCCACGCACATCTGGGTGGCTCCGGAGGTCTGTGCCATGACGGACGGCTGTGTCAAATGGTTCGACACGAAGAAGGGGTATGGCTTCATTGTCGGGCCGGAAGGCCGCGACGTGTTCGTGCATTACACCAGCATTGATGGGGAGGGGTTCCGCTCGCTGCGCGAGGGCGAGGTCGTGCAGTTCGAGCTCGTCGAGACTGCCAAGGGGCTGGCCGCCACCCACGTCCGCGCACGGCCGCGGCCCGAGAGCGTCTGAGTCCTCCGGTTCGGCGCTGCGGCGCCGGAGCTCCAGGCCGGTAGAATACTGTGGAACACGTTTTGATTGCTGGGCGATGGGCTTCCGCGCCCCAGCCGGTGCGGGGCGGGCCCACTCCTTCGGATGGGCTGCAGACCCGAGGCGAACTTGGCCACGTTGATCGTACTCCAGGGACCCGACAAGGGACGCACGATCCGCACCAGCGACGAGACGGTGCTGGTCGGTCGCGGCAGTTCCCAGTTGCGACTCACGGACCAGACCATCAGTCGCCGGCACGCCCAGCTTGAGCGACTCGACGGCGGCTGGGTGCTGACCGATCTCAACAGCGCCAACGGCACGTACGTCAACGGGATCCGCATTCAGAAGGCGGTGCGCCTCAAGCATGGCGACCAGGTCCGCGTCGGCAGTACGCTCATGGTGTACATGGGCGACGAATCGGTCCAGCAGTTCGCCGGCCCGCACATTCCCCGCGACCTGGTGCGGCTCGACGCCGGCAGCCCCACGCTCGACTCCGCCGTGGTCGCCAGCGTGCCCGCCAGCGAGGACAGCGTGGTCCTCGCCGGGCCCGAGACCGCGGCGGCCGTGAAGGCCTGGAACGTCATCCGCGAGCTGACCGATGTCATCGCGGGCCTGCTGCCGCCCGAGCAGCTTCTGGCCCGGGTCTTGGACCTCATCTTCCAGGAGCTGGAGGCCGACCACGGCCTGATCATGCTGCGGGATGACGCGACCGGCGAGCTCCTGCCGGAGGTGGTCCGGTTCCGCAGCCCGGCCCTCCAGCGCGAGGTCAGCGGGGCTTCGATCATCGCATCACGGACGATCATCAACCACGTGATCGAGTCGCGTACCGGCGTGCTGTGCTCGAACGTGGTCGCAGACGAGCGTTTTCGCAGCGGAAAGAGCGTCCAGAATCTGGGCATGCGCTCCGTGATCTGCGCCCCGCTGGTCGCGCGCGACCGCATTCTCGGCGTGATCAACCTCGACTGCTCCGTCACCCGACACACCTACACCGACGCCGAGCTCCGCCTGGTGACCGCGATCGGCTATCAGGCCGGCCTGGCGATCGACAACGCCCGCCTGGTGCAGTCGCAGTTCGAACGCGAGCGGCTGGCGGCCGCGGGCGAGACCGTCGCCTACCTCTCGCACTACATCAAGAACATCCTGCAAGGCATGCGCAGCGGGGCGGACATCGTGCAGCGCGGCCTCGACCGCCGCGACTGGCCCACGCTCGGCCAAGGCTGGCAGATTGTCGAGCGCAACCTGGAGCGCTCGTACAACCTGATGATGAACATGCTCGTGTTCAGCAAGCAGCGCGAGCCACGGCTCGAACCCGTGCAGGTCAACCGCGTGGTGGAGGATGTCATCCAGCTCGTGCAGAAGCAGACCGACGCCAAGGGCGCCGTGCTGCTGGCCGACCTCGATGAGCAATTGCCCGCCATTCCGCTGGACTACGATGGCGTCCACCAGGTGCTCCTCAACATTGTGACCAACGCGCTCGACGCCGTGCCGCGCGACCGGGGCGTGATCAACGTCCGCACGCGCTTCTCGGCCGACCGCCATGAGGTCCTCCTGTCCGTCTCCGACAACGGCCCGGGCGTGCCACCCGAGCGGCGGGCGAGCATCTTCGACGCGTTTGTGTCGTCCAAAGGGCAGGGCGGCACCGGGCTGGGACTCGCGGCGGCGCGCAAGATCGTCCAGGAGCTCGGCGGCACGATCGAGCTGCTCAGCCCGCCCGATGGCGGGGCCGAGTTCCGCGTGCGATTGCCGGTCAACGACGAGTCGGCTTCCGCCAGCGGCGACACCCGCGGCCCGGGGTAGCGCGGCGCCTCCGGAGCCGACAGCCGTGGGTACGCGCGGCGCCGGTCCGTAGCCGCGGCCGCAGCCCGCCCGGTAGACTGCGGCCACGACCGTGTCCCGCAAGGGGCGGCGGTACGTTTGCGGCTGCGAGCGCCGCACGGCACAGAAGGAGTCGCTGAATGATCAAGCGTAGCGTGGTTCGCGACATTCAACGCCGGGCCCGCGACATGCTGGCCCGCGCCGGCATCGTCATTACTCCGGCCGAGGCCGAGAACATCGAGGTCGCCGAGTTCGGCCTCGGCGAAGTCGAGCGCACCGGCCTCGAGCTCATCACCTACATCAACACCGACCGCTACTGTGCCAAGGAGCTGATGCTCTTCCCGCGGCAGACCTGCCCCGAGCACCGCCACCCGCCCGTCCACGGCCAGCCCGGCAAGATGGAGACGTTCCGTTGCCGCTGGGGCCGCGTGTGGCTCTGCGTGCCCGGCACGCCGACGCCGGAGCGCCGGGCGTGCGTTCCGGCCGGCAGCGAGGCGTACTACACCGTATTCCACGAGATCGAACTCAACCCCGGTGACCAGTACACCATCCCCTCCAACACGCTGCACTGGTTCCAGGCCGGCGACGAGGGCGCGATCGTCTCCGAGTTCTCCAGCACCAGCCGCGACGAGTCGGACATCTTCACCGACCCCCGCATCCGGCGCATCCCCGAGATCGTCGAGGATTGAAGAGAACCACAGGGACACAGAGAAGAGGGAACAGGGAACAGGGAACAGGGAACGGGGGCGAGGGAATAGCGAACAGGGAACAGTGCGCAGTGAAGATTGCCGCTGCCGGCTTCCCTGATCCCGGATCCCTGGTCCCTTGTTCCCCGGTTTCCCCGTTCCCTGTTCCCCGTTCCCTGTTCCCTCGCGCGTGGCTACGGCACCACGTCCTCGCGGCACACGACCCGAAACGCCGCGATCGCCTGGTCAATCTGGCTCTTGGACACGTCCAGGTGCGTGACCGCCCGGGCCTTCTGGGGCGCGGTCGCCAGAATCCAGACGTCGTGCTCGCGCAGCCGGGCCACGAAGTCCGCGGCCGTGCCGTGCATCGCGTCGATCTCGAAAATCAAGATGTTGGTCTCGACCGTGGCCGGATCGAGTCGGATGCCGGGCAGCTCGGCGATCCCCTCGGCCAGTCGGCGGGCGTTGGCGTGGTCCTCGACCAGCCGTTCCACGTTGTGATCCAGTGCGTAGAGCGCCGCTGCCGCCAGAATCCCCGCCTGCCGCATCGCCCCGCCGAACATCTTGCGAAAACGGTGGCAGCGGGCGACGAACGGCCGGGGACCGGCCACGACCGACCCGACCGGCGCCCCGAGCCCCTTCGAGAAGCACATCGAGACCGAATCGGTGTGCCGCGTGTAGTCGGTCGGCTTCAGCCGGCGGGCCACGCACGCGTTCATCAACCGCGCTCCGTCCAGGTGCACGTGCAGCCCGTGGCGGTCGGCCACCGCCCGCATGCCCGCCACGTGCTCCAGCGGCCAGATCGACCCGCCCCCGCGGTTGTTCGTGTTCTCGATGATGATCATCCGCGTGTGCGGCGAGTGGACGTTGTTGGGCCGCACGACCGCCTCGGCTTGCGCGGGGGTGAAGATGCCGCGTTGCCCCGCCAGGATGCGCAGGCTGCAACCCGACAGCGCGGCCGGCCCACCCGTTTCGTAGTTGTAGCTGTGCGTGGTCTCGTCGATGATCAGCTCGTCCCCCGGCTCCGTCACCGCACGGATTGCGACCTGGTTGGCCATGCTGCCCGACGGCACGAACAAGGCCGCTTCCTTCCCCAGCAACTCGGCCGCCCGCTCCTGGAGCCGCAACACGGTGGGGTCGTCGCCCAGGACGTCGTCGCCGACCTCCGCGTTCGCGATCGCCCGCCGCATCTCCGGGCTCGGACGCGTCACCGTGTCGCTGCGCAGATCAACGGCCATGCGTCCGCTCCTTGTCCTGGCGCGCCTGGCGGGCCACGATTTCGGCCACGCGGTCGAGTTCTTTCGCTTGCAGATCGGGCTTGGCCTTCTCGAAGAACTTGCGGTCTTTCATGCTCCTGATCTGGCAAATCTTCCCGATGATCCGGTACAACTCGTAATCGAACGCGCCCTCCTTGCTGATTTCCTCCAACAGCAGCTCGGCCGCAGCGGGCGTGCCTTTCTCCAGCGCCTTCGTCGCCGCCCCATCGCCCGCGCGGGCCGCCTCGAGCAGCGCCGTGACCGCGGCTTTCGTCGACAGGACCCCCAGCGCGTCGTAGGCCGCGGTGCGCACCCCGGCGTCCAGCTTCTCGCGCTTGAGCAGCGCGAGCACGTCCTTGTCCGCCCCGGCGATTCTCAGGCTCCCGATCCGGCTCAGCGCCCCCTTCAGCCCGTCCGGCGGCGTCTTCGGGTCCTCCAGCTTCGGCTTGATCTCCGTCTCGTAGATCTGCTTGCGGTAGACCTCGAGCACGCTCTCCAGCTTCTGCACCAGCGAGTCGGCCTGTGTCAGCCCGTTTGCGCTGATGTCCCCGAGCACTCTCCCCTCGGGCGACACGAACGACATCATCATGTTGGCCGTCTCGGACAGCCCGAAGTCCTTCAACTGGTCGCGATTCGCGCTCCGCGAGAGCTTCAGCGGCACAAAGCTGCGGTTGACGATCGCATGCACACGCGGGTCCGACATGGCCCGTTTCTGCGCCTGCTCCAGGTCGTTGTCGCGGTCGCGCATCGAGCTGAGCACGTACACCATCAGCAGCCGGCCGCTGTTTTGCGCCTCGCGCACGGCCTGCTGCGGGTCCGTGATCCAATTCAGCTCGCCGCTCTGCGCAGCGGCGAGGGCGGCCAGCATCCAAGCCCCGAGCATCAGCGGGAGAAGGCGGTTCATGGCGAGTCTCCTGAGCGGCGCGGCCGGCGGCTGCCCGCCGGCCGGCGCCCACTACAGTGTACCCGCGGCGCGGTCCGGATGCCGAGGACCTGCGCTCCGATTCACGGCCCGGAACCAGGTGAGGCGCCCGTTCCGCCACGTGCGCTCGACGTCGAACCAGCGCTCGAGGTAGGCCAGCAGCTCTTCGTCGCCGGGTTTGCGGTGCAGCTCGCCGACGATCACGCCCGTGCCGCGCAGCACCCCGGGCGGGAAGCTGGTCAGGATCTCGTGCTCGGCGCCCTCGGTGTCGATCTTGATCAGGTCGATTGCCGGCAGCTTCAGCCGCGTGAGCACCTCGGGCACGGCCACGACCGGAAGCGTCGGCGTGTCGGGCGGCGGGGTGCGCCCAGGCCGCAGGAACCCTCCGCCGCCGAAATTGCGCGGGTCGTCGGACCGCACGTACGGGCGGTCTTCGGTGCGCGGCCCGAGCCCGAACGGCAGGGCGGTGATTTGCGGAAAAGCCGCCACATTCGAGCGGAGCAGTTCGAAATTGTCGGGCAGCGGCTCGAACGCGACGATCTCGGCCCGCGGATAGCGCCGCGAAAGCCCGATGCTCACCGCGCCGATGTTCGCCCCGATGTCCAGGATCACGCGCGGCTCGAAGCCCGCCGGCGGCTCGTACTCGCGCGGCAGCCCCCCGCCCGCCAGGATCCGCACCAGCTTCGCGTCGCTCGTGCCCGTGCGAAACCGCAGCCGCCCCGGCAGCCCCGGCAGTCGAATCTCCGCCAGTCCCACCCGTCGCGTGTGCAGCAATAGACCCGCGCGCAGGCTGCGCGTCTGCACGGCCGTCCTGAGGAATTCCTGCGCGGCCAGAAGCGCGGGCATGCCCTTGTTATCGGCTGTTCTCCGCGCCGGCTGGACCGGCCGGCGCGGCCGCTGTGCCGGCTTCCATTCGGTACGGCCGCCCGGCGCGGTACAGCTCCAGCCGCGCTTCGAGCTCGAGCGCGCTGCGTTCCTGACCGGCCGCCCGCGACGCTGCGATTGCCTGCTCGGTCACCTGCACGGCACGCTCGAACTGCCCGTTCTCGGCCAGCGCCGCCGCGAGCGTGTTGAGCAGACTCGTGCTCGGCCGGCCGGCCACATGCAAAGCGCGCTCGGCCAGCTCGACGGCCTGGGGGCCGTTGCGCAACCCGGCATCCGGCGCCGTGGCCCGCAGCCACGCCAGGGCCTTGAGTAGCGGTTCGCTCTGCGGGAACCGCGCCACGGCCTCCGTCAACACGCTGGCCGCTTGGGCGAGCTGCCCGGACTTGACGAGTGCAGCCGCGAGGCCCTGGGCCGCAGTAGCGCTACCGGGATCGACCTGGAGGGCGGCTGCGTAGGTCCGGGCCGCCGCGTCCCATTGTGCGAGGCGGGCCTGCGTCTCGGCGAGCTGTAGGCGTGGCCGCAGCCAGGTGGGCTGGCGCGCCACCGCGGCCTCGAAGTGCGGCAGTGCGTCGGCCGGCCGGCCCACCGCGACGAGATACTCGCCGTAGTATGAGCGGGCCTCGGGATGATCCGGAGCGAGTTCGAGGGCGGCGGTGAGCTCTGGCCCGGCCTCCTCGGGGCGCCCGAAGCGGAGCAGCCAGATGGCCAGGCCGATGCGCTGCGCGGGGTCGTTCGGGCGCAGGCCGATCGCCGCGCGCCATTCGGCGATGGCGCGGTCGCGATCCTGCGGCGCGCTCAGGCCGCGTTCGCTGTAGTGGACCGCGAGATTCTGGTGTCCCATGCCCTCGGTTTGCTGGAGATGAAAGCCGATCGGCGGCGGGTTGCTGAGTACGAACAGCAGTCCGGCCGCGCCGAACAAGGCGTAGCGCCACATCGCCCCGCGCTCGCGTCCCCGCCACAGCGCGGGCCAGCGTGCCAGGCCGTCCGCGGCGAGCACCATCAGCACGGGAACTACTGGCAGCCGGTAGCGCCCCGGGCAGAAGAACACGACGACGGTCGCCATCGTCACCAGCCCGTAAGCGAGCGGCAGTGTCCACGCCCGCCATCCACCTGCGGCGGGAGCGTCCGCGCGGGACGGCCCGTGTCCGATCAGCGGCAGCGCCGCAAACGCCAGGGCCGCCACGACTGGAAAGCACAGCAGGTACAGAAACGAAGTCTCCGACAGCCGCGCGAAAAACCAGTCCGGCTGGTTGTTCGGAATCTCGACCGGGCTCCAGAACAGCCGCAGCTTCCGCCACGTCAGCGCGAGCCAGTCGCCCGGGTGCTCGAGGATCCACGCCCACCCGCGCTTGTACCAGTAATCCGAGACTTCGCGCTCGCTCAGCGCCCGGCCGAGTTCGAGCTGCGGGATGCGGTGCGTGTCCTCGTAGCCGCCGCGCCAGTCGGCCCGCGTCCCCGGCACGACCGCGCCGATGCCGTCGGCCTGTGGGTTGTTGCCGATGTAGAAGTTCACGCCGCCGTTCGTCGCGATCAGCACCCACTCGCCGCCCACCACGCGGTTGCGGATCGTCACGGGCAGAATCGCCACGGCCGCGCCGACCAGTACCAGTCCGATCGCCGCGATCCGTTGCGAGATGGGCCGAGCCGCGGATGTCCGAGCCGCGACCGGGCGGGAGGGGTTCAGCGGCGCCAAGCGCCATGCCCGCACAAACCAGATCCACAGCGCCAGCACCGGGCCCAGCGCCAGCACGTTCGGCCGGGCCGTGGCCGACAATCCCCATAGCACACCCGCCAGCGCGAACAACGTCAGCCGCCACGTCCGCACCGCCGCCAGCAGCACCAGCAGCAGGGCGACGTTCAGAAAGACCTCGACGCCGACCGTCAGCAGCAGCGTGTCGAAGTGGATAAATGGCCAATACAGCGCCGCGAGCAGACCGGCGATGAGCGCCGCCGGCGACCCGCTCAGCACGCTTCCCAGCCGGGCGATCAGGCCGCACGTCAGCGCGCCCAGCACCGTCCCCAGGGCCCGGCCGGCGACGACGCTCGGTCCAAACACCGTGTACATGCCCGCCAAGAGGTAGTAGTACAGCGGCGCGCGGAAATACGGCACCGCGCCGAGCCCCCGGCCCGCGGCGATCGCCCGCGCCCACTCGTCGTGCATCTGCTCGTCCATTGTGGGCGCCCAGAAGAACGGGTTGTGCCGCGCCTGCCCCCACAGGTGCAGCAGCCGCACGAGCAGCGCGACGAGCACCACGGCCACGAGCGGCAAACCCTCGCGGCGCCAATAGGCCGGGCCGCGCTCGGCCGCGCCCGCAGTCGCAGCGGCTATGTTGGAGGGGCCGGAACTCACGGGACGGATTGTAACGACGCAGGCGCGGGCCACGCTGCGCGGGGCGGGGCTACTTCTGTCCGTGGCCAGATTCCTCCGCGCCGCGCGCGGCGGTCGGAATGACAGCGCGTCATCCCCCCCAATCCCCGATCCCGACGCAGCGTCCGCCCCTGTTCCCTGTTCCCTGTTCCCTGTTCCCTGTTCCCTGTTCCCTGTTCCCTTCCTAATGGAAATCCCTCGACCTCGCGCGCACCGGCGCCAGCCGGCCGCTCAGATCGTGCAGCCGCGATACCTGCACGTGGATCACCGCGCCCTGCCGCTCGACCGTGCCCTCCGCGATCACCGCGACTTTGCCCGCCCCGATCGCCCGGTCGCGTTCCCAAATCTGCGGGCGGACGATGAGGTTGGCCGAGCCGGTCTCGTCCTCGAGCGTCATGAACACGATCCCCTGGGCGGTGCCCGGCCGCTGGCGATGCGTGACCAGCCCGGCCACGGCGATCTGCTGCCCCTGGCGGCTGGCCGGCAGGGCGCGGCTGGGGCTGACGGCCAAGCCGCGGCCGAGGCGCAGGCGGGTGAGCTCGCCGCGGACGAGCTCGAGGGGGTGGGCGGTGAGCGAAAGGCCCAGCGCGTCGTAGTCCTGCACGACGACTTCCGCGAGCGGGGCGGGCGGCAGGGGGGCCGCAGGCTCGTCCGGCGGGATGTCGGTGAACAGCGGCAGCTCGGCGTCCTCGAGCGCCAGGATGCGCCACAGCGCTTGCCGCCGCTGGAGCCCCAGCGAGCGGAAGGCGTCGGCCGCGGCCAGGCGCAGGAGCGTCTCGCGCGGCACATCCGGCCGGCGGGCGAGCTGCTCGAGAGACGTGATGCCGCCGGCCTGTTGCGCCGCCTCGACGCCGGCGACCTTTTCGGGGCTCAGCCCGCGGACGAGGCGGAAGCCGAGCCGCAGCGCCGGCCCCCTTGATCCCTTGATCCCTCGATCTCCTGATCCCTCGGCCGGCTCGAGCCGGCAGTCGTAGCCGCTGGTCAGCACGTCGACGGGCCGCACCTCGACGCCGTGCCGCTGCGCGTCGCGGACGAGCTGGGCCGGGGCGTAGAAGCCCATGGGTTGCGAATTGAGCAGGGCGGCCGTGAACGCGGCCGGATGGTAGTGTTTGAGCCACGCGGAGATGTACACCAGAAGTGCGAACGAGGCGGCGTGGCTTTCGGGAAAGCCATATTCACCAAAGCCGCGGACCTGCTGGTACATCTGCTCGGCGAATTCGGGCGAGTAGCCGTTGGCCAGCATGCCCTGGATCAGCCGCGTCTGCATCTGCTCGAGCTGACCGGTCCGCCGCCAGGCTGCCATCAGCCGTCGCAAACGGTCGGCCTCGCCCGGTGTGAAGCCGGCCGCGACGACCGCGATCTGCATCACCTGTTCCTGGAACAGCGGGACGCCGAGCGTCTTGCCCAGCACGCCGCGAATGGCGTCGCTGGGGTAAGTGACCGGCTCGAGCCCGTCGCGACGGCGCAGGTATGGATGGATCATCCCGCCCTGGATCGGGCCGGGCCGCACGATTGCAACTTCGATCACCAGATCATAGAATCGACGCGGCTTCAGCCGTGGCAACATCGACATCTGTGCCCGGCTTTCGATCTGGAACACCCCTATGGTGTCGGCGGCGCAGATCATGTCGTAGACGGCGGGGTCCTCGGGGGGGACCTCGTGGAGAGACGAGGGAACAGGGAACGGGGAACAGGGAACAGGCGCCGGGGCCGGTGTTACTCCGGACGCTGCAAGCTCGCGATCAATCCTTGAAGCAGACGTTTCGACTCGATCAGGAGGCTGTCCAGCGCCGGGTTTGGCGGCAGGTATCTTAGTTCTGTTGCCAGGATCAACTGCGTTTCGAGTTCGGCGAGCGAACCCCGTGCGATCACCAGGTGTTTCAGGTAGTCTCGGCGCGTCTGGCGCGCGTTTCCCTCGGCGATGTTGCTCGGAACGGATACGGCCGAGCGGCGGATCTGGGTGGTGAGACCGAAGCGCTCCGTATCGGGCATGGTCGTCGTGTTGCGGTAGATCTCCTTGGCCAGCTCCTTGGCTTTCTGCCAGGCGATCAGGTCGCGAAAGTCGCGCACGTTCTTCGGATGCTGCTCGCCATCCGTTGTCATCGCTGCCTCCATTCTCGCCGCTGTTGTGTGCGTATCCAGGCCTTTCAGTGTCACTTGTTCCGCGCCGCTCATCCGCGGTTGCCCGTTTCTCGTTTGCTGCTCGCGCGCGCGGTCCTGCTGTTCCCTGTTCCCTGTTCCCTGTTCCCTGCTGTCCTTCCAGCATTGTAAAGCACTTGCCAATCGCCGTCAGCATCCCCAATGCCAGACAATCGACTTTCAGGATTCCCAGTTCATCGATATCATCCTTATCCCACTCGATGAACGTGCGCTCTGGTATCGCGCCGTTCTCCAGGGGCACCATTTCGCACAGGGGCGTTTCGGTAATGACAAATCCGCCCACGTGCTGCGACAGGTGCCGTGGAAAGCCCAGAATCTGGCGCACCAGACGCACCACCATCTGGACTGTCCGGTCCTGCGGATTCAGTCCGGCCGCCCGCAGCGCCTCCTCCGGCACCGCCTCGCCGCTCCACCAGTCCAGGGCCTTAGCCAGCAGATCGACACGGTCCAGCGACAGCCCCAGCGCCTTGCCGACGTCGCGCACGGCCGAGCGCGGGCGATAGGTGATGACTTCCGCGGTGATCGCGGCCCGCTCGCGGCCGTATTTCTCGTAGATATACTGAAACACCTCCTCGCGCCGCTCGTGCTCGAAGTCTACATCGATGTCCGGCGGCTCGTTGCGCTCGCGGCTGATGAAGCGCTCGAAGAGCAGGTTGATCCGGGCGGGGTCGACGGCAGTGATCCCCAGACAATAACACGCGGCCGAATTCGCGGCCGAACCCCGCCCCTGGCACAGAATGCCGCGCGTGCGGGCGAAACGCACCAGGTCCCAAACGGTCAGGAAGTAGTGCTCGTACCGCAGTTCCGCGATCAGCGCCAGTTCCTTCTCGAGCTGCGCCCGGACGCCGGCGGGAATGCCGGCCGGGTAGCGTTCGGCCGCCCCGGCCCACGTCAGATCCGCCAGATGCTCCGCGGCCGTTCGGCCGGCCGGCACCAGCTCGTGCGGATATTCATACTTCAGCTCGTCGAGCGTGAACGTGCAGCGGTGGGCGATCGCGATCGTGCGTTCGAGCAGCGCGGCCCGGCCGGCATAGCGGCGGGCCAGTTCGTCGCGCGGGCGCAGGTGTCGTTCGGCATTGGCAAACAGCCGCCGCCCGGCCGTCGCCAGCGTGCACTTCTCGCGGATGCAGGTCAGCACGTCCTGGAGGTAGCGGCGCTGGGGTACGTGATAGTGCACCGCTCCGGTGGCGACGAGCGGTACGCCGGCTCGCCGCGCACGGGCCTCGAGCGCCGCCAGCCGCTCATCATCAGACCGTTCGGCGTCCAGTGCGGCCGCGAGGAACAAATCGCCGGGCGCGAAGAGCGGCATCAAGGGAGCGAGGGATCGAGGGAACGAGGTAACGCGGAACGCGGCTCGCGTTGCCCCTTGATCCCTTGATTCCTCGCTCCCTTGATCCCGCTCCTCCAGCACCAGCCCGATCAGTCCCGATCCCGGCACGAGCTCGTCCAGGTCCGCCAGGCGAATCTCGCACTCTCCTTTGGGGCGGCGGAGCCGCCCGCGCGTGATCAGCCGCGCCAGCCGCGCATATGCCGTGCGGTGCGGCGCCAGCAGCACGAGTGACGGGGCGTCCGCCGGTGTGATCTCCGCCCCGATGATCAGGCGCAGGCCGCACTCCTTGGCCGCCACGTGCGCCCGCACCACGCCCGCCAGCGAGTTGCGGTCCGTGATCGCGATGGCCGCATACCCCAGCCTGGCCGCCTGCTCGACGAGTTCCTCCGGGTGCGATGCGCCCCGCAGGAACGAGAAATTCGACAGGCAGTGCAGCTCGGCGTACGCCGGTAAGGCGTTCCCCTCCACCGCCACCTGTTCGACCTGCACGGCACGCACACCGTCAGCGGCCGCCGCGCCACGCGGTTCGGCGACTCCCGGCCGGTCTGCGGCCACGCCCAGTGCCCGCTTCGCGGGGTGCGGGTGTTTCTTCTCACTCGACCGATCAGGCATGGCAGCATCCGTCCGGCCGTCCTGCCGCCCGCCACGGCCGGCTCCGCTCCATTCTCCAACCGGTATGATACCTAACAAATTGCGAACAGTAAAGCGGGCTGGCTGCCGGACTGCCCCCACCCCCCGC
This sequence comes from uncultured Planctomycetales bacterium, assembly GCA_964564785.1. Lineage (GTDB taxonomy): Bacteria > Planctomycetota > Phycisphaerae > UBA1845 > Fen-1342 > CAZMCT01. Next base: position 28,098 of record CAZMCT010000031.1, read on the forward strand.
CTTGCCGCGACACTACCGCCGCGGGAGACTGTCGCCCATGTCGCTCGAATTGTACATTCCCGGCGCGGTGCTGTTCGCGGGCCGAGCCATCGCCGATCCGGTCGCGGTCACGTTGTACGACCCCGACAGCGACGACCCACACGGATCGCTGACAGCCGGCGCCCCGCCCGCCGCGGGGGAGCGCGGTCCGCTGGTGGTGCACGGCATACGCGACGGCAGTGAATGGGAAGTGCGACTCGACGAGATCGAGATCAGCCGCAGCACCGCGGTCGGGTGCGAGTTCACTATCTTCGGCCGGCCGCAACGCCGCAAGCTGGGTTGACGCGCCGCGTGTTGCCCCCGACCGCCTGCGCGTGTAGTTTGACCAGATGCCGCGCCCGCCTCGCACGCCCGGTTCGCCGGACGAGCCGCGGCGGCCGGAGCACGGCCCCGGCCGCGGGGCGCGCCGCGGGCGGGGGCCGCGTCGTTCTCCGCCACGCGGGCATCGTCCGCCGCTCCGGCCAAGCGAGCCGCTGGCGGGGAGTTGGGATCACGTCGCGGACTGGTACGACCGGCTGGTGGGGGACGAGGGATCGGACTATCACCAGCATGTCATCCTGCCTTCAGTGATCCGGTTGCTGGCCCCGCAGGCGGGCGAGCGGTTCCTCGACCTGTGCTGCGGCCAGGGCGTTCTGGCGCGTCAACTGATCGAGCATCGCCCCGAGCTCGTGCTGGGGATCGACGCGAGCCCGCGCCTGATCGCGGCCGCGCGGGCCCGTTCGTTGGGCGAGTCACGCATCCGCTTCGAGGTTTGCGACGCCCGCCGGCTCGGCGAACTGGCCGACGGCACATTCGACGCGGCCACCGTCGTGATGGCCCTCCAGGACCTCGACGGGCTCGACGACGTCTGCCGCGAGCTGGCCCGCGCCCTGCGCAGCGGCGGACGCGCCGTCTTCATCATCATGCACCCCTGTTTCCGCATCCCGCGACAGTCCGAATGGGGCTGGGACGAATCGAAGAAGACGCAATTTCGCCGCATCGACCGCTACATGACCCCCTTGACAATCCCGATCGCCACGCACCCCGGCCGCGAGCCCGGCCAGCAGACGCTCTACCATCACCGCCCGCTGGCCGACTACCTCAACGCCCTCGGGCGGGCCGGTCTGGCCGTGGTGGCGACGGAGGAGCCGTGTACCCACCGCCGCGCGCAGCCCGGGGGGCGCAGCCGCGGCGAGAACCGCGCGGCCGATGAGTTCCCCGTGTTCCTCGCGCTAAAGGCCGTGCGGGTGACTCTTCCGACCGCTGCACCGCCGCGTTAGATTGTGCGGCGCGGGCGGCCGCGTGGGGCGAGGCGTGCCGGGAGTAGCGGCCGCGCCAGGGTCTCGGTTTGGGGTCAGCGAGGTGCGCATGTCCGAAGCAGCGAGTGTTTCGCGGCGGCAGTTTCTGCGGGGTGCTGCGGCTGCGGCCGCGTTTCCGTACCTCTGGACGAAACCCGCCTGGGGCAAGCCGCTGCCCAGCGAGCAGATCGGCTTGGGGCTCATCGGCGTGGGCAATATGGGCGGGGCGCACTTGTCGGGCCTGGTGCACAACCGCGACTTTCAGATCCTGGCGATCTGCGACGTGCATCGCGAGCGGCGCGAGAACGCGAGGCAGGCCGTGGTCGAGGCCTACGCCGCCGAACGGGCGGACGGCACGTTCAAGGGTTGCGAAACGTACAACGAATACGAGCGTCTGCTGGAGCGGCCGGACATTGACGCGGTGCTGATCGCGGTGCCCGACCATTGGCATGCCCTGATCGCGATCGCCGCCTGCCGCGCGGGCAAGGACGTGTATTGCGAGAAGCCGTTGTCGCTGACGATCCGCGAGGCGGAGCAGATGGTCGCGGCGGCGCGGCGCTACGGGCGCGTGTTTCAGACAGGCAGCCAGCAGCGCTCGGAGTCGAACTTCCGGCTGGCGTGCGAGCTGGTCCGCAGCGGCCGGATCGGCGAACTGAAAACGGTGAACGTCGGGGTGGGCGGTCCCAGTAAGGAGGCCTACCTGCCCGCGGAACCGATTCCCGACGGATTCGACTGGGACCGCTGGCTCGGCCCGACCCCCGTGCACCCGTACAACGCCGAACGGTGCAGCGGCAACTACGGCGGTGGCTGGCGTCTCATCCGCGACTACTCCGGCGGCATGATGACGGATTGGGGTGCGCACCACTTCGACATCGCCCAGTGGGGTATGGGCATGGACGGCAACGGCCCCGTCGAGATCATCCCTCCCAACCTCGCCGAGAAGGGCACGCTGACCTATCGCTACGCCAGCGGCGTGATCGTCTACCACGGGGGGGCCAACGGGGTTCTCTTCACGGGGACCGAGGGCAAGATCGAGGTCAACCGCGGCTATTTCCGCACCTGGCCGGAGAAGATTGGTCAAGCGCCGCTCGGCCCCAACGACGTCCACCTCTACGAGAGCCCCGGCCAGCTCCAGGACTGGGTCAACTGCATTCGCGCCCGACGGCGCCCGATCTGCGATGTCGAGATCGGCGCCAGCTCCGTCACGGTCTGCCACCTCGGCAACATTGCGTGGTGGCTCGGGCGGACGCTGCATTGGGATCCGCAGAAGCGCAAACTTCTGAACGACGAGGCCGCCGCGCGCTGGCTGGACCGGCCAAAGCGCGCCCCGTACCGGCTGCACCTGTAGTCCCTCGCGAACCGCGTCGCGCACCCGCGCCACGGCCCCAGGCCGCCTGAAAAAAGAGGTCGCCATGCACCGCTTCATCCTGCTCAACTTCCTCCCGCTGATCCTGGCACTCGCCGCCTGCCAGCAGCGCAGCGCCGTCCGGCCGATTCCGCCCGGCACCCCGCCCGACGAAACCCCGCCCCGACCTTCCGCGAGCCAACCGGGCCAGCCCCCGCCGCCGACCACGGCGGCGACCTCGGCCCCGCCCCAGCCGTCGCAGCCGGTCGATCCGGTCGCCCAGTTCCACGCGCTGCTCCCGGGGATCGGGGCGGCCGCGCTCGCCGACCGCGAGCAGCCGCAGCAGGAATTCGAGCGGCTGTGTTTCCAGCTCAGCCGGCCGGGCGCCGAGCGACCCCGGGCCGACCTGTGCCGCGCGATGTGCGCCGCGCTCGGGCCCGACACGCCGAAGCCGGCCCGGCTTTGGCTGCTGCGGCAGTTCGAGCGGATCGGCCGCGGCGAGTCGGTCGCCGCGCTGGCCGGACTGCTCGCGGAGCAGGACGTGGAGGTTTGGGATGCGGCCCGCCGGGCTCTTCAGCAAAACCCGGCGCCGCAGGCCCTGACCGCGCTCCAGACCGCGCTACAAGCCGAGGAGTCGCCGGCCCGTCAGGTCGCGCTCATCAACGCGCTCGCCGCTCGCCCCGACCACCAGACGGACCCGATCGCCGTCTTGAAACCCTACGTTCTCACGGGTGCCGACGACGTCGCGGCCGCGGCCATCGCGGCCCTGGGCGACACGGGCGGTCACGAGGCCGCGTATTTCCTCAAGGTGTTCTGGCGCGACGACCCGCAGAAGGTCCGGGCCACGATGGCCGGGCACGGCGAGCCCCCGCGTGACCTGCGGCCGGTCGTGGCCGACGCGCTGCTGCGGTTCGCCGAGCGCGTGCGCGCGGTGAATCAGCAGGACCAGGCCCTCGAGGTCTACGAGCTGCTCTACAACTCGATGTTGCCCGAGGACCCCGTGCAGATCCGGTTTGCGGCGCTGCGCGGCCGGGTGGCGATCCGCGGCGCGGCGCTGGTGCCCGAGCTGCTGGAGATCGTCCGCCGCACGAATGAGCCGCCGGTCTTCCAGGCCGAGGCGGCGCGGCTGCTGGTCACGATCGACGGTGTACCGGTGACGGTGGCCATCGCGTCCCAGTTGCCGCAGCTCGATCTTCAGGGACAGGTCGTGCTCCTGGGCGTGCTCGCGGACCGCGGCGACGTGGCGGCCCGGCCGGCGCTGCTGCCGCTGCTTGACGCCGAGGACGAGCGGGTGCGTGTCGCGGCGATCGAGGCGCTCGCGCGACTGGGCGACCGCGAGGACGTGCCGGCTCTGGCT
>CAZMCT010000032.1:0-31073 GCA_964564785.1 uncultured Planctomycetales bacterium
GCGCGCGTGGACGGCTGCCAGGCGGCCACCGTCGCGGCGGAGAACGGGCTCGGGTCGGGGGGGGACGGGCTCGCGCCGCACAGGCGGGGCCGGCCCACGGCGCACCGGGGGTCGCTCCTGGCGGGACGTCGGCGGTGGCACGGGCGGTGGGCGGCGCGACTGCTCCTGACGCTTCTTCTGGATGATGCCGCCGATCAGGCTGAACAGGATGATGAAGCCATAGACGACGAGCTGGAGCAGGTCGTCGCCCTCGGCAAGCAGCGGTATGACACGATCTCCAATCATCCGTTCACCATCTCAGACCGCGCGCCGGAGTCCTTCGCGGGCGTTTCGGGGCTTCGGCGGTCGGTGGCGCTCCGCGTTCTGACGCCACGGCCCTGCGGTCGCCACGGCGACCTCCGGACCGTGCCACCCGGCGCGGGAGGCGGATGGCCGGCGCTACGGCGTTCCCTTCGCGGGGCCGTGGCCGGTGTCGCGCTCGGGCGGTCCGGCGATCCGCTCGCGCATCGTCGTGTCGGCCTGCACATTCCGCAGGCGGTAATAGTCCATGATGCCGAGGTTGCCGCTGCGGAACGCCTCGGCGATCGCCTTGGGGATCTCCGCCTCGGCTGCGACGACCAGGGCCCGGTTGGCCTCGACCGTGGCGCTGTTCTCCTGCTCCTGGGCGATCGCCATGGCCCGCCGCTTCTCGGCCTCGGCCTGGAAACGCTTCTTGTCGGCCTCGGCCTGATCCGCCTGGAGGCGAGCCCCGATGTTGTCGCCCACGTCCACGTCGGCGATGTCGATCGAGAGAATCTCGAACGCGGTGCCCGCGTCGAGCCCCTTGTGCAGCACGGCCTTGCTGATGCGGTCGGGATTCTCCAGCACCTCCTTGTGCGAAGCGGCCGAGCCGATGGCCGAGACGATACCCTCACCCACACGGGCGATGATCGTCTCCTCCGTCGCCCCGCCCACGAGCCGGCTGATGTTCGTCCGCACCGTCACGCGGGCCTTCACCTTGAGCTGAATGCCGTCCTTGGCCACCGCGTCGATCGTCGTCCGCCCCGCCGCGGGGTTCGGACAGTCGATCACCTTCGGGTTCACGCTGGTGTGGACCGCGTCGACGATGTCGCGCCCGGCCAGGTCGATCGCGCAGGCCGTCCGATAGTCCAGCGGAATGCGGGCCCGCTGGGCCGAGATCAGGGCCTGCACCACGTTCGGCACTCGTCCGCGAGCAAGGTAGTGGTTCTCGAGGTCGGCGGTGCCGATGTCGGTCAGCCCGGCTTTCCAGGCCTGAATCTTGGTGTAGACGATGATGCTCGAGTTGACCTTGCGCAGCCACATCCCGATCAGCTCGCGCATCTTGACGTCCGCCCCGGCCGACCAGGCCGTGATCCACAGCCGCCCGAAGTTGAGCATGATCACGACCAGGGCCAGCAGCAGAACGATCGCGACCAGGCCGATCGCAACCCAGATCAAGCTCCCGATTGGCATGCTCCCGATTGGCATGGCAGTTCCTCGCCCTGTGTCCCGTACCTACGCTTCGTCCGGCAGCGGCCGCACGACCACGTTCATTCCTTCGCGGCGGATCACCTGCACGCGCCGCCCGGCCGGAACGTACTCGCCCTGACTGGCGACGTCCACCACCTCCTGGCCGAACCGGGCCTGGCCGCCCGGTCGCAAGTCGCCGGTCACGATACCCACGTCGCCGACCTGAGCCACCCGTGCGGCCGGATCGGGCACGACCAGCACCGCGGCCTCCGGATTGGCCGAGACGACGCCGCCGGCCAGCCGCGTCTTGGGCAGGTACTGCGCCAGGAGCACGATTCCGGCGATCGAGACGATGATGCTGCTCGCCATCACCTTGAGGCCGGTGACCAGCGCGGACCACGTGCCCTGGAGGCTCGGCAGCGCAAAGGGCGGTGCCCCGGGCTCGGTCGGGACGAAGCTGGCCAGCAGCCCGACGATCAGCAGTGCCGCGCCGAGCAGCCCGGCGAACCCGAACCCGGGGATCAGGAAGATCTCCAGGGCCAGCAGCACCAACCCGAGGCCGACCAGCACGAACATCCAGACACTCGCCAATCCGGCCGCATACGGCGCGGCGAGGAAAATGGCGAGGGCGACCAACGCCGTCACGCCGGGCAGGATCAGGCCGGGGTGCTGGAACTCGGCCCAGGCGCCGACCAGGACCAGGATCAACAGGATGCCGCGGACAATCGGGCTGTTGAGCCAGGTCGCGAAATTCTCCCAGCCGCTGGGGACCAGCCGCACGGGCACCGTCGCGAGGCCGAGCCGCTCGGCCAGCTCGGGTGGGCCGCTGGCGAGCCCGCGGGCGAAGCCGTAGCCGATCGCGTCGTACTGGGACATCGTGAGCAGCGACTCGGCGCTGTCGACGGGCTGGTGTGTGTTCATCACGCGCGGCTGGCCGTCCACTTCGATCGTGTAGGTCTCGACCAGTCGCCATTCACGCTGGTCCGCCGCAGTGTCGTCGATCAGGCGGCGTTTCTCGTCGCCGGACACGAAGCGCCGCTGGCTCCCGTCGGTCCGCTCGAGCCACCAGACCTCGGCTCCCACGGTCACCATGGCTTCGGCCAGGAGCGGGCTGTAGCCGTTGCGCAGGGCGGAGTCGCGGAATTCGAGCAGTATGGGGCTCTCGGCCTTGGCCCGCTCGGTCGTGCCCAGCTCCTGAACGCCTTGCGGCGAGATCATGATCGGGGCGGCGTCGCCGATGGCCGACGAGGGGCTCATCCAGATTTCGTTGCACGCCAGGGCGATCATTGCGCCCGCACTGTAGGCCTGCGAGTGCACCCAGGCCACCGTGCGGATCTCCGGCGGCTGGCTCTTGATCACGCGGCAGATGTCGAGAGCACTGCTGACCAGCCCACCGGGCGTGTTCAGCTCGAAGATCAGCACGCGGTGGCCGTCGGTGCGGGCCGCGTCAATCCGGCGCTTCAGGCTGTCGCGCAGGATGTCGTCGATCGTCCCTTCGATTGGCAGCAGCGCGCCGCTGCTCGGCCGGGGTTGCGAGGGTTGCGCCGCCAGCGGCAGCGCGATCAGCAGCAGTGCGGCCGGAGCAAGCAGGACGCCGACGGTGGCTCGGGCCCGACGGCGCGACGCTCGAAAACGGACCATGTTGATGCTCCCCCGTGCCGGCCAGTGCCGGCGACTGGCCGCGGCCGGCCCGGGCAACGGGTACTGTATGAAATGATAGCCGTGCGGCCAAGGGCGACAGTGTCGGAGCGACGAATAAGGAGATTTCCGGTTCAGGCGCGAAACGCCGCGGGCTGGTCGCGGCCGGGGGCGGCGTGGGCTGCATCCGGCGGAATCCGCCCGGGGGCGCCGTTTCATTCCGCGCGTCGTACCGGCGGCCGGCCCTGCGGGAGGGGGCACCGGTGGGCGAGTCGTGACCGGCACGTTCGTCGAGGTCCGACGTCCGGGCTTGGCAGCCGGGCTTGCGCGCGGGTAAAAGAACGCCGAGGTGCCGGATGAGGCTCTACAAGTTCCGACATGGTGTGGCGTGGCCTCAGGCGAGTGCGGTCGTTCTGCTTTTGGCGGGCTGTGCGTCGCATCCGCGCGGCCCCTGCGGTCCGCGCTGCGCCGAGATCGATTCCGCGATGCACATCCTCGAATACCCGACGCAGCGGCTCACGATCCTGCGGCGCATCGCCGGCTACCGCGACCTCAGCCAGCACGAGCAGACGTATCTGGTCAACGCGGTCTTCGTCGGCGGGTTCAGCGAGGACGTGGCCGACGCGCTCGTCACGCTGATCGAGAACCCGGTCGCGACGGCCGAAACACGGGCGCAGATCCGCAAGAAACTCAAGGGCTCGCGCCTGCTCGGACGTTTCGAACGGCGCGTGATCGAAGCCCTCACCCAGGCCGACCGGGCCGCGACTCGGCCGGCGACGCCGCCGACCACGCGAGCAGCGCCATGAGCGACGGCTGGCGCGACCGGCGCGTGACGGTCATGGGCCTCGGCGGGTTCGGCGGCGGCGTGGGTGTGACCCGCTGGCTGGTGCGGGCGGGCGCTCGCGTGACGGTGACGGACAAGGCCCCGGCGGAGAGGCTCGAGCCTGCGCTGGCTGAGTTGGCCGGCCTGCCGATCACGCTGCACCTGGGCGGACACGACGACGCCGACTTCCGCGCCACCGACCTGGTGGTCGTGAACCCCGCCGTCCCGCCCACGTCCGAATACCTGGCGCTGGCAACGCAGGCCGGCGTGCCGATCACGACCGAGATCAACCTGTTCGTCGAGCGTTGCCCGGCGGGCTGCGTTGGGATCACGGGTTCGGTCGGGAAGAGCACGGTCACCGCCATGATCGGGCACGTGCTGACGTACGCGGCCCAGCGCGGCGCGGCGGCGCTGCGCGGCGGGCGGGTGTGGGTCGGCGGGAACATCGGCGCGTCGCTGCTGGACGCGCTGCCGGGGATGCGGGCCGAGGACCTGGTCGTGCTCGAACTCTCGAGCTTCCAGCTCGAGCGCACGCCGCTGGTGCGCTGGAGCCCGCACGTCGCGGTCATCACGAACATCACCCCGAACCACCTCGACTGGCACGGCAGCTTCGCCGCCTACGCCGCGGCCAAGCTCAACCTGGTGCGCTTCCAGCGGCCGGAGCGCGACGTGATCGTCATCCAGGATACGCCCGAGCTGCGGCGTCTCTTCGACCAGCTCTTCGGCGACGTGTCCGGCGTGTGGCGGTACGGCCTCGCGGGCGACACGCCGGTCGCCGTACAGCAGTCCACCGCCGCGGTCGACTGTGACGACCGGCGTTGCCGCTGGCCCGCGCTGCGGCTCCAGGTTCCGGGCCGCCACAACCGTGAGAACGCGGCGGCCGCGCTGACCGTGGCCGAGGTGTTGGGCGTGCCGGCCGAGACGGCCCTGGCGGCGCTGGAATCGTTCGAGGCGCTGCCGCATCGGCTGCAACGTGTGGCGGAGGTTGCGGGCGTAACGTACTACGACGATTCGAAGGCGACGACGCCCGAAGCGGCGCTCACCGCGCTGCGGGCGATCGAGCAGCCGCTGCTGGTGATCCTGGGCGGGTACGACAAGGGCAGCGATCTGCGGCCGGTTGCGGAGGAAGTGGCCCGGCGGGCGCGGTTCGCGGCATGCATCGGGACGACGGGCGGGGCGCTCGCGGAGCAGATCCGCGCGGCCGGCGGCGCTGCGGAGTACGCGGGCGACCTGGCGGGCGCGGTGGCGGCGTGCCGGGCGCGGGCGCAGGCGGGGGATGCGGTGCTGTTGTCGCCGGCGTGCGCCTCGTGGGACCAGTTCGCGGACTACCGAGCCCGCGGGCGGAGGTTCGCCGAGTTGGCGCGGTCGAATCCGTGACAACGGCCCGCGCCGCGGACGGGCTGTCGGAGCTGCGGGCAGCGCTGCGCGCGTGGTATCGGGCGCACGCCCGCGACCTGCCCTGGCGCCGAACGCGCGACCCGTACCGCGTCTGGGTGTCCGAAATCCTGCTCCAGCAGACGCGGGTGGAGACCGCGCTCGCGTACTACGAGCGATTCGTCGCCGCGCTGCCGGACGTCGCCGCCCTCGCGGCCGCCTCGGAAGAGCGGGTATTGAAGCTCTGGGAAGGGGCCGGGTACTACGCGCGGGCCCGCAACCTGCACCGCGCAGCGCGGCTCGTGGTCGCGCAGCGCGGCGGCGCGCTGCCGCGGAACGCGGCCGAGTGGGCCGAACTGCCGGGCGTCGGCCCGTACACCTCCGCCGCCATCGCGAGCATCGCCGGGGGCGAGCCGGTCGCGACCGTAGACGGCAACATCCGCCGGGTGCTGGCACGCCTGTTTCTCGTGCGGCGGCCGGTCGCCGAGCCCGCGACGCAGGCCGAGCTCTGGCGGCTGGCGCGGCGGCTGCTCGATCGCGAGGCGCCGGGGGAATTCAACCAGGCGTTGATGGAGCTGGGAGCGCGGGTCTGCACGCCGCGCCGGCCGCGCTGTACGGAATGCCCGGTGGCCCGCTGGTGCGCCGCGCAGGCGGCCGGATTGCAGGCCGCGGTGCCGGTTCGCCAGCGGCGGGTCGCAACCCCGCGGGTGCGCGCGCTGGCCGCGCTGGTGCGGCGGGGCGGGCGGGTGCTGCTCGTGCGGCGCACGCGACCGGGGTTGTTGCGCGGGTTCTGGACGCTGCCGGCCGAGGAATGCCGGCCGCGGGAGCGGGCGACGGACGTGTTGCAGCGGGCGGTACGCGGCGTGCTCGGTGGTCGGGCACGGCTGGTCGAGACGCGGCTGCTGGGAGCCGTGACGCACGTGTTCACGCATCGGATGTTGAGCGTCAAAGTGTACGAGTGCCGGGTCGGTTCCGTGATGATTGCGGCTCGCAGCGCGGCCGGCGTGCGGTGGGTGAGCCCGGGGCAAGTGGGCGCGCTACCGCTTTCCCGCCTGGATCGTAAGTTGCTGGCTGTGGCGGGCGACGGCTCGGCGTAGCCTTACCGGCCGGCGCCGGCGGTCTGGGTCGCTTCGCCGTCCTCGGACCCGGCGGCCGGAAGCTTCGCGAGCCGCTCCTTGGCTTTCGGCGCCGCCCGCGCGGCGGGGTGGGACTGGATGATCCGGTCGTAGTACTCGCGGGCCTTGTCGTACATCTCCAGCCGGGCGAAGCGGTCGGCCAGGTCCAGCCAGCGATCGGCCTCCTCGTCCCCCCGCAGCCGGGCGATCTCGGCTTGGGCGGCCGTGTCCGACGCGATCCGGTCGATCGCCGCCTCCGCGACCTTGCTGGCCTCGGTGTCCGGGAAGTCCTCCGTCACCTCTCGGTACTGCTTGAGGGCCTCGAGGAAACGCTTGCTGGCCTCGTGGTCGGCCGCGACGTCCACCCGCAGCAGCCCCTTGGCGTTCTCGACCGCCTTTCGCAGTTTGGCCTTGCTCTGCGCATCGGCGCCGAGCCGGCCGATCTCGTTGTCCGCATCCCGGCCGATCTCCTCGCCGGCGAATCGCACGCTGAGCTCGGCCAGGCGGGGGAACAGCGGCTCGAGTTCCTGGAGCGTCTTGCCGCGCTTGGCCAGGTCGCGGACCTCATCGAGCTTCTTCTTCGCGGCGTCGGTTGCCGCTTTCATCAGCTCGAGCGACTTCTTGCCGACCTCGCTGTCCTTGGGAGCGAGCTTGCTGACGTTGCGCGCCAGCGTGAAGGCCCGGCCGAATTCCTGCTTGTCGAACTCGGACTTGGCCTTTTCGTAGCGGGCCTTCAGCGCCTCCGGATCGGCGCCCGGCGGCGGCGTCTTGGCGACCTGGGCCTGTATCCTTTCCTCCAGCCCCTCGCCGGGGTGAAAGCGGTCGACCAGCCGGCTGGCGGTGTCGAGCAGGTAGACGCGCGGGAAATTGCCCACCTGGTAGCGCTCGTCCGTTTTCGCTTCGCAGCCGATCGGGAACTTGAGGTCCTTGCCCTTGACCAGCGTCTCGATGCGGTCCTTCTTCTGCGGTGTGAGGCCGACGACCGCGATTCCTTTCTGGCCCTGCGACTTATGGATCTCGTTCAGCTTGGTGAGCGCCTCGACCGACTGCGAATCGTCGGTGCTGAAGAACAGGATCACGACGATGTGGTCTCGGTAGCGGGCCAGCGAGGGGCTGCTGTCGCTGTTGAGCCAGTTGGCCGCCTCCAAATCGGGGAGCCGCTCGCCCAGCGCGGCCCGCGCGGGCGCTTCGTACGGCGTGACCTCGGCCGGCTGGGCCTCTTCTTTCCCTTTCTCAGGTTCTTTCTGACCGCCGCCCGGCTCTCCGCGGCCGCGGCCCTGGGCCCAGGCCGGGTCGCTCGCCAGAATCGTCACGATAGCCGCCAGGATGTACCACGGTGCGCGTCGCATGGCCGCACTCCCATAGAGTCGTCCGCGGCCGCGCAGCTTACTGCGCCGGCCGGCGGGTGCCAACGGTTGCCGCGCGTCGCGGTGGGTCCTATCATCGCGCACCCCGAGGAGCACAGCATGAACGTCAGCATCACATATTGCCAACAGTGAAACTACCTGCCGCGCGCCGCCAGTCTGGCGGCCGAGATTCGCCAGCGCTACCACGTCGAGCCGCAGTTGATCGCGGGTGCCGGCGGCATATTTGACGTGAGGGTGGATGGCCGGCTGGTGTTCAGCAAGCACGAGGCGGGGCGCTTTCCCGAGAATGACGAGGTGCTTGGGCTTTTGGATCAGGCCGGCCGAAAGTAGGATCGGAGGACGGCGGGCCCGGCAACGGGGCGCGGGGGTGCGGCGGCGCGGCCGATCAGAGCGTTAGCCGCCTACTCCCTCGAATCGGCAACGGCTTCGACCAGCCACAAGTGCCCGGGACAGCTCCGGCGGCAGTCGGACGACCCGAAGCGCAGAATGGCCCGCCGCGCGGTGCGGCCCGTCGCCTGGTTTACGCGACACTCATCGCCGGCGTCCGTCGAGCTCAACTCGACGCGCTCCAGCCGCGCGTCAGGGTGGGCAAGCAGGAAATCGATGTGCCAGTGCCGGCTTCGCCCGCCGACCACGTGCCGCCGCACGCGCGCGACGAGGGCCCGGGCCGCGCGACCGGTGTAGACATACAGACCCGCGTCCAGCGACAGCGATCCCAGCCGGCCGACCTTCAGCAGCGCTGGCCGGCGCAGCCGGATCCGCAGTTGGTACACGCCGGCGTCCGGCCATTGTGCAATGGGGGGCGTGAATAACGGCCATCGGACCATGGCTGAACTCTACCGCCTTTCGACTGCCATTCGACAGGTCCGGGCGACACACTGCGGAGCGCCTGCACGGACCGCGGCGCGGGCCGGTGAGGGATCAGATGGTTGCAGAATCGAGTTCCGCTGTTCGGGGGCAAGCCGGCGAACGTCGGGCGCGGCGCTCCCCAGCAGACGTCTTGGCGGATTTCGGTCCGCAGGGGTAGCATGTGCGTCATCGTTCCGCCGACGCGCGGCGGCCCAGCGGCAGAGTATTCCTGCGCGGTCGTGGACGCCGGACCAGCGGCGCAGTCGCGCATGGCCGCTGCGGGCCGCAGTGAGACGCAAGCGCATGAGCCGATCTCGCAACGAACAGGTGAGCGCGCTGCTGACCCGCCTGAGCGGGGCGGACCGGGCGGACGCCCTGAACGAGCTCGTGCCGTACGCGTATGACGAGCTGCGGCGCCTGGCACGCCGCTATTTCCGGGATGAGCGGGCCGATCATACGCTGCAACCCACGGCGCTGGTGCATGAGGCGTACCTGCGGCTGGTCGGCCAGACGCAAATCTCCTTTCAGGACCGCACGCATTTCCTGGCGATCTGCGCCCGCGAGATGCGGCGCGTGCTGATCGACTACGCCCGCGGGCGGGCGCGCGACAAGCGCGGCGGCGGCGTGCGGCCGGTGCAGCTCGAGACCGAGCTGGTCCCGGCGGACCTCGACCAGGCCGCGCTGCTCGAGCTCAACGATGCGCTGGATCGGCTGGCGCAACTCGATCCGCGGCAGGGCCGGATCGTGGAGCTGCGCTTCTTCGGCGGGTTGACGATGGAAGAAGTGGCGGAGGTCCTCGGCGTTTCGAAGCGCACCGTCGAGGATGACTGGACCCATGCCAAGGCCTGGCTGCGGGTCCAGCTCGGCTGGGAGTCGCGGGGTTGACGCCCGAACGCCACGCGCAGATCAAAGCCCTGTTTCTCGCCGCCTGCGCCCGACCGGCCGGCGAGCGCGCCGCGTTCGTCGAGCAGGCCTGCCGGCAGGACCCGGAACTGAAGTTCGCCGTCGAGCAGTTGCTTGCCGGGCACTCGGACGAGGCGACCCGCGCGGCCGGTGAAGAGCGGCCCGCAGCGCCGTTCGGGCCCGCGGTGCCGGAGCGGGTCGGGCGCGACTTCGGGCCGGGCACGATCGTGGCCGGGCGTTTTCGCATCGTCGAGCTGCTCGGGCGTGGCGGGATGGGCGAGGTGTACCGCGCCGACGACCTCACGCTCGACCAGCCGGTGGCGCTCAAGTTCCTGCCGGTGGCGCTGGCGGGCGACCCCGTGTGGAGCGCCCAACTGCGGCAGGAAGTACGCCTGGCACGCGAGATCACCCACCCGAACGTCTGCCGAATTCACGACTTCACGCTCGCGGGCGACGACTCCTTCATCTCGATGGAGTACGTGGACGGCGAGGACCTGCGGGTCCTGCTGAAGCGCATCGGGCACGTGCCCGCCGACCGCGCGCTCGAGATCGCCCGGCAGCTCTGTGCCGGGCTGGCCGCCGCCCACGCCCGCGGCGTCCTGCACCGCGACCTCAAGCCGTCCAACGTCATGATCGACGGCCGCGGGCGCGCGCGGATCCTCGACTTCGGACTCGCGACCGTCCGCAGCACGCTCACCCCCGCCGACATCCGCTCCGGAACCCCGGCTTACATGGCGCCCGAGCAGCTCAGCGGCCGCGAGGTGAGCGTGCGTAGTGACGTGTACGCGCTCGGGCTGGTGCTGTACGAGTTGTTCACCGGCCGGCCCGCGTTCGCCGCGGGCGCGCGCGAAGCAGCCCCGCGGCACGATCCCAAGCCGCCGACCCCGGCCACGAGCCTCGTTCGCGACCTCGATCCGCGCATTGAGCGCACGATCGAGCGTTGCGTCGCGTTCGACCCCGCCCAGCGCCCCGCGTCTGCGCTGGCCGTGCTGGCCGCGCTGCCCGGGGGCGACGCCCTCGCGGCGGCCCAGTCCCTCGGCACCGTCCCCTCCCCGTCGCTGGTCGCCAGCGTCCGGCCGCAGCGCCGCTTCTCGGCGGGGATGGGCCTGGCGGCGCTGCTTGCGGGCCTGGTGCTTCTGGCGATCATGGTGGTGTTCACGTCGCAGGCCCATCCGATCGCCGCCGACGCGGGCGCCAAGGCCCCCGGCGTGCTGGCCGACCGCGCCCGCACCCTGCTTGGCGAGGGCGGGGCACCGGTCAGCGAGGCGTGGGGGTTCACCGACCAGCTTGCGGTGGCCGTGGAGCCGGGAGCCTTGGCGGACCAGAACGTTGCCCCGGTGCTTGGCGAAGGTGACCGCGGCCTGCTGTTCTGGTACCGGCGGAGCGCGCGGCCGCTGGTTTCGAGCAACCCATTACGTCTGGTCTGGGGTGCGGGCCGAGCGGGTCCGCGTGATCCGCCGCTCAGCGCTGTCGGCGATGTCCTGGTCGTGCTCGACGGTCGGGGGCGGCTGCGAGCGCTGGAAGCCCGGCCCGACGAACTTCGCCCGGGGGGTTCGACATTCGGGCTCGAGAAGTTGCTGGCCGCGGCCGAGATCTCGCCCGACGGGCCGACGACCGCGCCGCGGCTGGTCCCCCCGGTGGCGTGGGATTCGCGTGAGGCCTGGCCGGCCCTCGTAAACGGGACCGCGGCCCGCGTCGAGTACGCCGCGCTGCGCGGGCAGCCGGCGGCGTTTGCCGTTCTGCCGGCCGACACCAGCCACTCGGAAGCCAACCGCATTGAAGATGCGCAGCGCCGCGAGCGACTCAGGCTGTGGCTGGAGCTTGGCTGGGTGCTCGTGGCCTTCCCGGTGGCGGCGGTGCTCGCCTGGCGGCACGCGGCCGGCGGGGTGTCCGACGTCGCGGGGGCGATGCGCCTGGCCACAGCCGTACTCCTTTTGCGTTCGGCCTGCGATGTCCTGCGGATGCAGCACGTGGGCGACGGGCAGGTGAAGGTGGGACTGCTGCTGGCGTGTGCGGCGGGCGGTTTGCTCGAGGCGGCGCTGGTCTGGCTGATGTACGGGGCACTCGAGCCACTGGTGCGGCGCTTCTGGCCGGAGACGGAGTTGTCTTGGACGAGGCTGCTGGGCGGCCGTTGGCGTGACCCGCTGGTCGGGCGGGACGTGCTGGTGGGGGCGGCGGCCGGTGTGGCGTGGGCGCTGCTGTCACGCCTCGCGGATCTGGCGCCGGGCTGGCTGGGGTACGGAGGGCGCGTGGCGGTACGCCCGGAAGCCATGTACCTGAGTGCGTTGGGCGTACGGCCGGCGCTGGCGGTCGTGCTGGACGGGCTGCGCTGGGCCGTGTATTGGGGGTTGCTGGGACTGCTGCTCATCGTGCTGCTGCGCTGGTGCCTGCGGCGGGCGTGGCTGGCGGGGGCGGTGGCGGCCCTGCTGCTGGCGCCGCTGGGCGTGGTGGGACGGCCGCAGCCGCTGGCGGCGCTGGTGCTCGTGGGACTCGTGATGATCCCGTCCATGATCGCCGTGCTGATCCGCTACGGACTGCTTGCGGGCGTGACGGGGATGTTCGTGGGCGTGGTCCTGGCGCGGCTGCCGCTGACGCTCGAGCTGAGCCGCTGGTATGCCGACGTGGGTCTGGTGGGGGCGGTCGTCGCCGGATTCTTGCTCGTGATCGGCTTCGGGCTGGCCCGCGGCCGCGGCTCCATGGGCTTGGAAGGGCCGTGAGGTGCCGAAACAAAAACTGGAACCGCGGGGCCGTTCGAGCCGTCGCGGTTCCAGGCGGAGGAGGACAGGCCGGGCCGTCATGTCAGCGGCCGCGGCCCAGGGGCATTGGGGCAGTTCGCGTTGGACTAGCCGAGGATCCCGGTGAGGCCGCTAAAAAGGGTCGCCAGGATCCCGAGAATGGGGTCAAGCAGGCTCTGAAACAGCGCAAAGATCTGACTGAGAAAATCCATGAGACGTTCCTTCTTTGCAGCGTGACGAGGTTGCGCTCCGCGCCCCGGCCCGTTGCCGAGGCGGCGGTCCTCGCGGCGTCACGTCGACCGCGAGTGGCTCACCGAGTAAGGCGATTTCTCCCGCCGCGGTCCGCAGGCCGAGCCGGTCAGGCAGCCCGGATCTGCGCCCATTCGGCCGGGAAGACTTCTTCGCGGATTCGCTTCCGGGTGGCCTCGTAATCCCACTCGTCGGACAACGGCCGCCAGCCGATGGCGTCGAACAGCAGCCCCGCAGTCGCGCGCACCACGCTGTATCCGTCTGCGATGCCGAGCCGGTTGGTGGCCAGCCCGGTGTTCATCAGGGCCCGCGTGCCGAAGATGAACGCCCACATGGAGAACGCCAGGCGGTCGGGCTCGTCGCCGCCGAGCGCCAGGTCCCCGCTGCGAATCGCGTCGCGCACGATCCGCGTCATCAGCTCGATGGCGTGGTTTTCACATTTCTGAAGCACCTCGCGCCGCCGCCGAAACGGGGCGTGCAGTTGGCTTGCCACACGCACGACCTGTAGTGCGCGGTAATAGTAGGGGTAAAGCCGATAATAAAGCTCGTCCGCCTCGGCCAGCGCGAGAATGCGCTCGCGCGCCCGAGCGGGGAATGCAGCCGCGCGCTCGAAGAACTCCGCGTGCTTTCCGAGTGCTTGAATAGTGCCGTGCACCAGCATGTGCCACCTGATCGAGTCCCACACCGCGGGATCGGCGGGCGCCGTCCGCTCCCCTTTGAACGCGACGAATCAGGACCAAAACCGCAAGGAAAACGGAGATGAGCCGGCCGGACGCGACCAACTGCGTGACGGATAAAGTTCGAACCGATGTAGAGACGGCTTGTGGGGCAACGTGCGATCCCTCCCCGGCCAAGCGGCGTGCGCGATGCCGACCACGGCGCGGGCACGTACATCCGGATTGCGCCGGCGTCGTCCCATGGCACCCGGTCGACTTCGGAGTCGGGCCCGCGGAGCGGCTCGGGTGCTCGCCCGCCGTCGGGTGTTCAGCGTCGCTCCTGGCCGCCTGTACCGGCTGCCGCTTGCCCACAGACGTGCCGGCCGGCTGTCGCGACCCGTCCGTGCTGTTGCGGCGTGGAGAGCCATGCCGACACCACGGAACGGGCCCCTTTCAATGGGCTTTGAGACACCGCGCCGGCGGTTCAGGCCGTCGACCCCTTCGCGGTTGCGTTCCGCGGCTCACGGCCCGTTGGCCACCCGCATTTCCGTATTCAGACGTGCGGGGAACGACTCCGAGAGGCGGGCGCGCCCCTGCGTGTTCAAATGCGTATGGTCGAAGAACAACTCGTCGTCCACGGCGGTGCTGAGGTCGAGCAATGGCAGGGGCTCGGTGCCGCCGGCCGCCGCCACGGCCGCGTCGAAGTGCGCCACGATGCGCGGGTCGATTTCCTGCCGCAGCCGCGAGTGCTCGGGCATCTGTAGTACGGTCACGGAGGTGCCGTGCTCACGCAGCGAGCGGACGAGGCGTTTCAGGGCGGCCCGTTCGGTGTCGGCCGCGTCATAACGCTCGGGTCGGCAGCGTGGCCGTAAGCGCTCCCACTGCTTCGCCAAACGCTCCGGCGTATCGCGGTCAGCGGCACGCATCTCATAGGCCGCCCACGGATCGGGGGATGGAGGGTGTGTCGTTTCGCAGCCCAAACCGAAGGCTGAGAAAAGCGCCAGGCGGGCGCAGTAGAGCGCCACTCGGCAGGTGTCATGCGCGCGCTGCCAACGCTGCCCGAGCCACGCGTGTTGCAACAAAGTCGTTTGACACTGTCGGACGAGCGCGGACTCCGTGTCGGCCACGAGGTTCACGACATCCTCGTGCAGCGGTTCCGGCGCTGCTCCATCCCACAGGAGCATCGGGTGCAGGCCGATATAGACATGCTGACATCTCACGCCGCTGCGCAGAAACGGCTGTAGATAGGTTTCCAGTCGGCTGACGGTCCCGCCCCCGCCGGCCAGGACCAGCCAATGTCTGCGCACGGGGTCGCACTCGTGCAATCGTTGCCCGTCGAAGCCGCGCAGCACGGACGAGACCCCGACGATCACCGCGAGCTGGTCCGGGGGCAGCCGGCCGGCCCGTTGCAGTTGTTCGACCGCCGCAACCTGCGAGCCGATGCGCTGCACAAACTCCCAAAAGATGTTCGGGCGATGCCAGACGGCCGTGCTGCCGAAACAGAGAGCCAGTGTTTGGTCGATGGCGATGACCGTGCCGCTGAGAGCCAAGCCTGCCAGCAGGACACCGCGGTAGCGGCGAAGGCGGACGTATGCGCCCATCGTTCAGAATCCCTGGTAAAAGAAGGTCGCGCCGCCTTGCATGAACAGCAATGCCAGCAGCACGCGGACGACGATCCACGCGGTGCGCGCGAGCAGGCGCAGATGCTCGCCGGCCGCAGACGCGCCGCACTCCGTCGCGGCGGAGGCGATTACCAGTCGGCCTTCCATTGATCACCCACGAGTTTCAGTGAGAGAGCCACAAACTGATACGTGGCCGCGACGGCCGCCACGCGCACGGCAGGCGCGGATCGGTAGCGCTCCAGTGCGGCCGGACTGAGGCGCCGGCGCAACCACTCTTTGTAAAGATTGCAAGCCACCAAGCCGCAGGCATGCAGCAGGCCCCAGCTCAGAAAGCTCGTCGTGAGCCCATGCCACGCACCGCACAGCGTAAACGACACCCCGAGCGCCAAACTCGCGCCCAGCACGGGGTAGCGCCCGTCCGTCCGCCGGAGAAATGCCAGTTGGAGCGGCACGAACAGGTGGTGACGGATGAATTGCGACAGCGTGATGTGCCAGCGCTCCCAAAACTCCGTCAGATTGCGCGCCAGGTACGGCCGGTTGAAGT
Source organism: uncultured Planctomycetales bacterium (assembly GCA_964564785.1). Taxonomy (GTDB): domain Bacteria; phylum Planctomycetota; class Phycisphaerae; order UBA1845; family Fen-1342; genus CAZMCT01. The sequence continues at coordinate 15,346 of CAZMCT010000032.1, forward strand.
TCTCCGGCGTTCTCACGCCGAGCAGACGTCCGCAGCCGACCGCGATGTCGCTGTAGGCGCTGAAGTCCAGATAGATCCACAGGAAGTGGAGATTGATTTCCACCCAGCGATACCAGCCGGTTGCGCTCCAACCCGTCGCGAACAACTGGGCCACGAGATAGGCCAGCACGAACTTTTTGAACAATCCGGACGCGATCCGATCGGCGGCCTCCAGGACCGCGCGCGTGTCCGGGGGCGGCGGTACCGCCGGCTGTCGCACATAGTCGTCGTATGACTGGATCGGCCCGGCCGCCAACATATGGAAGGGCAGTAGGTAGTTGATCAGTCCGGTCAACGTGGGGGGCGGATGAAGGCCGCCGTGCACTGAACGCCAGACGTCCACGATTCGCAGGCATACATAGGAAAAGCCGATGCCGGCCAGCAGCGGGTTCAAGCGGTCGAGCCCGATCCCCAGCGACAGGGCCGGGAGTCTGTGCAGCACAAACAGCCCGGCGACGCCGGTGAGGGTCAGCAGCCCGCTGACCAGCGCAGCGCGCCGCGTGCGGCCGAGCCGCAGCAAGACGTGCAGCAGCACCACGCCGCCCAGCACGGCCGGCACGTACCGGCCGACGCAAAGCCCGACAAACAGCAGGTTGAGCAACGCGAGGACCCTGCGCCGCAGGGCGGCGTGCGTGAGCGGGGTCAGCAGGGCTACCGCCAGAATCAGGACCAGCCAGACCTTCAGCGACGTGATCGGCACTACCGCCAGCACGGGCGTTCACCCTCCCGCCTGAACATAGGTCGTTGCCGGTTCGCGTTCGGCGGTGAGATCGAGGACGAAACGCTGCACGCCGGCGGATGTCTGCGGCGCAGGGACGAAGCCGAGGCGCGGGTACAAGTCGGCGACGAGTCCGTTCTTCGCGGTCGGGATGTACTCACCGAACAGCCGCCGGTATCCGCGACGCCGGGCTTGCGCGACCAGAGCATTGCAGACGTATTCCTCAACGGTCCGCCCGATCGCCCGGCAACTCATCAGCCAGGTGTCGATCCGCAGGGCTTCGCACGGCGCGCGATCTTCCGGTAGCGCCAGGACCAACGCGATCAGGCCGTAATCTCCGAACCGGTCGGTCAGGCGCACAGTCAGCCCGAGGGCGCCGTCCTGCGCGAGCAGCCGGCGTACGTCCTCGGCCGTGTGGCGCCGGGTGGTCAGGTTGAATTGGTTCGTTTTGCCCAACAGCTGAACCACGCGCTGCATGTCCGGTTCGTCAATCGGTCGCACCGTGGCGCGCATGTCTAGCGAGGTGAGGAATTCCGGCAGGCCGGCGGCATCCGCCTGCGCCGCGCGGCGCTGCTGCTCGGCCTGGTATTGGGTGCCGCGTTGCTGGTCATCCAGCGTCAGCAGGTTCGTCTCGAACCACAAGCCCTCCTCAAGGGCCCGCACGTACTCCGCGGGATCGGACGGCACTTCGACGACTTCCACTTCCGGCAGCGCCTGCCGAACCTGTTCGCGCTCCGCGGGGCTGTCATCGAAAAAGACGAAACTGTCCAGCCCGAGCCGCAGGGTTTGAGCGATACGGCGAATCGCCGTCGGCTTGGGATCCCACGAGGCTTCGAATGCGGCGAAGTCGGCGAAGCGCAAAACCATGTCCGGGTGCTGCTCGAAGGGCTCCCGGGCGTCGGCGGGGTTGTTCTTCGAGCAGACGGCCAGGACAACGCCGCGCCGCGCGAGCTGGCGAAGGTACTCCTGAAACGCGCGGTACGCCGCCCCGTCGGGGCTGTCGCCGAGCTGCACGTTCAACGCTCCCACCTCGCCGACAATGCCACCCCACAATGTGTTGTCCAGGTCGAGCACCAAAACCTTCTTCGGCCCGCTGGTCACGGCGCGGATGCCGGCCCACAGGTGCCGCCCCAGGAGCACCACTCCGGCGTCGCTGAACGGCTGGCGTGTCCAGTGGTAGTTGCGGGGATCGTAAAACCGCGCTCGCCCCGCCATTCCGGCAATCTGTTCCAGATCGACGAAGTAAGCATCGGCCGGCAGGCTGGCGCGCAGCTTCGCGTTCAGCTCACGAACCAGTTGAGCCGGTCCGCCCTGCCGGGCTCCGAGGTGGTAGCCCCACGGGCCCGGCCCCCACCAGTCGTAGCCCACCTGCACGAGCCGGGTGCCGGACCGACGCACAAGCTCGTGTGCCTGCCGCAGAAACGACAGCTCGTCCTCAATGCGTTGCGTGGCGTCGCGTGCGTCGTCTGCCAGCAAACGCTGGTGCCACGGCAGCAACACCACCGTGTCGGCGTCTGCGGACCCCCGCATCAGCTCCTGGACGACGTTGTCGTATTCGCCGTCCGTAACGCGCGCCGCTACGCCGCGTCCCCATGCTTCGGCAGTCACCACCGGTACCAAAAACGACGTGGTGCATTGTCCCAGAATCCGCGCGCGGGTCGTGACGGGTCCGGCCGTGCCGGCGGCCAGTTGCCCGCCGATGTACCGGCCGGCTGCCGCCACCCGGTGCGGCGGCAGAGAGCCGCGGCGCAGCAGGTCGCGTACCGCACGCAGCGCGGCCTCGTGCGCGCCGGCGTGCTGAAGCGCCTGCCAGTCGTTCTGTAGCGGGGCTGCGAGCGTTGTCGTCATCTGTGTCCGTTCCGCGGCCGGGAGTCGCTGCGCGCGGCACGCCGGTGGCCCGCCGCCTCGGCCTAGGTGTTCCGATGCGCGACGAGCACGACGTCGATCGTCGAATCCCGGGTACGTGGTTCGTAATCGCGCACCGCCAGATTCCGCGCCGTGTGGATCCGAAAACCGCAGTCCTCGACGAGGGTGTGGATTTCCTCCGGGCTGCGGAACCGATACAGGTGGTCAAGCGCGTTCCCGTCCACCACAGTGACGATGAACAGCGGCCGCTCGGGTGCCAGACAACGTTGCAGTTCGCGCAACACGAAGGCCGGATCGGGGACATGTTCCAACAGCTCGGCGCAGATCATCCACTGGCACTGGCCGTTGGACAGTGGCAGACACTCGCGCGCATCGCCCAGTCGCAAGTCGAAACGGGAGGCTTCGATCCCGCCCGCGCGCAGCACTTGAGCGGCAAAACGCTGCGAGTGGCGGCTGATGTCGAAGCTGATCGTCCTGACCTGGGGCCGAGCAGCCAACACGTCTAACAGGTACAGCCCGTGGCCGTAGCCCACTTCCGTTCCCAGCCCGGTCGGCGGTACCAGTGGGAGAAAGCATTCGCGAAAGATGGCGTGAATATCGAAGTGGATCGGCCAGAATGCGTGCGTCAGCAGCAGCCCGAGCAAGTAGAAGCCTTCCATGACGTCGGGGTTGTCGTAAACCTCGCGCCGTGCGGCCTCGAAGTCGGTGTGCGAATAGCGGTCGCTCGCCTGAAAGCGGGCCTGGGCCTTGAGGTAGCCGACGGTGTATTCCAGCAAGGCGGCCAACGGTTGTCCGGGCAGTAGGGCCGCGAGGGTGAGCAGACGTTCCGCCTCATCCCAGAACGCCTCTCCGTGCCGCCGCACGTTGAGCTCGACCTGGCGCGCGAGCAGCGGCGTGTCGAGCGCTTGAATCTCTGCGGCCAGGGCGGCGGCCCGGGGAAAGCGTCGGCAAACATCCGCCGGCACGGTCGCGCTCAGCACGCTCATCACACAGCTCCCGAGGCCGTTCTGCCCGGCCCGTTCGGTTCGACGAACTCCAGGATCAGTCCCCGCGTGTACACCGGCGGCAAAAAGTTGATCCGCAGCTCGCCTGCGGGTACGGGACGATCCTCCAGCAGGTGAATCCCGCCGGCTGCGAGGCGGTCCTGAAGTTTCTCCAGGTTGTTCACCTGGAACGCCAAGTGATGCAGCCCGCCGACACCGCGGTTGAACCCCGCCAGCGGGCCTCCTTGGGGCACGATGAACTCGACCTGCGCCGTGCCGACATTCACGAACAGGCACTCCGCCTGGTACCGCTCCACGAATACGCAGCGGCTGACTGCGAGACCCAGCAGCGTCAGCAACTCGTCCAGTTGCCGGCGTTCGTTGAGCACCACCCCCACGTGATGAAGGCACATCGTGTGACCGTCGCGTCGCATGGCATCAGGCCGGTTGTTTGGCTTCGATCAGCTCGATGAGCTGGCCGACGTTCTTGAGCGTCGCCACCTGCGTGGTGTTGAAGCGGATACCGAACTCGCGCTCGACGTGCAGCAGCAGCGTGACGTGCATCAGCGAATCCCAACCCGCGATGTCGGCCGCGGTCGTCGTCGGGCCGACCACGATCCGCGGGTCTTGAAAGACTTCCCGAAAGACGCGCGTCACACGCTCCAGCGTCGCACCCATGCTCGGCTCCCGACTCGCACGCAGCAGCACGCGTGCGCGCCACTCGGCGTGCGGTCGGCGGACAGCGCAACCGTTGCGCTGCCGACCGCTCGCGCCGCGCAGCCACGACCAGCAATATCGACCGCGGCACGCTTCCCGATTGACCGCGGGCGTCCGCCCCGGCAGCCTTGACGCGCACGGCCGGCGATCGGCGGCGAAAGCCGCGTGGCGCCGCGGCTGCGGTTCGGCGCGACGGATGAGGGGGTCGGCTTGGGCGAGATCCACCCGCTCGTGCCACGACGGAGCAGCGGGGGATAGGGCGAGCCCCGGGGGGGCGTTGGAGCGCCCGGCCGCGGCGGTTATCTTGGCGCGCTCGATCGTCACCCCGAGGGAGCGCCGTCATGTCCTGTCGTGCCTGGCCCACCCTGTGTGTGCTGCTGGCCGCTTTGAACCTGTCCGCTCAGGAGAACGCGATGAAACCGCTTGCGGCCGCGCACCCGGTTCCCGCCGAGAAGGGCTTTTCGCGGGCGCAGCGGGCCGCACTGCTCGAACGTGGCACGCAGCGCGTGTACACGGGTGATGCCCGCACCACGCTCGGCATGCCCTGCGGCGGCATCTGTGCCGGACAGCTCTACGTTCGCGGTGACGGCACGCTCGCCGGTTGGCAGGTCGATGGCGGCAACTACTTCGTCGACACCGGCCAGACGCTTTATCGCACCTACCGCCCGGAACAGCCGCTGATGCAGGGCTTCGCGATCGCGGCCAAAACGGCCGGCGGGCCGTGGTCGCGCGCGATCCTCGCGGACGAGGGCTACGACGCGATCGAGTTCGTCGGCGAGTACCCGCGGGCCATCGTGCGCTACCGCGCAAAAGACCGCGCGGTGCCGCCGGTCGACGTCGACCTCGAAGTGTTCAGCCCGTTTGTGCCGCTCGATGCGCGGAACTCGGCCTGGCCGGCTACCGTGCTGCGTTTCACCGTCCGCAATCCCGGTTCCGAAGTCGTGCCGGTCGCGCTCGGCGGCTGGCTCGAGAACCAGGTCTACCGCGAGCGCTCGAGCCCGCTGTTCGTCGGCCGGCGGAACCGGGCGGTCACTGATGACAACGTCACGACCGTGCTCATGGAGGCGTTCGAGCGCCGTCCGCCGGCCGGCGCGCCGCCGCGCACGCGTGTGCTGGCGGATTTCGAATCCGGCACGTACGCGGGCTGGACGCTGTCCGGCGACGCCTTCGGCGCCGCGCCGCCCACCGGCACGCTGCCCGATCAGCAGCCCGTCAGCGGCTTCGGCGGCACGCATCTCGTGAATACGTTTGCCGGCGGCGACCGCTCCACCGGCCGGCTGGTCAGCGAGCCTTTCAGGATCGACCTGCCCTACCTCACGTTCCGTATCGGCGGCGGCGCGCACGCCGGCCAGACCTGTCTGAACCTGGTCGTGGATGGCCAGGTGGTCCGAACGGCCACCGGGCGCAACCGCGAGCAGCTCGAGCCGCGGGCGTGGGACGTCAGCCCGTTCGTGCGCCGCGAGGCGCGGCTCGAGATCGTGGACGAGCACCGCGGCGGCTGGGGACACGTGAACGTTGACGACATCGCGCTGACCAATGCACTCGGCCCCGAATACGGCGAGTTCCGCACCGATGCCCTCGGCCTCGGCACGATGGCCCTGTCGCTGCTGGGAGACGGGGCGGTCAAGCTGGCCTGGGTCGACCGGGCGGCGTTCGTCGCCGGGCTTGCGGCTCGGCCCGACACCGCGGGCGGGGCGCAGGAAGAAACCGGCGAGGCGCCGCTGGTCGGCACCCTCACGACATACTTCGCCCTCGATCCCGGCGCAGAACGCCATGTGGTGTTCCTCGTTACCTGGCACTTCCCGAACCTGCACACCGGCCACGGTCGCATGTACACGAACTGGTTCACCGACGCCCGCGACGTGGCCGTGCAGCTCGCCCGCGACCTCGACCGGTTGCGGCGCGAAACGCTCCGCTTCTGCGAGGTCTACTATCGCCAGACGACGCTGCCGTGGTGGCTGAACACGCGCCTGCTCATGCCGGTCGCCAACCTGGCGAGCGGGACGGCGCAATGGTGGAAGAACGGGCGGTTCTGGGGCTGGGAGGGCGTGTGCTGCTGCGCCGGAACCTGCACCCACGTGTGGAACTACGCCCAGGGCGACGCGTGGCTGTTCCCCGAGCTGGCCCGCTCCGTCCGCACGATGCAGGACCTCGGCGAGGGCTTCGACGAAACGAGCGGCCTGGTCGGGTTCCGTTCCGACCGCAACTTCGCCGCCGACGGCCAGGCCGGCACGATCCTCAAGTGCTACCGCGAGCACCTCACCTCGCCTGACGACGCCTATCTGCGCAAGCACTGGTCGCGGATCCGCGCGGCGCTCGAATACCTCATCAGCCACGACCCGGACGAGAACGGCGTGATCGAGAACGACCGACAGCACAACACCTACGACATCAACTTCGTGGGGCCGAACACCTTCGTCGGCGCGCTCTACCTCGCCGCGCTGCGGGCCGGCGAGGAAATGGCCCGGCTCATGGGCGACGATGCGTCCGCCACGCGTTACCGGACGCTGTTCGAGCGCGGCCGGACGTGGACGGCGGAGAACCTGTTCAACGGCGAATACTATGAGCAGCGGGTGCCGCCGGGCGACGACCGGCCGTGGCAGTACGGCGCCGGCTGCCTGTCCGATCAGCTCTTCGGGCAGAACTGGGCACACGTGCTGGGCCTGGGCTACCTGCTGCCGCGCGAGCAGGTCCGCAGCGGGCTGGCGGCCGCGTTCAAGTACAACTGGGCGCCCGACGTCGGGCCGCTCAACGAGCGCTTCCCGCCGGAGCGCTGGTTCGCCCGTCCGGGCGAGCCGGGGCTGTTCGTGTGTACCTGGCCGCGGGGCGGCCGGCCGGCCGAGCCGGTGCGTTACCGCGACGAGGTGTGGACGGGGATCGAGTACCAGCTCGCGGCGGGGCTGGCGTGGGAGGGACTGACGGATGAGGCGCTGCTGATCGTCCACGGCGTCGAGGAACGGTACGACGGGGCGAAGCACAACCCGTGGAACGAGATCGAGTGCGGCGATCATTATGCCCGCGCGCTGGCGTCCTGGGGCGTGCGGCATGCGCTGGCGGGTTACACGTGGAACGGCCCGGCGGGGCGGCTTTCGCTGGCGCCGCGTGTGCAAGCCGACGATTTCGCGGGCTTTTTCGCGGCTGGCACGGCGTGGGGCACGCTCCGCCAGCAGCGCACCGCGGATTCGCAGATCAGCATGATCGAACCGGCCGCGGGTCGGATGACGGTGCGTGAGTTCCAGACGCAGGTGCCGGCGGGCGTGCGCGTCCGGCGCGTCGCGGTGGCAGCAACCGGCGCGGCACGACTCGAGGCGCCGTTCACGCAGGATGGTACGGCACTGCTGGTCAGACTGGACGCGCCGCTCGCGCTCCAGTCGGACCGCGTTGTGCGCTTCGAGATGTCGTGGTGACGTGGCGCCGCGACAGTCCTTCGGAGCGCCGCCGCCTTGCGGTGTGAGAAACGGGGCCGCGGATCCGCAGTGGCCGCCGCCGCCCGGGTGTCGCGAAGCCGCGATGACCCACCACCGCGGCCGGATTCCGCCTCGCTGCGCTCCTCGGAATCACAGCGCGCGGGCGCTCCGCGGGCCGGAGGTGCGCGGCCGCTGCTCGGCAGGACACGCCGTGAGTGCTACGGGAAACCCGCCCGCGGTTTCAGCGGAACCTCGATCCAGCTCGCAGCGCCGGCGTTGCGCTGCACGCGCCACGTGGGCGTGCCGTCGGCCGGATAGCGCGTGAACGTGTCGCGATCGTGGCCGGCCAGGGCCAGCCGCAGCCGGTGCCCGGCCCGGATCACGGTTGAAATCGGGTGCAGGTCGAAGGTGATCTCGGCCGCCTCGCCCGGCACCAGCGGGAGCGCGTCGCCCCTCCGGAAGGTGTGGTGCGGCCCGAAGACGGCCACGGGCGGCGGGTCCGTGGAAATCCGCCGGTGCACGGCGCGCAACTCTCCCTCGGTCAAATACACGACGCGTCCATCGGGCGCAACATCTTCGAGGTACGCGTAGAACGCCCCGTCCGCGTGTGTGGAAACCACCTGCAAGCTCACCACTGGGTGGCCGGTCAGCTCCATGGCCTGGGGGAACGGCGGCGTCTGGTACACCAGCAGTCGCCGGTCCTGCTCGGCACGGTCGACGTAGCGCACCGGCGCGCCGCTCATCCCGGAAAACCAGCGGTTCTCCAGCCCGGTCGTGGCTTCGAAGTCGACGGTATAAACGTCAGCCCCGCTTGCGGCGGTGGGAGGTTCACGCTGGAGCGTCCCGCCCGGTCCGCAGTACCAGCGCTGGCGTTGGAAACCGTCCGGTGGCCAGCCGGTCGCGGTCTGCCACTCGTCGGCGACGTACGTCCAGTACACGACCTCGTGCCGCGCGGCGCCGCGGTCGGCCCGCATCTGTCCGTCGAGGAACGGCACGGCCCGCCAAATCTCGCTGATCACCGACGCCAGCGCGAGCGGGATCGGCTCGCCGAAGTAGTACGGATCCACGTACCAGTCGCCGGTGTGCGCATGCGGCGCGAGGATTACGACGTGGTAGTCCGCCGCCAGCGTGTTGAAGCTGGACAGCGCGCCGCGGGCGGTCCCCGCATCCTGCCAACCCACCACGCGCTCGATTGCCGCACGCCGCGTGACGCTTGCCGCCCCGCGCAGCGGGCTCACCGTGTCCGTTGTCAGCCCCAGGAACGGATCGTCGCGGTACTCGATCGAGCGGCACGCCTCGAACACGCTGGGATTATCCTGGTGCTGCGCAATGGCGTCCGCCAGCAGGTTCGCCGCCCCCGAGATCGGCCGCACCCCCAGCAGCGCCGCCGCAACGAGGTCGCCGAAAATCGCCAGCCACCCCCGCGGATTCGCCACCATCACAACATCCAGAAACGTCAGGTCGTTGCGGTCCATGCGGCTCGTGACGTCGCCCCACGCCCGCACAAAACGCTCGTTGAAAACCCCGCCCGGGTGGCTCACATCCAGAAACACGTCGCAATAACTGTACGCCGGCAGCACCGCCGCCACCGCCGGGTGGTCACTGGCAGCCAACCAGTCCGCCGTCACCCCCTCGTATGAGACCCCCACACCGCCGACGATGCCGTTAGACCAGGGCTGGGCCGTGATCCAATCCACAAGCTGCGGGAAGTCGCCCACCTCGGCCGGCGACCACGGTGCCGTCGACACGCCGAACGAGGCTCCCGTCCCCCGTACGTCCACCATCACAACCGCGTAGCCCGCCTCGTTCAGCCACGCCCCGCTGCTGAGGTACTTGCCGACGAACGGCGGAAACATGTTCGGCAACTGGTAGTCGCGCCAGTAGCGCCCCAGCCGCAGGACGGCCGGATAGGTTTCCCCCTCCGCCCCGTTCCCCGGTCGCCAGACGTCCACAGCCAATCGCGTCCCATCGGCCATCGGCACATACTGCGACTCCGGCTCGGGCACACCGCAACCGGTTACGACGCACAGGAGCAAGGCGGCCAAATACCCGGCCGCCAGCCGGGCAGATGGCCGGCGGGCGTCTGTGCGCTGCCTGCATTTCGGTTGTTCCCCGCAGCGGGGCATCCACTCGCTCTCCCGGAGACGCGAAGTCTCCGCAAAAGCGTACACGAGCTCCTGGGTGTCCCGACTGTGCGATTCGCCGAGGGCCGGTAATACGGGCCCGTTGATCAACAGCGTGCCGGGAGCCCGTGATTGCGGCAGGCGACGTCCGAGAGCCAAGCTCACCCTGCGGCCGGCTCATGGAGCGGCGCGGGTTCGGTTCGCTGCACGCTGGTTGCAGCGAGAGCTTGTTCGAGGTCGGCGATGAGGTCGTCCACGCCCTCGATGCCGACGGAGAGTCGTACGAGGCCGTCGTCGATGTGGGCCTGGCGGCGGGCCTCCGCGCCCATCGAGGCGTGCGTCATGCTCGCCGGGTGCTGGATGAGCGTCTCGACGCCGCCCAGGCTGACGGCCAGCAAGCAGAGCCGGACGGCGTTCATCATGCGACGGCCGGCCTCGAGACCGCCGCGCAGGCTGAAACTGATGACCCCGCCCCCGCCGCGCATCTGCCGGCGGGCGAGTTCATACTGGGGGTGGCTGGGGAGGAAGGGGTAGCGCACCCACTCGACCTGCGGGTGGCGCTCGAGATACTCGGCGATTCGCAGCGCCGATTCGCAGTGGCGTTTCATGCGCAGGGGGAGGGTGCGCAAGCCGCGGCGCACGAGGAAGCTCTCGAACGGGGGCAGGACGCCGCCGAAATGATTGAGCATGCGGCGCAGGCGGGGGTAGAACTCGGCGTCGCGGAGAATGATCGCGCCGCCGACGACGTCCGCGTGGCCATTGAGGAACTTGGTCAGGCTGTGGACGACGATGTCTGCGCCGAGCCGCAGCGGCTGTTGCAGAACGGGGCTGGTAAACGTGTTGTCGACGGCCAGCAGGGCGCCGTGGTCGTGGGTGATGCCGGCGATTGCGGCGAGATCCGAAATCACCAGCGTGGGGTTGCAGGGCGTCTCGACGTACACGACCTTCGTGTTGGACCGCAAGGCCTGCCGCAGGGCCTCGAGATTCGAGGTGTCGACGAACGTCGACTCGATGCCGTAGCCGGCGAGGATGGAACGTAGCAGCGTGCAGGTCGGGCCGTAGACCGTCTCGCTACAGACGACGTGGTCGCCGCTCTTGACCAGGGCCGCGAGCATGGTGTGAATCGCGGCCATGCCGCTGGCGCAGGCGAGCGCGGCGGCGCCGCCCTCGAGCACGGCGAGGGCACGTTCCAGCGTCGCCACCGTGGGGTTGCCCATCCGCGTGTAGATGTAACCCTGCGCCTCGCCCGCGAAGCGCGCCGCGCCTTGCTCAGCGCTGGTGAACCCGAACGTGGACGTGAGGTAGATGGGTGGCACGGCGGCATGGAACTCGTCGGGAACGTTACCGGCGTGGACGGCGAGGGTTTCGGCGGACCAGTTCGTCTGAGAACTCATAGGGACCTTCCGAGAACGGGGGATGCCGGTGCGTCCAGCCTGACGCGGGACGCTTGGTGAGGCGACAGATGAGCCCCGCCGTCGGCAGCGCCGATGCACGGACCTGTCCGGCGACGGACATAGCGTAGGCCGACCCGCTTGCCGGATCAACCCGCCGCGGCGCGTTGACCTGCGTGCCGGTGTCAGTCATACTGTTGGCCGGCGCGTGAAGGGTTCACGCCCGTTCCCCCGCGGAAGGCCCCGCTCGGAGCCGGCACGTCGGCGGAAGCAGAGTAAGACGGATGCCAGGGCACAGGGCCGCAGCCGCGATTCCTTTTCTTGGGCCGTTTCCGGCCCACCCCCACGCTCGGAGGAGCCCCCATGGATTACGAAGACAAAACCATTGTGTGTGTCGACTGTGGCGCCGAGTTCACGCACTCTGCCGAGGACCAGGCCCGCTACGCTGAGCGTGGGTTCACCAACGAGCCGAAGCGCTGTCGCGAGTGCCGCGAGAAGCGCAAGATGCAGAGTGGTGGCGGCGGAGGCGGGGGCGGTGGCGGGGGAGCGGGCGGCGGCGGTGGCGGTCCGCGGCCGCGGCGTTCGTTCGACTCTGGGGGCGGAACCGGCGGGCGCGGCGGGGCACCTCCTCGGCAGTCGTTCGAGGCCACGTGCGCCGACTGCGGCGCCACGACGACAGTCCCGTTCAAGCCCACGCAGGGCCGGCCGGTGTACTGCCGCGACTGCTACCGGGCGCATCGGCGCTAGTAGCCGCACGGCTCCGGTTTGAACGCATCCGCGACGGCCGCCGTCGGAGACGGGGCGCGGGCGGTTGTCGCCGTTTCGCGGGATTCCCCTAGCCCGGCGGACCGGGGGCGGCGCCGTCGCCGCGCTTGATCTCCGGGCCCGCGCCCCGCGGCCGGATCATCTGTACCAGCACCGCGTCCCCGGTCGCGACCCACTTGCCGCCGGGGAGTTGCCGCGTGTCCAGGTTGATCAGGGCGTTCGCACCTTTTTGAACCGCCAGCGCTTTGACAAGGTCCAAAGCGGCGGCGGAGGACGGCCGCGGGTCGCTGAAGACCGTCTCGTACTGCCGCAGGATGGCCCAGCCTGCGATGCGGCTGGTCGAGCTGGTGGCGACGATCTGCTCACCCAGGCGGTGGATTTCCTCCTGTTGCAAGCGGGCAGCCTCGATCCCCTCGCGCAGCGCGGCGGCCCGGCGGCGGGCTGCGGCCGCCTCGCGCCAGCGGCTGATTGTCCGCAGGATGACGACCAGCACGATCAACCCGGCCGCGGCGAGGACGATGCGGCGCGTGTGCGGATCGCTCAACCAACTGGTGACCTCGGCCGGCAGGCTGGTGGGCAGCGAGGTGGGCAGGGAGGTGGGCCAGGAAGCCTGGGCGAGCGTGAGGAGCAGCGCATGCATCGGCGTCAATCCTAGCAGCCCGTCGAGAAAGGGGACAAGCACCGCGGGCGTGGCTGGTGGCGTTGTCCGGACGGCGGGTTGGCGCGGAGCCGGCTCCCTTTCTCAACGGGCGGCCGGCCGCAGAAGCGGGTGACGAGTCGCCAAGCTCGAGCGAGAGGATCACGAAGCGCAAGTGGGCGCACAACGGCGGTTCCAAATCACTGCCCGCTATTCTCTTACCGATGCCACGCGCGGTATGATTCACTGAACACAGGTGCATCTCGATGAGCCTGCTCTACGTCGTGCTTGTTTCGGCCGCGGTGCTGACCGTCGCGTACTTCGTCTACGGCGGGGTGCTGGTTCGCCTGCTGCGTCTGAGCCCGCAGACGGCCACCCCGGCCGTCGCGCTGCGTGACGACCTGGACTACGTGCCGATCGACCAGAAGTTCCTGCTCGGTCAGCACTTCTCGGCCATCGCCGCGGCCGGGCCGATCGTCGGGCCGATCCTGGCGGGCGTGATGTTCGGCTGGCTGCCGGCGCTGCTGTGGATTCTGATCGGGGCGATCTTCATCGGCGGCGTGCACGATTTCACGGCCCTGGTCGCGTCGATCCGCCACAAGGCCCGCTCGATCGCCGAGGTTGTCCGCGAACACATGACCCGTCGTTCGTACGTCCTGTTCCTCACGTTCATCTGGCTGGCGCTGGTTTACATCATTGTCGCGTTCGCCGACATCACCGCCTCGTCCTTTGTCGGCCAGCAGGACCTCACGGCCGAGACGCAGGTTGTCGGCGCGGCGGGCGACACTTCCGCGCCCGACCGCCTGATCGTTCGCGGCGGGGGCATCGCGACCTCGTCGCTGCTGTATCTCGCGCTGCCGATCGTCATGGGGCTGCTGCTGCGTTTCGCGAAGCTGCCACTCTGGCTGGCGACGATCATCTTCCTGCCGCTGGTGGGCGTGGCGATCTGGGTGGGGCAGTACATCCCGTTCGACGTCGCGCAACTGTTGAACATCAGCAATGGTACCGCGCAGAAGGTGTGGGCCGTCGCCCTCCTCGCCTATTGCTACGTTGCCTCGATCGTCCCCATGTGGCTGCTGCTCCAGCCGCGCGGGCACCTCGGCGGCTACTTCCTGTACGCCGCTCTGCTCGCGGCCGCTCTCGGGCTTGTCTTCGGCGGCCAGTCGGTGGCTTTCCCGGCGTTCAAGACCTGGCACGCCGACAACGGTCCGCTCGTGCCGCTGCTGTTCATCACGATTGCCTGCGGGGCCTGCTCGGGCTTCCACTCGCTGGTCGCTTCGGGCACGACCAGCAAGCAGCTCCGCCGCGAGCCCGACGCGAAGCTCATCGGCTACGGCGCCATGCTGCTCGAAGGCCTGGTCGCCGTGGTCTCGCTCTGCTGCGTGATGATGCTCGCGGCCGATTCACCGCTGGTGAAAAAGTCGCCGAACTTCCTCTACGCCAACGGCATCGGCAGCTTCCTCACCGTGGTCGGCATCCCGGCCATGTTCGGCGTCTCCTTCGGCCTGATGGCGTTCACCACGTTCGTGTATGACACGCTCGACGTCTGCACGCGGCTCGGCCGCTACGTCGTGCAGGAGCTGACGGGCTGGCACGGCCGCTTCGGGCGCTTCTTCGCGACCGCGGTGACGGCCGGGGCTCCGGTGTACTTCCTGCTTCAGGACCCGCGGATGGTGGGCGGCAAAGCGGTGCCCGTGTGGCGGACGTTCTGGGACCTGTTCGGAGCGAGCAATCAGCTCCTGGCGGCCCTGACGCTGGTGGGCGTGACGGTCTGGTTGTGGCGAACGCGGCGGGCCGCGTGGGTGTGGCTGGTCACCGGCCTGCCGGCCGCGTGGATGTATGTCGTGAGCGTTTGGGCGCTGGTGCGGCTGATCCAGGTGAATTTCACGCGCGGGCTGGCCGAGGCGGGGCCGCTGAACTGGGCGACGCTGGGCCCGGTGCTCGCCCGCGCCGGCCTGGTGCCGTGGGTGTCGATCGTGCTGATCGCGCTGGCGGCCCTGATGCTCATCGAGGCCGTGCGGGTTTTTGTCCTCCCGCAGGTGCGTCCGCCGGAGCGCCCCATGGTGGCCGTCGCCTCCCGCGCCGGATGAACCGCAGAGACGGTTGAACCGCGGAGACGCGGAGGATCGCAGAGGACGCGGAGAGGAGGGGAAAAGGCGAAGCAGAAGGAGCGGCTTCGACGCTCCCGTTCCGACCGAGATCGCCGAGGCGACCGACCGGGGAATCTGGCCGCGGGCGGAAGAAACACCCGATGGCGTGGGGTATCGGCTGCGTCAGCCCTTGGCCAGCGCGGCAGCGTATCGCCCCAGCAGCTCGATCACCGCTTCCGGCGACTCATCCAGCAACTCGATCCGCAGGCGGGTCACGCCGGCCGCGAAGACCTCCGAAACGGGTACGGCGAGCGAGCGCGGCCGAGCGGCGAAGACCGTGTTGCAGCCGGTCGCGTCGGGCACAACGGGGTGGTCCTGTCCCCGCCGGTCGCGCAGCGCGAGCGTGTGCCCGCGGCAAGGCCAGCCGCACGCGCCGCAGCGCGGGCCGTCCGACAGCGCGGCCGCGTACAAACAGTGCCGCGTGTGGAAGAGCGGCACGCGCTGATGGGCGACGATCTCGCACGTTGCGGCCGGGATGCGCGACAGCATCATGCGGACCTGCGCCCAACTCAGCTCTTGAGCGGGCGTCCAGACCGCGACGCCGAGTCGCAGGAGCGCGGCGGCCGCGAGCTCGTTCGCCACATTCAGGCCCGCGTCAGCGATCAGCGGCAGCGACGGGGCGTGTGAGCGAAAGAAATGCAGCGCGGCCAGGTTGCGGACCAGCACGGCGTCCGGCCGCGCTTCGGCCAGCGCTCGCAGCAGGCCGGTATCGGCCGGGTGCGTAATCCGCGGGGCGGCGAGTACGCTCAATCGACCCGCGGCGTGGATGCGTTCGACGAGCGCGCGTTCGTCGCCGGGCTTGGCAAAATCACAGTAGATGTCGGGCGAACACGGGACCTCCACGGTCGCGGCCGCGGCCGAAGCGGGCGGGCGCTGGGCGTGCCATGCCAGCACCGCTTCGAGCTGCCCGGCCGTGCGGACGAGCACCGCGT
>CAZMCT010000033.1:0-30920 GCA_964564785.1 uncultured Planctomycetales bacterium
AACAGGCCAAGATTGCAGCAACGCTCATGAAGCTGGTGAATAATCCGGGCTGAAAGGGCTTCGCGTCGCGGTCGCGGTGCTCGCCGGGTGCGCGGTCGTGCTCGGCGGCTGCCGCCCCGAGCGCGTGGCCGGCGCCGCGCCGTCGCCCGACACGCAACCTGTCAGCGGAGCTCAAACCGTGAAGCCGCAGTATTCGTCCTCCGGGTACGACATCACGCCCCTGACGCGCGAGCGCGTGGCCGAGCTGGCCGCGAAGCTCTCGCCCGAGGTTTACAAGATCACGCAAAAAGCCGGCACCGAGCCGCCGTTCTGCGGCACACTGCTCGACAACAAGAAAGACGGCATTTACGCCTGCGTTGTCTGCGGCTTACCCCTGTTCTCAAGCGCGCACAAGTTCAACTCCGGCACCGGCTGGCCGAGCTTCTACCAGGAGTTCGACCCGGCCCATGTCAGCCGCCGCCTCGACCATAGCCACGGCATGACCCGCACGGAGATCAACTGCGCCCGCTGCGGCTCCCACCTCGGCCACGTCTTTGACGACGGCCCGCCCCCGACCGGCGCCCGCCACTGTCTGAACTCGGCCTCACTGGTTTTCCACGAACGCGGCCGGGAGTTGCCGCCCGAGAGCCGTCCGGTGACCACCGCCGTGGCGTATTTCGCCGGCGGCTGCTTCTGGGGCATCGAGCATTGGTTCGGCGAGGGCCCAGGCGTGCTGGACGCGATCAGCGGATACATGCAGGGTCGCATGCAGAACCCGACCTATGAGCAGGTATGCCGCGGTGATACGGGCCACGCAGAGACGGTCAAGGTTGTCTACGACCCCGCACGGATCACCTACCGCCGCCTGCTTGAGGCATTCTTCAAGCTCCATGACCCGACCCAGAAGAACCGGCAGGGTCCCGACGTCGGCGAGCAATACCGCTCGGGAATCTGGTGCGTCAATGACGAGCAGAGGCACCAGGCCGAGGAGTACATCCGCGAGCTCGAGAAGAGCGGGCGGTTCGGCGGCCGGCGGATCGTGACGCAGGTCGAGCCGGCCGGCACGTTCTGGCCAGCCGAGAAGTATCATCAGGACTACGTTGCACGTACCGGTCGGGCGTGCCACGCGAGTAATCCGTGGGCCGAGTGACTGCGGATGTAAGATTTTGTTAATAAAAAATTTATGAACATAAAGCCAGCGCCGGACTTTTGATTGCACGTCCGTGAGCAACCCGTTAGAATGAGGGCCGGTCCGGTGGCGGCATGATGTTATCCAGGCCGGGTCGGTGAGGGAGTCGGAGCCGTGATCGCGTCGATCGGAGCGATCGCGTGTGATCGAGGGGGGACAGTACCACTTTACATGGTGTCCCGCGGCGTTAGGCGCTCCTTTCGCGCGGGATCCCGAAACGTTTCAGCCTCTCCCGCGGACTGTGTGGGTCCGCTGCATCACGTCCGGGACTCTGCGGAAGAAAACAGGAGGTTTGCATGAATCGCTTCAGGTGGTTTGGGGTGGTGGCCGTGCTCGGGCTGTGTCTGCCCGCGTTCGCACAGTACCACAACGACTTCAGTTCGCTGGCCGGCTTGAGCACCACAGGATACTACGGATCGAATCCCAGCGCGCCGTATCTCGCGCCTGATGGGCAGTCGGTGCTCGTGGACGTGCCGGGGTACGGCTACGCGCGTCTGTGGATCGAGCCGGCGGGCAGTTCCACGGGCACCCCCGTGAACATTGAAAACGGCGAGATCACCATCACCGTCAAGTATGCCGGACCGTTCCAGGGCCAATCCGGCTTCTGGTTCCGCGCGCGCTGCGGGGTGTGGGACGGGTCGGCGTGGGTCCCGGGCGTACGGGCGAACTACTGGCTCCCGTACGACTACCAGGCGCAAGGGTGGCAGACGTTCGTGCTGTGCGTCACGGAGCCGAACGAGTATCAGTACGGAACTCCTGACCAGTTCGACCCCTCGAGCATCTACATCTTCGCGCTCGACGCCGTGTTCTGGGAAGGTTCCAACGCCATTCCGTACACCTTCGGGATCGACGACCTGAACATCACCGTTCCGTCGGGCCCTGCGCCGACGGCCGATGCCGGCCCGGATCAGAACGTTCCCGGCACCTGCGGCCAGTATTCGAACGTCACGCTGAACGGCAGCGGCAGCCAGAACGCGGTGACCTACACGTGGTTCGAGGCGGGGGCCGAGATCGCGACGGGGCCGACCCCGACCGTGTCGATGACGCCCGGCACCCACTACGTCGTGCTGGAGGTGACGGACGGCGCCTGCGTGAAGGACACCGACGAGGTCGTGATCAACGTGTCGGGCACTCAGCCGCTGCCGATCGAAATCTCGTTCGACGAGCAGATTGACTATGGGTACGGTGAGGCGATCGTGCCGGACTACGGTGTGTTCTACCAGACGTTCACCGACCCCGAGACCGGCAACAACTGGCCGTGGGTGCGGACGTACCTCGTGGGCGGCGACTGGTACTACGGGCCGGTCGTCGACCTCCAGAAGGCCTGCTGGGGCACGGTGGACTTGTCCGGCCCGAACATGGCGCTGCGGTTCTCGGGGCGCTACTTCCAGGACGCGAACAACTGGAACCCGTTTGTGTTTGGGGACCCGAACGACCCGCTGGAGCCCTACGAGGACTCGCCGGTCGGCATCCTGCTCCAGGATTCGACGGGCAAGACCGGCTGGCTGGGCTGGCTGATCGGGCCCGACATGCGTAACGCACCGGATCGATACCCGAACTGGCGGAACGTCGACATCCCGGTCGTGATCAACCCCGATCCGGGCTTCACCGACGCCGGTTTCGATCTTTCGCGGGTCGTCAGGGTTTGGTTCTTCGGGACCGATTGGGGCGGACTGGGCTCCGACTTCGTGGACATCCGGGACCTGTGGATCGGACAAACCGCCCCGCCGGTGTGCATCGGTGACACCGACTGCGACGGGTTCGTCGACTTCGGCGACATCAACCCCTTCGTGGCCGGCCTGACCGGCGGGCCGATGTGCAACCCGGGCAACTTCGACATCAACGGGAACGGCACGGTCGGGTTCGACGACATCAACCCGTTCGTGGCGTACCTGTCGGCGCACCAGGGCGAGGCCTGCCCGTAACGCGACGACCGGACCGATCGTCAACAGAAAAACGGCCGGCGGACCGCCCTCCGCCGGCCGTTTTCTCGTTTCGGGCGGACCGTCTCAGGTGGGCGTGACCTCGGCCCCCGCCTGCCACTCGACCGCCGGCGCGTCGCCCCACAGACCGTCGAGGTCGTAGTACGCGCGGTGCTCCGCGTCAAACAGATGCACCACGACGTCGACGTAGTCCAGCAGCAGCCAACTCCCGTCGCGCGCGTCGGCGTGGCTGAACGGCCGACGGCCGGTCGCGCGAGCCTGATCACTGATCCGATCCAGCACGGCGTGCATCTGACGGTCGGAGGTGCCGGTGCCGAGCACGAAGTAATCGGCCAGCGTGCTAATGCCGCGCAGATCGAGGACACGGACATTCTCGGTCTTGTTATCGGCCGCAATGCGGGCGGCCGCGATCGCGAACTCGCGGGCGTCTTGCATGTCGGCCGATCGCCGCTGATGAGCACGAGCTTGCATGCCGACATTGTACGATCCGGGCCGCGGAACGCGAAGCCCGTGCAGTCGCGCTGTTGGGGCGTATGCGGCGCTGGGCCGAAGCTGCCCTGCCGACGCGGCCGCGGCACGGGCTAGAATACGCGCCATGTCCACCGGTCCGGCAGGCGTGGTCGGTCTCGTCGATGCGCTGATCGCTCGGGCGATCGCGGCCCGTGCCAGTGACGTGCATTTCGAGCCGGATGCGGACGGCCTGTGCGTGCGGTTCCGGGTGGACGCACTCCTGCACGACGTGGAGCGGATTCCCGCGGCGATCGCGGCGAACGTTGTGGCCCGGCTGAAGGTGCTGGCGGGTCTGCTGACGTACCGCACGGATGTTCCACAGGAGGGCGGGTTGCCGGCGGGTGCGGACCGGCCGTGCGATATCCGCGTGGCGACGTTTCCCACCATTCATGGTGAGCGGGTCGTCCTGCGGCTGCTGGGCCAGGCGGCACGGCTGCTGGGGTTGGATGACCTCGGCCACGCGGCGGATACGACGGCGGGGCTGCGGGCGGCACTCGCCCGCACACAGGGCCTGGTGCTCGTGTGTGGTCCGGCCGGGAGCGGCAAGACCACGACGCTGCACGCGCTGCTCGCTCACCTGCGGGCCACGCGCCCGGGCGCGAGCATCCTCTCGATCGAGGACCCGGTCGAGGTCCGTCACCCCGGCATCACCCAGATCGAGGTGCAGCCCGAGCGTGGCTTGACGTACGCCGTCGCGCTGCGGAGTCTGCTGCGCCAGGACCCGCAGGTGCTCATGATCGGCGAGGTGCGCGACGCGGACACCGCCCGGCTGGTGATCGAAGCGGCGCTCACCGGCCACCTGCTGCTCTCGACGCTGCACAGCGGGTCGGCCGGCGCGGGCATCGTGCGACTGCGCGAGATGGGGCTGCCCCCGTACCAGATCACCAGTGCGCTCGAAGCCGTCCTGGCGCAGCGGCTGGTGCGCACGGTCTGCGCGTGCACAGCCGGCGGCGGCCCGGCCGGAGCACATGCGGCGTGCCCGCAGTGCCTGGGGACGGGCTATGCCGGCCGCTGCGCAATCGGGCGGCTGGTCACGCTGTCTTCGGAGTTGCGGCAGGGTATCCTCGCGGGAGCGGACGCAAGCGACCTGGAACGCCTGTGCCCGGGTTCACTGGCCGAGGACGCCCGACGCCTGGTTGCGGCCGGCCGTACGACCGAGGAGGAATGCCGGCGAATCCTCGGGAGCGCCGAGACGTGAACAACGCGACCCGAGCCCGAAGCGCGAGCAGGGAGAGATCGGAGTTGCCGTTGCGCATAAGGGCACGCGCGGCAGTGGCACACGGGCAGTGGCACGCGGGCAGTGGCACCGGGCGTGGCAGCGAGCGTGGCAGCGAGCGTGGCACAGCCGCCCTCGGCTGTGGGGTGGCACACCACCGTCGTTGCTTCACCGCCGAGGGCGGCGGTGCGACAGGAGACGAGTCACGGCCGAGGGCGGCGGTGCCACACGCGGCCAGCGGCGCAGCAGGTCTGGCTCGCCGCTAGTCGCCGAGAGCGCTGAATCACCGGCAGCGGCGGACGACGCCCACGACGACGCCCTGGATGTTCACGTTCTGTGTGCGGATCGGGGGGTAGTTGGGGTTCGCGGGCTGGAGGCGGATGCCGTCGGGCTCGCGATAGAACCGCTTGAGCGTGGCCTCGCCGTCGTCGAGCAGGGCGACGACCGTTTCGCCGTCGCGGGCGGTGGCACGTTTCTCAACGACGACGAAATCACCGTCGCAGATTTGGTCGTCGATCATGCTATCGCCCCTGACGCGCAGCACGAACGTTTCATGGGGTGAGACGAAAAGCTCTTCGAGATCGAGGACCTCGCGTTCCTCGATGGCCTCGATGGGACGTCCGGCCGCGATCGTCCCGACGAGGGGCAGACGGGTCGGGCGGGCGTCGGGGAACTCGATTTGAGAGCTAAGTTGCAAAGAGCGTGCCTTGTGCCGGGCACGCTTGAGAAAACCCTTCTTCTGCAAGGCGGCGATGTGTTCGAAGACGGTCACCTTGCTGACGCGGAACTCGTTGGCCAGTTCCTGCATGGTGGGGGCGTAGCCGCGGGCGGCGCTGTAATCCCGAATGAACGTGAGCACCCGGAGCTGTTTGGGGGTGAGCGACCCCAGTCGCTTCTTCGAACTGCGAAGCATGGTATTCCTCCGCCAGATACGCACTGAGCGATCCGAAGATCACGGGTGGCAGAGGACGCTCGACCGCACGCCGCACGGCGCGCTCGCTCCCGGCCGCGGCGGCACGCTGGCGCCCGATCCGCAGGCGGGAAAGCTGGTCGGTCAGGCAGCGACGCAGGCTACTGAACTGCTCCGCAGAGAGCGCCCGCGATTCGACCGCAAACAGCCCGGGGCCGCAGTCACGCACTTCACGGCGGAACTCGCCGCCCGGCCCGACGACACACAACACCCGACCATGAGGCGGAAACATGCTGGTCACAACGCACTCCTTTGCGTCGCACCACGGTCCTGCACCCGTGTTCGCACTCTGTACTACCGAATAGTAACCTAACTACGGGTGCAAGTCAAGCGGGCCCTGAATAATACCCGCTGGGGCCTGTGCCCACATATTGGGCGGCGGCGCCCACAAACTACTATAACTCGTATTTCAGCGGATGACACAAAAACTTGGTGAATTCCCAAAAACCTGAGTCTAACTCGGCGCGCCGCTTGGGAACATGGAAAGGCGTAAACTATTGCTCAATTGGACCGTGCGCGTTTCCGGTGCGCTACGCTCCGCCTTGATACTGGGTGCCGCGCCAATCGGTACGCGCGCCCAGCAGCCGCCGCATCGCGTTCAGCGTCATCGCCACGCAGACGGCCGCACCGAGAGGGTAAAGCAGCGCCCAAACCGGCCGGACGTGGCACAGGCGGTAGAAACGCCAAAGAACCGACTGCTGAGCGACCACGGTTGCGGCCGCAGCCAGCCCGATGCCCGCGCTTTGTGGGCCGAGCCAAGGAGCGCTCAGCAGGCTGACAACCGGCCAGAGGCTGAAGACCGAGAGGAATACGGCGCTGACGATCAACCGCGGCCAAGTGCCAAAGCAACCATAGAAGATGCGTGTCCAGCCCTTCCAGATCTGCCGCAGGCCGACGTACATGCGTACGCTGTACATGCGGTTGCCGCGCAGTACGCGGAGCCTCCGACCGGCCTGCTTGATGGCCCGCGCGAGGTGCATGTCTTCGTTGAGCGCGGCCCGGAGCGGGGCGTGGCCGCCGATGGCGTCGTACGCGGCGCGGTTGAAGAGGATGAAAGCACCGTTGGCGTAGGCGCGGGGTGACGCGGGATCGTTCACCTTCTCCGGGGGGAACCAGAACACCATGATCGCACCGGCCGGGGGCTGGACCACCCGTTCCCAGAACGTGTGGGCCTCGAGGTCGGGCAGCACCGAGAGCAGGTCGATGCCGTCGCGCTGCGCGACCCGTACGGCGGCGGCCAGCAGGGCCGGAGAGTGAAAGCGGCAGTCCGCGTCGGTGAAACACAGGTACTCACCGCGGGCGTGTTGAACCCCGGTGTGCAACGCGTGAGTCTTGCCGCCCCACCCAGCGGGGAGTTCACGGACATGCAGGGCGCGAATGCGCGGGTCGCGGGCGGCGAAGGAGTCGATGATCTCGCCGGTCCGATCTTGGCTGCGGTCGTTGATCGCGATGATCTCAATATTGGGGTAGTTCTGGGCGGCCAAGCCGGCCAGGCACGCGCCGATGTTGGTTTCCTCCTCCTTCCCGGCGACCAGGACGGAGAGCGAGGGAAGGGGCCCCGGGAGGGCGGCGTCTTCGGGGCGCAGCACGGGGTCACTGCCGGCGCGGTTCAAGGCGAAGTGGCGCCGAAGCCAGACCAAGGCAATCGCCAGCAGCATCCAAAACCACACGGCGTACCACGTGGGTGCGAACGCGATATCGAGAATGGCGGGCAAGCGGTTCTCCGGTTGACAGGTGCGGCAGGTTAACGAAACTGACCGGATGCCGCCAACGGCGGCGTGTGAGGTGCCAAGAGATGAGCCGTGGTGCGCTGCTCGCCATCCTGGTCGCGGCCGTGGGCTGGCGGACGGCCCCGGTTGCGGGTCAGGCCAGCCAGCCGAGCGGGGATTGGGTTGCATATACGGACCCGAGCTTCGGCTTCGAGCTGCGTGTGCCGAACGGGTGGGAATACGACCGCACGCGGTTCCAGCCGTTCAAGGACTGCGTGGGGCTGCTCCGGGGTCGGGACCCGGCCGGGCGGCGTGGATTGCAGGTGATGGTATTCCGCAGTTTTCCGATGCCGCCGTTTGAGGAGTGGATCGTGGACTTCGGGCGGTCGTCGGCGGAGCTGCTGAACTCGCCGCGGACGGACTGGGAAACGTGGCGGCTGCCGCCGCGGGCGGGGGCGATTCTGACGTACACGTCGAAGCTGGGGGCAGTGACGACCCGGGGGCACTACCTGTGTCTGCCGTTCGACCCGAACACGGTGTGGGTGCTCACGTACACGGGGGCGATATCGGGCGAGGCGGAGCAGCCGCAGGTGCGGTCGGAATTCGAGCAAATCATTGGGTCGTTGAAGGTCCACTACGACCCGGAGGAGGCGGAGCGGCTTGCGCCGGCCTACGACCGGGGGCGAGCGTTGATCGGGCGTTTGCGGGGGCAGCCGAAGCTGCGCCTGGACGAGGACCGCCACTTCTACGAAGTCGGGGTGGCGGGTCGCCCGGTGGGGTATCTGGAGCGGCGGATCGCGCGTGAGGAGTACGTTTTCAGCGCGCCGGATGCAAAGCGACGGTACGCCAAGGATGGTGTGCGGGTGCGGGAGCGCTCGTGGCGGTTCGCGGAGGATGGAACGGTTCTGTACGGTCGGCTGGATTTGTTCAGCAGTCTAGATTTGCGCAGCGAGCTGATGGAGAACGAGCAGATGCAACTGCCGCCGGCAGGAGTCGCGGGTGAGCCCCTCGTGCGGACGGAGAAGGTGGTGCGAGAGGATGGCGTGCTGTACGCGAGCGGCACGACGAGCCGTGATACGGGACTTCCGGACCCGGGCAAGCCGATCGAGGTCGGACCGGTTTACCTGGACCAGGCTTGGGCGCGGCTTCTGCCGGGACTGCTGCTGAGCGAGCAGGACATGCAGCCGGTCGCGGTTGCGGTCTACAACTTCGACACGCGGGCGCTGGTCTCGCATCAGATCGTGCCCCGGGGTGAGAGGCCGCTGGAGGGGTTCGAGGGGCCAACGTTCGTGTTCGAGGTGCGCGAGGGGTTTATCGCCCAGCCCGGCACGCTGTGGTGCGACGAGCGCGGCACGCTCTTGAAACTGGACACGCGCGATCTCACGCTCACGCGAATGGGCGCGGCGGAAATCGAGCGGAAATACGGCCCACGGCGCGACGCGGCCCGCGAGCGGTACAAGATCGTCACCGATTGACAAGCGGGGCGCCGCGGGCGTCGAGTGCGGCGCGCGTCAATAGAACAGCGTGATGGCGTTCTCTTCGATCTCTTCGGGCCGGCCCCACAGCAAGCGCAGCGCTTCATGCAGGTATACCGGCTGCTGGGCTTCGAACCGATCCACGTCGCGCTCCAGCAACTGCATGGCTGCTTGGGCGTTCGCGTCCAGCCGCGCAGCGCTGCGCCTCAGGCTCATTCCGATATCGTCCGAGTCGGCTTCGAGCCGCGCGGGCCGGGACGCCTCCGACCGGGCCAGGGATTCGACCGGCGTGCGCATGTTGTCCAGCCGCATCTGAAGCCGCCGCTCGGCGTAGGGGTTGGGGTGGCACCCGCTCAAAAACGCTATCAGGGCCAACCCCGTTTGGGTCAAGCACAGCCGCGGAAATCCGGCGCGTATGCGCGCGGTTGGCTCCGCGGAGGCCTGCACGGAGGGGTCCACAGCCGGGCCGGTCGGCGGGGCTATCGGACGGATGCCGTGAACTCCGGGTGTCATTGCCTGTAATGTACCGCGAGATCCTCGGGAAAGTTGCATTCGCGCGGGCGAAATCCCGGGAGCGGTTGCAGGCACGCGCGAGCGGGGATATACTGAAAACGAACTTGGGCGAGTAGTCTTCGAACCCGCTGGCGAGCGGTCTTCAAGAACCAGGCGAGGAGGAGACGCCCCTCCGTCGCGGCCACACGGGCCCGACGGGGGGCAATCAATCTTTCCGGAGAGGTGAGAGAGGTGGGGCGACGGGGTTTGGCGACCGGTGAAGCTGGCCGGGCGCCAAACCCTGTTCCTTTTGGGATCGGTGAGTTCAGGCGCAGGCGTTCATCGCTGCCGCGCTCCTTGGATTGACGCGACGGCAGCCGGCCTTCCAGCACGGTCGCGGCTTGCTCACGTCAGCAGGCCCAGGATTTGCGCGACGGTCTTGGCGGTCGCGCCGCGGCGGCTGATGATCGCTGCCCGACCGGCCAGGCCCATCGCCTTGCGCCGCTCGGGATGTCGCAGTAGGTCGATGACGGCGGCTCCGAGAAGTTCCGCACTGCTGACGCGCCGGCAAGCTCCCTCCGCGATCAACAAGTTCACCGCTTCGGCGAAGTTGCCGGTGTACGGGCCCACCAGCACCGGCCGTGCCAATGCGGCAACCTCCATCACGTCGGAACCGCCCATCGGCACAAGGCTGCGGCCGACGAACACGACCGCGGCGAGCGCATAAAACTTGCGCAGCTCGCCCATGGTGTCGCCCAGAAAGATGGGCTGGGGTTCGGCCGCGCCGGGCGGCACGAGCGGGGCGCCGGTGCTGCGCCGCAGGCACGCATAGCCGCGGGCGACGATGAGCTGGGCGACCTCGTCGAACCGCTCGGGTTTGCGGGGGATGATCGCGAGCTGGACGTCGCCGCAGGCGTCCCGGACGCGGGCGTACGCATCGAGGATGGCCGCCTCCTCGCCCGGCCCTGTGCTACCGCAGACCCACAGCGGCAGGTCCGGGCGGATACCCATCTCGGCCGCGAGCTCATCCTGCCCCGCAATCCGATCGGCGATCTCGGCCGCGTCGTACTTGACCGAACCGGTGACCTCGACGCGGTCGGGCCGCACGCCGAGCTCCAGAAAGCGGGCCCGGTACGTGCCGTCCTGCGCGCCGACCCAATGCAGTCGGCGGAACATGCGGCGGGCCAGCCAGCGCACGATGGGGAGGTTGAATTGTCGTACGCTGCGCTCCTCGGTCACCCGGCCGTTGGCGATCAGCACCGGGATGTCCTCGGCCGCAGCGAGCTCGATCAGGTTCGGCCAGACCTCGAGCTCCATCAGCACGATCACGCTGGGCCGGATGCGGGCCAGCGCCGTTCGGATGGCAAACGAGAAATCGAGGGGGAAGCGGAACGTCACCAGGTTGGGGTAGAGCTTGCGGGCCTGTTCGCGGCCGGTGCGCGTCGTGCTGCTGACGACGACGACGGTGCCGGGCGAGCGCTGGCGGAGTTCGGCCACGAGAGTGCGGGTGGCATTGATTTCGCCGAGGGAGACGCCGTGAATCCAGACGCAATGGGCGGCGACCGGCCGGGAGGGGACGCGCCCGAAGTACTCGCGCAGCGGGGTGCCCGACGGTCCGCGGCGCAGGCGGCGAATGAGGAGGTACGGCCAGCCGACGAGCAGCAGCAGGCCGTAGAGCACGTCCATCAGGTAGGGCATTTTTCGTCCAAGTTGAACGGGCGGCGGGGCAGGCCGGCCGTGTTCCCGTGTGGCACGGCCGTGCCGCGCACGCGTCACCCGCGAATTCACTGCCGAGCCGGCAGCGGCACACGACGGACCAGCCGGCGTCGCGCTGCCACACTGTCGGGACAGCCGCGGCGCGCGAAGAGCTTCCGCCGCCGGCGGTGGCGGCATAGAATCCCGGCGTACCCCGGGAGAAACGGGACGATGCCTCCGCACTCGATTCGCGCCAACAGCGTCATGATAACCGGCCTCGCCGCGTGCGTCGCGGCCTGCGCCCAGCTCCCGACGACCGGTCCGGCGAGTCATCCGGCCACGAGGGCCGCGGCGGTCGATCCACGGGTCGACGCGATTCTCACGCGGCTCGAGCAGCAGCAGGTGCGGGACCTGCGGGCCCGGCTCGCGCACCGGCTGGAATACGTGCTCGATCTGCCGGAGGATGCGCTGACCAAGCGCGGCGAGCTGTGGTTCAAGGACGCCGAGCCGGTGGCGCGGTTTCTGATCCATTTCACTGAGCAGGTGAAAGCGGGGCGGCGCGATGCGCTCGACGAGAAGCACATGTTCGACGGCCGCTGGTACGTCGAGGTTCAGTCGCGGACGAAGACGGTCACGCGCCGCGAGGTGCGACGGCCCGAGGACCGGACGAATCCGTACCGGGTGGGGTCCGGGCTGTTCGCCCTGCCGTTCGGCCAGAAGAAGGAAGACATCCTACGCGAGTTCGAGGTCGTGCTCGAGCCGCCTGCGGCCGACGATGCTGCGGACACGGACCACCTGAAGCTCACGCCGCGGACCGGCACGAAGACCGGCGAGAGCTACAAGGAGCTGCACTTCTGGGTCAGTCGCAGTGGGCCGCTGGCGGGGCTGCCGGTGAAGGTCCGGACGGCGAAGCTGGACGGCACGGGCAAGCTGAACTCGTGGATGACGATCACGTTCGACGACGTGCGGCTGAACGTGGGCGTGCCGGACGAGACGTTCGACCTCCAGACGCCGGCGGGGTTCGTCGAGGAAGTCGAGGAATTGCGGGAAGCGGCGCCGCCCGAAGCGAGGTGAACACGTGGGAAGGTGTGATGGTGAAAGCGCAGCCTGCGCGAGAACCGGCGGTGGGGGTGGCCGTCCCCACGTCCCCCGCAGCTCAACGGGTCACCTGCGGAGCATCCGCGCATGAGCATTCTGGTCGATCGCAACACGCGTGTCGTCGTGCAGGGGATCACCGGCAAGGCCGGGGCTTTCCACACGGCCCAATGCCTCGAATACGGCACTCAGATCGTCGGGGGCTGCACCCCCGGCAAAGGCGGACAGAAATCCGAACACGGCCTGCCGGTCTTCAACACCATGCACGAGGCCGTCGCGGCCACCGGCGCCGATACCAGCATGATCTTCGTGCCGGCTCCGTTCGCGGGCGAGGCGGCCATGGAGGCGGCCGACGCGGGCGTTCGGCTGGTCGTGCTGATTACCGAGGGCATCCCCACCCTCGACATGGTGAAGGCCCGCGAGTTCCTCGACGACTTGGGCGTGCGGCTGATCGGGCCGAACTGCCCCGGCATCATCACGCCCGGCCAGTGCAAAATCGGGATCATGCCGGGCTACATCCACAAGCCGCCCGCAAAGGGCACGAAGAACGTCGGGATCATCTCACGCAGCGGCACGCTCACCTACGAGGCCGTCTGGCAATGTAGCGAGCGCGGCTACGCCCAGACCACGTGCGTCGGCATCGGCGGTGACCCGGTCAAGGGGCTGAACTTTGTCGACCTGCTCGATCTGTTCGAGCACGACCCGGCCACGCATGCGATCGTCATGATCGGCGAGATCGGCGGCAGCGACGAAGAGCGAGCCGCAGCTCACATTCGCCAGAACATCCGCAAGCCGGTCGTGGCGTTCATCGCCGGCCAGACCGCTCCGCCCGGCCGTCGCATGGGACACGCCGGCGCGATCATCAGCGGCGGCGAGGGCACGGCGACGTCCAAGATTGCCGCGCTCCGCGATGCCGGAGTCACCGTCACCGACAGCCCGGCCACGATCGGCGAGGCTGTCGGCCGGGTCCTGGGTTAGCAGCCCGTTGAAAAATGGATCTGGCTCCGCGCCAGCCCCTTCACGCTAGCGCGAACAGCTACTCCAGCAATGCGGCAGGGTAGAACGGCCGGGTGGCACGGTCCGGAGCGGCGCAGCCGCGCAGGGCCGTGGCGTTCTCGATGGCGTTCTCCGTGGCGCTTCCCGGAAACCCCACGGCCCGGCGCACCGCCGGTGCGGTGCTTGGACCGTGCCACCTGGGCCTGCGGCACCCGCTGGTGCAACCTCCCCCACCCGCTACCATACGAAATATGTTCAACCGCTGGATCGGCATTCTCACGGCCTTCGCGATGATCTTGGCCAACGCGGCCATCTTCTGGCGCGACGTTTGGCCGAACTGGCTGGCCGGTGATCCGCCGCCTTCAGAGGCCTTCACGCTGGGCCAAGGCGAGGAACGACTCGCCCAGGTGGGGATCTACCGCGCCGACGGCGGCCTGGTCGGCCGGAGCTGGACGCGTGCCAGCCGCAAGGCCGCCGGGGGGCTCGTGATCGTGCTGACCACGACCGTGCTCGAACCGCTCACGCTGCCGGGCGGCCTGACGTCGCCGCGCGTCCGGGTGGAGACGGAGCTCACCTACCGCAACCAGCAGAACTACATCGATGAGCTGGATTTTCGCATGCACGGCTTACCGGTCGTCGTACACTTGCGCGGCGAGGCCATGCCCGACGGCGGCTTCCCGCTCGAGTGGCAGGTCGGCAGCCAGCGCGGCAGCGCCGTCCTCGATTCGCAGGCCCCGGCCGCGCTCGGCGACGTCATCCGACCGTTCGACCGCCTGCCCGACCTCTACGTCGGCCGGACCTGGAAGCTCGACCTGCTCGACCCGCTCGAGCAACTCATGCCGCAGCTCAAGCAGACGGGGCTGGCGCCGGAGGCGGTTCTGATCCGGGTGACGGACCGGACGTGGATCGAGCACGGGGGGCAGCCGGTGGAAGTCTTCCTGGTCGAGGGTGGCGGCGCGAAAGCCTGGGTGGCGCGCGACGGGCGCGTGCTGCGACAGGAGGTCAACGTGCCGCTCCTCGGGGCGCTGGTGTTGCTCGAGGAGCCCTTCGACGACGACACCCGCCGCGCTGCCATCGCGGCCACCAGCGGCGGGGAGCCGGACCGCGCGCGGCGCGACTCGGGGCCGGTGCCATGAACGCACCGCCCGAAACCCGGCCGGCCGAAGCCCGCGCGGTCGCGATCGACATCCGCGACTTCTCGAAGTCGTACGGCGCTCAGCCGGCCGTGCGCGACCTCTCGCTCACGCTGTACACGGGCGAGGTCTTCGCGTTCCTCGGCCCGAACGGGGCCGGCAAGACCACCACGCTCAAGGCCACGACCGGCCTGCTGCGGCCGGACCGCGGCTCGATCGCCATCTGCGGCCTGGACATGAGCCGCCAGGCCCGCCAGGCCAAGCGCTTCCTGGCGTACGTCCCCGACCAGCCCTTCGTGTATGACAAGCTGACCGGCCGCGAGTTCATCCGCTTCACGCGCGAGATGTACGGCGTGCCCGAGGCCGAGGCGGCCGAGCGGCTGGCCGAGCTGAGCCGCAGGCTGGCGATGGACGGGTTTCTCGACCAGCTTTGCGAGACGTACAGCCACGGGATGAAGCAGAAGGTGGCGCTGGCGGCGGCCCTGATCCACGCCCCCCGGGTCCTGGTCGTCGACGAGCCGATGGTGGGGCTCGACCCGCGGACGGCGTATGTTACGAAGGAGATCTTCCGCAGCTTGGCCGACGGGGGCGCCACGGTCTTTATGAGCACGCACACGCTGGATGTGGCCGAACAGCTCGCCGACCGGATCGGCATCATCCACCACGGGCGGCTGATCGCCCTGGGCACGCTGGCTGAGCTGCGGCAACAGTCGCGCATGGACGGGCGGCTCGAGGACATCTTCCTGCGGCTGACCGACGAGGCGGGCGACGAGACGGCTCCGGCCGCGTAGCGCCTGAAAAGGGGACATTCTACTTTTCCAACCCACAGCGGCCTGGTACGCATTGGCGTCGCAGGAAAAGCGGAATGTGCCCTTTTCCCCTCTAGTTGCCGGTCGGGACCTCGAGCGGATAACGGAACTCGCCGGTGGGTGATTCGTCGAAGCGATAGTCGACGTGGGGGTCGGCCTCGGGGTTCTCGACCCCCAGCCCGTTCCACAAGCTGTTGTCGCGGTAGACCTGCTGCGGCTCGATGCGCTGGACATGGCCGTCGGCGAAGCAGGCGTTTGCGCCACCGCGATGACGATCGGAGATGTAGCTGCGCCGTTTGCGCCAAGCATAGGGCTCGTTGTTGGCGAGGTCGTAAGCGCCGAGCGACCGGAGCGGCAGGAACGTCGGATCAAGCGTGTAGCCGTGATTCCCCAAGCGGTCCTGGTGGTCCGGGCCGTCCTTGCTGTATGGCAGGGTCCAGCCCGTGCCGTCGGAGCAGGCGAAGGCGATCGTTTGCGCCGGGTTGCGGACGTCGCGCACGGGGAAGCACTCGAACGGCGGAGGAGTGGCCCCGGAGGCCGGGTCCCACGGGCCCAGCGTGCGGCCGCTGCCCAGATACTTGTAGTTGTACCCGTACGAGTTGTTGCGCCCGACGAGCCAGTCCGGCACCGAGGCGCAGCTTTTCTCGAGGACCGTGTCGCCCAGCATCTCGCGCATCGCCTGGAACCAGCGCAGGCGCACGCCGCCGGGAAAACGCCACTGATGAACCGGGTAGCACCGGTGGGTGTTGTGATAGAGCGTCATGCCCAGCCCGAGCTGGCGGACGTAGGTGCCGCAGGCGACGTCGCGGGAGAGCCGGCGGGCCTGTCCGAGGGCGGGCAACAGTACGGAAATGAGGACCGCGATGATGGCCACGACCACCAGGAGTTCAATGAGCGTGAACGCCGAGCGCCGGGTTCGCATGAGCAGAATCTCCAGGGGGCCTGTGTACGCGGCGGCCCTCAGTGGACGTGCACAACGATCCCGCGCTGCTCGTTGTCGTTGGGCTTGCCGTTTGATCTGAACACGATGTTCATCGGCAGGCTGCCGACATCGAGCTGGGCACTGCGCGGGGCTGCCTGAGGCGCTTGCCGATGTCGACCGGCACATATCCGCGTGAGGCGCGACGCCCGCGGCGCCCACGCGGGCCGCCCCGGAAGGAATCCTGCGCGGGTTTCTGCCATGCGGCATGGCTGCTCCACTCCTCAGACGGTGCCCGCCGACCGCCGGCGCGCCGGACTGCCGCCGTGGGACGCGAGGACGCTACCCAGGCGAAAGCGCGGTTCGCGTCACGAGACGGTTAGCTCCCCGTTTTTCCGCCGGGCCCGGTCGTCGCTCGGCATGACCCGCGGGCGTGCCGGACGCCCGCCGGGGCCGACGCTACGTGCCGCCTGATGAGGATGGCGGCTCGGGGCCGCTGCCCGCACCCCGCGGGCGAAACAGCATGCGGATCGGGACTTCCTTGAACGGCGTCAGCTCGCGCAGGCGGTTCTGCATGAAGCGGCGGTAATCGTCGCGGACCAGTCCCGGGTCGTTGCAGAAGAACACGATCGTCGGCGGGGCGACCGCGATCTGCGTCGCGTAGTAGATCTTCACCGGCTTCGTGCCGCGCTTCGGGCTCGGGCCGCGCAGCGCGAGAATCTCCTGCAACGCCGCGTTCAGCCGCCCGGTCGTCAGCCGCTGCCGGGCCTGGTTGTGCAGGCTCTGAGCCAGGTCGACGGCCGCGTAGACGTTCCGGCCGGTCTTGGCCGTGAGGAACACGACCGGGGCGTAGGAGATCTGCGGCAGCACGCGCCCGAGGTACTCGTCGAAGTCGCCCGGCTTGGCCCCGGTCTCCTGCGCCAGGTCCCACTTGTTGATCGCAATCACGATCGGCTTGTACTCGTCGAGCACCGCCGTGGCCAGCTTCAGGTCCACCTCCGCGACCGGCACCAGCGCGTCGATCAGCAGCAGCACCACGTCGGCCCGGCGGATCGAGCGCAGGGCCCGCGTGTACGAGTAGAAGTCGATGTCGCTCATACTCGACTTCTTGCGCACGCCCGCCGTGTCGATCGCGACGAACGGCCGGCCGTCGCGCTCGAACCGCACATCCACCGCGTCGCGGGTGGTGCCGGGGATCTCGCTGACGATCATCCGCGGCTCGCCCGCCAGGGCGTTGACCAGCGTACTCTTGCCGGCGTTGCGCTTGCCGACGATAGCCAGCTTCATCTCCGGCGTTTCGAGCTCGGTCGCGGCCGCGTCGCCGACGAGGGCGAAAATGCGCGCCAGCAGCGCCGCGCGGCCCTGGCCGTGCAGAGCCGAGACCGCCAGCGGCTCGCCCTGGCCCAGCCGGGCGAATTGACCGACCTCAGGCTCGTGCCGCGGGCTGTCAACCTTGTTCACCGCGACGATCACCGGCCGGGCGGTCTGCCGCAGCCGCTCGGCCACGGTCGCATCCAGCGGCGTGAGGCCGTCGGTCACGTCGACCACGAACACGATCAGGTCGGCCCGCTCGAGCGCGAAGCGGATCTGTTCTTCGACGTGCTGCTCGAGATGGTCGGCGTCGACGACCCCGATCCCGCCGGTGTCGACGAGCTCGCAGTAGCGGCCCTCGTGCTCGAGCACGGTCGAGACGCGGTCGCGGGTAATGCCGGCTCGCGGGTCGACGATGCTGATCCGCTCGCGGGCCAGGGCGTTGAGCAGCGAGCTCTTGCCGACGTTGGGGCGGCCGACGATGACGACCAGCGGCAGCGACATGCTCGTATGGTAAGCGGGCGGCGCGTGGGCGGCAGGCCGGCCGACGGGGCGCCGCGGAACTAGGGGACCGCGGGTGGCACAACCGCGGGCGGGCCGGCCGGTGCCGCACGCGGGCCGGTCAGTGCCGCAGACGCCGTGACCCGCGTGGTCGGGGACGCGAGCTCAGCGGTCGCGGCGCGGCCCTGGGCGAGCAGCGCACCGGGATAGAACATGAAGATCAACGTCAGGAAGCCGCATAGCAGCGCCCCCATGTGCGGCGCCTCGCGGGTGGCGGCGTGGGCCGGCTGGTCACTTTCGTACAGCAGGGCGGCTGCGATCACCCGCAGGTAATACGCGGCCGCCAGGGCCGAATTGAGCACGCCCAGCACGACCAGCCCGATCAGCCAACCCCGGACATCGGCCGGTCCAAGCTGCGCGGCCGCCAGGGCGCTGCCGAACAGCCCGAGCTTGCCCCAGAAACCCGGTGTGGGCGGCAGACTCATCAGCGTGAACATCGCGAGGACCAGCAGCAGCGCCAGGCCCGGCTGGCGGCGGAGCAGCCCGGCCACGTCGCGAAGCGTCTCCGCCGGCTGGCCGCGCACCCGCAGCAGTCCGAGCACGGCGAACGCGCCCAGGTTCGCGATCCCGTAGATCACCACATAGAAAAGCACGCCCGACGTGCCGTCGCCAAAGCTGCCGAACGCATCCTCGCCCGCCAGCGGCCCGGCCAGCACGCCGACCAGCATGTAGCCCGAATGCGCCACGCCCGAGTACGCCAGCAGCCGCTTGATGTTCGTCTGCCGCAACGCCAGCACGTTGCCGACCGTCATGCTCAGCGCCGCGACCCACCACAGCAGCCAGAACACGGCCGGCCGGTGCGACTGCCACTGCCCGGTGAGCAGCACGATCTTGAAAATCGCCACGAAACCGCCGAGCTTCGGCACGAAACCCAGAACGCCCGCCACGCTCGGCGCCGCCCCCTGGTACACGTCCGCCACGTAGAAGTGCAGCGGCACGGCCGCGATCTTGAACAGCAGACCGCCCAGCGCGAATACGACGCCGATCGTCGCCAGCCCCCCGGCCAACGTGCCGGGGCGCGTCAGCGCGGCCGCGACCGCGTCGATGGTGCCGGTCAGCGACATGGTGCCGGAGACGCCGTACAGCAGCGCCAGGCCGTACGCCAGCACCGCGGCCGAAAGGGCCCCGAGATAGAAGTACTTCGTGCCTGCCTCCAGCGCCCGCACGTTCGCCCGGCTCAGCGCGACCATGATGTAGTTCGGGATGCTGACCAGCTCGACGGCCAGGAAGAGGATCACCAGGTTATCGGCCGGCCCGACCAGCAGCAGGCCGGCCAGCGAGAACAGCAGCATGGCGAGGAACTCGCCGCGTTCCTTCTCCTGGGCCTGCGACCAGTTCACGAGCGTGAGCAAGATGCCGAGCTCGAGCCCGGCCAGGCGGACGAAATACGCCAGCGGGCCATACGCCAAGCCGCTGCCGCTGGGGGGGGCGTCGGCGGCGCGTCCACCCACAAGCGTGAAGACCAGCGCCGTCACGAGCGTGAGCAGGGCGGTCCAGGGCAGCGTGCGACGACCGGCGTCACCCGCTTGGCCGAAGAGCAACACCGCACAACCCCCGATGAGCAGGACCAGTTCGGGCGCGAGGGCGGCGAGCGGAATGGGCGGGGTCAGCGGCATGCGGGTCCCCCGGGGCTTGCGTCGCGCGACGAGAACAGGACCGCCCCGGATGCGACGGGCACCCCGGCTATGTCATTCCGAGGCAGTCGCGGCGGCGACCGAGGAGGGACCTGGGCGCGGCTGGAGATCGGCTCTGATTCGCGCGCCGTGCCTGCGCCCGGCCCGCCCCGGATCGGAGCCCGAAGCGCAAGCGCGGGACCGGTGAAGCCGCTCCGGCCGTCCAGGCTCGCCGGGGCGTTCTCCAGCCGCGGCCAGATGCCTGGCTCGTTGCGCTCGCTCGGAATCACAGCGTGGGTGGGCGCGCTCGCGATGGCAGGCGATCCGAGGCGGCTCAGAACCGGCGCACGCACGCTTTCGCGGGCCACGGCCTCCGGCCGGGCGCGGTCGGGGATCTGCACCTGAAGCGCCGGGTCGAGCGTGTCGGTGATGAGGCGCGGGGCGACGCCCAGCAGCACGGCCGCGAGCGCGAGCGGGGTCAGGATCGCGATTTCGCGGGCGCTCAAGTCGCGCGGGAGCGTGCTCAGGTCGGGCGTGCCGGCCGGCTCGCGCAGCGGGCCGAACAGCACCCGGCCGGTCGCGTAGAGCAGGTAGATCGCACCGAGGACGATGCCGAAGGTCGCGACCGCACCGAACCCGCGGCCGAGCACGGCGGAGTTGAACGCGGCCAGCAGGACGGTGAACTCGCTGACGAAGCCGTTGAGGCCGGGCAGACCGACGCTGGAAAGGACAAAGAGCACGAAGAAGAACGCCAGCACCGGCATGCGGCGGGCGAGGCCGCCGAGCTCGTCGAGGTTGCGCGTGTGATAGCGCTCGTAGATCATGCCCACCACGAGGAACAGCGCCCCGGTACTGATGCCGTGGTTGACCATGTAAAGCACGGAGCCGGAGAGGCCGACCGGGACGAAACTGAACAGGCCGAGCATGCAGAAGCCCAGGTGAGCGACCGACGAGTACGCGACAAGCTTCTTCACGTCGCGCTGCACCCAGCAGCACAGCGAGCCGTACAGG
Source organism: uncultured Planctomycetales bacterium (assembly GCA_964564785.1). GTDB lineage: Bacteria > Planctomycetota > Phycisphaerae > UBA1845 > Fen-1342 > CAZMCT01. Next base: position 20,627 of record CAZMCT010000033.1, read on the forward strand.
ATCCCCGCGACGGCCAGCACCCCCATGACGCGCGCCCACGCCAGCGCTCCGTCCGGCACCATCGGCACACTGAAGCGCAGGAAGCCGTACGTGCCGAGCTTCAGCAGCACGCCGGCCAGCAGCACGCTGCCGGCGGTCGGGGCCTCGGTGTGGGCCAGCGGCAGCCACGTGTGCAACGGCCAGAACGGGACCTTGATCGCGAACCCGGCGAAGAACGCCAGGAACAGCAGCGACTGCTCGGTCAGGGTCAGCCCGTCCGGCCCCAAGGCCAGCGACGAAAGCCGCACGAGGTCGAAGTCGACGATGCCGCTGCCGTCGAGCTGGGCGGCGCGCACTCCGAGGTACAAGATGCCGGCCAGCGTGAGCATGCTGCCGACGAAGGTGTACAGGAAGAACTTGTTGGCCGCGTAACGCCGCTCGGGCCCGCCCCAGATGCCGATCAGGAAATAGAGCGGCACCAGCGTGAACTCGAAGAACACGTAGAACAGCAGCAGGTCGCGGGCCGCGAACACGCCGAACATGCCGGTCGTCAACGCCAGCAGCCAGGCGTAATACTCGGGCACGCGGTGGCGGATGCCGCTCAGGCTGCACGCGACCGAGAGCGGGACCAGCAGGCCGGTGAGCAGCACCAGGGGGGCGCTGAGCGCGTCAAGTCCCAGGTGATAGCGCAGGACCAGGCCGGTCTCGAGCGCGCCGTCCGCGGCCCGCGGTCCCACTGCGATCCACACGGCATTTGTCTCGCCCACGAGCCCGCGCGCGCCGGCGGGGCCGCTGATGGCCAGCGGCAGGCCGAACCACAGGCCGAGACTCAGCACGAAGACGAGAATGCCGACCGCCAGCGCGATGCGCGGCGCCCAGCGCGGCGGCACGACCCACGCCACGAGCGCCGCCGCCAGCGGCAGGAAGATCAGCAGGTTGAGCGCGAACGGGGCCATTACGAACAAGCGCCTCGGCACGTGTCATTCACCGGAGGTCGCCGCAACCACCGGCGAGGAGTCTGGCCGGGGATGGCTACACTCTCCATCCGCAGCCGGATCCCTCGTCGCTGCGCTCCTCGGGATGCCATCGTCGCAGCCACTCCCGCCTCTACCATATGCACATCCACACCAGCAGGATCACCGCCAGCCCCACCACCATGCTCAGGGCGTACCCTTGCAGCGCGCCGCGCTGCAAAAACGAGAGCCCCAGCGACAGCCCGCGCGGCACGGCCGCGATCAGCCACAGCACTCCGTCCACGCCGTACCGGTCCACACCGTAGAAAAAGTGCCCCAGCCCCCGCAGCGGCCGCACGAGTGCCGCATCGTACAACTCGTCCACCCAATACTTGCGGTGCCACACGTTCCACAGCGCGCCCAGCGCCCGGCGGTCCGGGTCTTCGACCGGCGCGGCACCGTAACGAACCCACGCCAGCCCGATGCCCCCCAGTGCGACCACCGCCGACGCGTACATGATCCACAGCCCGCCGTGGCCGTGCTCGACGTGCCCCAGCGTGCTGCGGGCGATGTAATCGTGAAAATAGCCGTGCGGCGCGAGAAACCCGAGAAAGCCCCCGCCGCCCAGGTGCACGCCGACGTACCCCGCGAACATCGCACCGGCCGCCAGCACATACAGCGGCCGGAGCATCACCGGCGGCGACTCGTGCGGGTGCTCGCCGGCCTCCGCCGGCAGCCGCAGCCGGCCGCCGAAGCACAGGAAGAACATGCGGAACGTGTAATACGCCGTCAGCCCCGCGGTCAGCAGCAGCAGCACGCCCACGGCCAGGCTGCGCTTGAATGCGGCGTGCACCAGCTCGTCCTTGCTCCAGAACCCCGCCAGCAGCGGGAAGCCGGCCAGCGCCAGGCAGCCGACGAGCATCACCGCTCGCGTCTTCGGCAGCACGTGCCGCAGGCCGCCGAACCGCCGCAGGTCGATCACGCCGCCCATCGCGTGCATGACGCTGCCGGCCCCGAGGAAGAGCAGGGCCTTGAACCACGCGTGCGTGAAGACGTGGAACACGGCCGAGTCGGGCACGCCGCAACCCAGCCCGACGAACATGAACGCGAGCTGGCTGATCGTCGAATACGCCAGGATGCGCTTCATGTCGTACTGCGTGACGGCGATCGTCGCGGTGAGGATCGCGCCGATCAGCCCGAGCACGAGCACCACGTTCAGCGCGAATTCTGAAAGGACGAAGATCGGCGTGCAGCGGGCGATCATGTAGATGCCCGCGGTGACCATGGTCGCGGCGTGGATCAGCGCGCTGACCGGCGTCGGGCCTTCCATCGCGTCGGGCAGCCACACGTGCAGCGGGAATTGCGCGCTCTTGCCGACCGCCCCGCACGTGAGCAGCAGCGCGACGAGCGTCGCCTGGCTCAGCCCCAGCACGCCCGAGTCGGCCGCCGCCATCAGCGGGGCGTACTTGAACACGACCGCGTAGTCGAGCGGGTTTTCGCCCGGCTGCACGTGCCCGCGGACGAACCACAGGATCGCGAAGATGCCCAGCGCGAAGCCGAAGTCGCCCACGCGGTTGACGATGAACGCCTTCTTGGCCGCCGCCGCCGCCTCGGGCTTCTGGTAGTAGAAGCCGATCAGCAGGTAGCTGCACAGGCCGACCAGCTCCCAGCCGAGGTACAGCAGCACGAAGTTCCCGGCCAGCACCAGCATCGCCATGCTGAACACGAACAGGCCCAGGAAGGCGAAGAAACGCTCGTAGCCGCGCTCGGGGTGGCCGTGGTGGTCGCGCATGTAGCCCACGGCGTAGATCACGACCATCAGCGAGACGACCGTGAAGAACAGCAGCATGATCCCGGTCAGGCCGTCGAAGTAATCGTTCACCGCCAGCCACTGGCTGTTGTGCAGGCTGGCCGTCGCCCCCAGCGAGATCCAGCGGTACACCGTGTACGTGAAGCCGGGTAAAGCGGCTGAGCCAACAGCCGAGGGCGGCTGTTCCACACGCTGTGGCCCCGCCTGGTGTGGCACCGCCGCATGTGGCACCGCCGCCCCCGGCGGTGAGTCTACTCTCCCAACAGCCGAGGGCGGCTGGTCCACACTCGGCAGCGTGCGCAGGTCGAGAAAACACAACACGCCGAGCGCGGCCGAGACCGCCACACCCAGCACGACCGGCCAATGCGCGCGGTCGGCCCGCACGCGCAACATGAGCAGCACGCCCACGAGCACCGCACCGGCCAACGGCCAGAGCGGCAGCGTGGCGTAGACCCAGGCCGGCAGGATGTGGGTGGCGGCTTCTGGCATCAGTCCTCAGTGCGTCGTTTCATCCGAGCGAGCGTCCGATTCCTGTCATCCCGCGGAGCGCAGCGACGAGGGAGCGGGCCCGGAATGGAAGGCGCGCCCGGGCTCAGTCGCATTCTGCGTCGGTCGCCGCGGCAACCTCCGCGGAATGACACCGCCGGGGCGCGGCGCGATGCGCCCTGGCGTCCCGTCACGCGCCCTTGCACGCTCATTCGTCCTTCAACAGCGTCCACGCATTCGCATCCAGCGTCCCACGATTGCGGTACAGCAGTACGACCAGTGCCAGGCCGAGCGCCGCTTCGGCCGCGGCCACGGCGATCAGGAAAAGCGAGAGAACCTGGCCGTCGATGGTCGGCTCGCCGGCCAGCGGGTAGCGGCCCAGCGCCGTCAGTGTGACGATAATCCCTTGGAACATCATTTCCGTGCACAGGAAGATGATGATCAGGTTACGGCGCGTGACGAAGCCGATCAGGCCCAGGCCGAAGAGCAGCGCACCGACGAGGAGGTAGGGGACGAGCATCAGTCCGGCACCTCCATGCCCGTGACCTGCGCCGCCCGCCGCCGCGCGATCGCGATCGCCCCGACCATCGCGACCAGCAGCAGCAGGCCCGCGAGCTGTACGCCTACGATGTACTGGGTCAGCAGCGACGTTCCGACGCGCTCGACCGTGCCGCGGCCCACCTCGAGCGCGGCCGACTCCGCCGGTCCGCTGCCGCCGGCGTTTGCGAGCTGACCCGCAATGACCGCCACGAGTACGACGCCGGCCAGCGTTCCCAGCAGCGGCTCGCGGGCTCGGGCATCATAAGGCGCCTCACGCGACTGCTGCGCGAGCATGATCACGAAGATGTACGTCACCAGGATGGCCCCCGCGTAGATGATCAGCAACGCCGCCGCCAGAAACTCGGCCTGCATCAGCACCAGAAGGCCCGCCACCGCTACGACCAGAAGCACGAAGTACAGCGCGCTGTACACCGGCCGCCGATGAGTGATCACCCGCACCGCCGCGAACAGACTGACCAGACTGCACCCGATAAACGTGATCGAGGTCGCACTCAGTCCGGCCTGCCGGCCAAGCCAGACACCTACACCGACCGCCGCACACAGCAGGAGCACGGTACCCGCGCGATCGAGTGCACGCCGCCCGCCCGGCGCGGCCAGAAACAGCCCCACCGCACCCGCCACAAGCACAACGAAGATGAGTGCTGGCATGCCCGTGATCCACTCGCCGACGATGCCCTGCCCGGTTGCCGGCCAACCGCGCCGCGCCGCTGGACGCTCGTGGGGTACTCGCTCGAACCGGGTTATGTAACCGATTCGCGTCGGTCCGGCTAGACGCCACAGCATTTGACAATAGGCGCGACTTTGACCGCCGGAATCGCTCATTGGGGAACGAACAGACGCGCTCGAATCTTGGCGGCCCAGGTCGCAGGCCGCGACATGGGCTGGCGGCGGGTTCAGCGGAGCACAAAAGCCGGGAATCCGTCACTTTGCGTTCACCCGCCCACTCTCCGCGGCTCCACCGGCGCCGAATCCAACGCGCGGGGTGAAATATGTGCCGCCCCCGCAACCCGATGGGGATATGTGTCGTAAAGCGATGATTTATAGAATCTTATGATGCGGAGGCGGAGGGAGATGTGCGCGCTTATTGCGAGGAATTCACAGAAAACCACCTCGAGGCCGAGCGCAGGTCTTTATCCACCAGCGTGCCGCAGTACAATGACCCGCCCGAGGCGGTGGCCTGAAGGCCGGCCCCGCCGAAAAGTAGTGGTAGTAAAGGAAGCAAAGTAGGCAGTGGGGCTGAAAAGTCATTCAGCGCTTACGGAGATAGGCAGCATGGCACCCAGAACGACCAGGACGACGACCGGAACCACTCGGGCGACGAGGGCGCGTCCGACCGCGCAGCGCGCGTGCGCGACGACGCCGACCGAAGAGCAGATTCGCATGCGGGCGTTCGAGATTTTCCTGCGCCGCAACGGTGGACCCGGGGACGCGCTCAGTGACTGGATTCAGGCGGAGCAGGAATTGCGGGCTGAGCTCGCGAAGAAGTAGGCGGCTCGCGAGCGGTAACCTTCTGTAAAAAAGGAGTTTGCGCCGACAACCGACGCGCCGCTGCGGCAGTCCTCACCGCGTCGGCACCAAGCGCAGCACGGAATCGGCCGCGAGCACGTAGAGCGTGCCGGCTGGTGTGATCGCCAAGTCCGTCACGGCCGGCAGTTCGGACGCGAAAGCCTGAGGGGCCTCGACGATGAGACGGTCTGCGCTCAGCTCGCAGTGCTGCACGCGGCCGTCGGTGGCGCCGAGGAACAGGTTTGAGCGGAGTGCGGCCCCGTACTTGTTCGCGTTATTGAAGGCGATACCGAGCAGGGCGGTTCCGAACTCGCGTGCCGGATCGACATAGTCCGGGTGACTGGCCGCGATGGCCTCCTCCTCCGCAGTGTCGACTTTTCCGGCGAGCGCCGGCCAGCCGTAGTCGGCGCCCGCGGCGATGCGGTTGATCTCCCACGTGCTGCCGTTCGAAGCGCGCTCCGCGAGAAACGCGGCGCTGCTCACGGGGTCGATGCTGAGGCCGGTCGGTTCGCGAACGCCGCGGGCGTACACGGGGGAATCCGCGAGAGGATTGTCCGTCGGGATGGCGCCGTCTTCGGTGTAGCGTAGCACCTTGCCCGTCAGCTCGTCGCTGTCTTGCGCGGAGTCCTGATCTTCGGCATCGCCGGTGGCGACGAGGAGGGTCTTGTCCGCCAGGAAGGCCAGCCGGCCGCCGATGCGGGTCGTGCCGGCGGCCGCGGGCAACGTGGCCACGAAGAGCTCACCCCCGGCCGCGACATCGCCGTCGGCCTCGAAGTAGACAACGCGGTGGTCGAGGACGGCGCGTGGGTCGTCGGTGCTGAGCCCGGTGTCCGAACGGGTGTAGAAGACGTAGACCCGGTGATTGAACGCGAATTCCGGGTGCAGGGCGATGCCGAGCAAGCCGCGGTCGCCGGCGAAATTCACGGGGACCGTCGCGAATGGGGTTTCGAGCAGCACGCCGTTCTTGATCACGCGGATCTGCCCGGCGTTCTTGTCGGTGAAGAATACGCGGCCATCGGCCGCAGCGGCGCAACTCACGGGGGTGACGTTGACGGCCAGATACTCGGCGCCCAGGTCCACACCGACGGCGATGGGGGGCGGAAGGCCGGACTCGGATTGAGGGCATCCCGTCAGCAACGTGGCGGAGGTGACAATCAGGGCGACGATCGCAAAGAGCCGCATGCGGGCCTCCGGACGACGGTCATGAACTTGCCGAGAATGGTATCGGTCGCTTCGTCGTCCGTACACCCCTCCGAAACCGGGCCGCGTTTGGTTCCGCGGTCGCAGCGGGTGCTAATCCGGCGGAGCGGAGGTCGGGTCGGCGGCGCGGGTGAGGCGTGCGGCCAGATCGCTGAGGCGCGCGGGATCGGCGGTGCGGGCGGCGTCGTAGACGGCTCGGGCGCGGGCCCCGGGAACCATCCGCAGCAGATCCTGACGCTGTGCGGGGGACTGGGTCGCGATGGTCTCACGCACGAGCGCGCGCAGGTCGCGCAGAATCTGCCGTTGTTCCGCGGACATGCGGGTGAACGCCAGCGCACGTTGCACCACCGCGCCTCCGTCGCGGCGGCTCACGAGTTCCTGCTGTCGCTGAACCAGTGCGCGGCGGCGGGCCGGCTCCAGCGCGGCCCAGCGCTCCAGCGGCGTGGCCGGCACGGCGGAAGCGGGCCGGCTGCGGACCCACCAGACCGCGAGGTTGCCGGCCGCGAGGCCGAAGATCACGAGCATCAGGATCAGACGCACGGCCGGCATCACGGAATACGCTCCTGGATGAGCTGCGCGAGCGTTGCGACCGTGTCGTAATCGTCTGCCAGCCACGGGTCGCGCTCGAGGGCGAGCAAGGCCGGCAGGTCGACAAGCAACTGCTGCTGGAACTCCGGCGTGATCCGCAATTCTCGGGCCAGCGCTGCGGCCGGATCGCTGCGTTGGTTGATCTGCCAGACGAGCGCCGCCAGCAAGCCGGTCGCGACCAGCACTTCGGCGGCGAGAAACACGATCGACCAGCGGCGCCGGCGGGCTCGCTGCGGGTCGCGGGCCGCGAATTCGTCCGGCACGCGGAGCGCGGTGGCGGGCGGTGGCACGGCGGCCGCGGCGTCGAGATCGAGCACGGCGAGCAGGGCGCGCTCGGCGGCGACGAGCTCCCGGCAGCGCTCGCAGCCCTGGAGATGCTGCTCCCAGTGGCGCTGCTGGTCAGGCGTAAGGCGGGCCTGAAGGAACCGGTGCGCGAGCTCGAGATCCAGATGTTGCATGGCAGCCGGGGCGTTGGATACGACCGGTGGTCTACGCCGGAACCGGCGCCGGTGCAAGGCGGAAGAGGTGCATCTTCGCGGCCGTGGGCGTCGAACCGGTCCGTCGCGAAGCTCGAACGGGATCGGCGTTCAGGCGCTCAGAGCAGCTCGCGCAGCTCGCGCCGCAAGGTGGTGCGGGCGCGCATGAGGAGGCTCCGCACCGATTCGACCGTCCCGTCCAGCACGGTGGCAATCTGCTCGTACGAGCAGCCCTCGTACTCGAAGAGCGTCAGCGCGATGCGCTGGTTCACGGGGAGTGCGAGGACCGCCCGGGACACCTGCTGACGGAGTTCGTCGAGGCTCATCTGCCGCTCGGGTGTGGGCTCGTGGTCGTCGGCCATTTCGAGCGCGGCCTGGGCCGGCTCGCGCGCGCGGCGTTTTACCTCGGCTTGCTTGAGGTAATTGAGGGCGACGTTCGTCGCAATTCGGTAAAGCCAGGTGATCACGCGGGCGGTCGGGCGGTATTGGTCCGTGTGCGTGAGCGCCTGAAGGAAAACGTCCTGGGTCAGGTCTTCGACCGTGCGCGCGTCGCGAACCAGCCGCGCCAGGTAACGGGCGATCCGCTCTCGGTTGCGGCGCACCAACGTCTCGGCCGCCTCCCCGTTCCCGTCGCGCACCTGCAACATGAGCTGCGTGTCGAGGTCGACCAAGACGTCCGCGGGGGCTGCCGCGTCCGGGGCGCGCGACTGCCGACCGAACGTGTCCAACATCGAATTGTCTCTGTGCTTCCCCGCCATTCCACGCACCCGTCCCAAGCGCTTCTCATCCCAGCCGCAGGAATTGTACCGGTTCCCCAAGCCGCCGGCAATCGCTTTCAACCGAGTTATCGGAAATACCGCCGAGCACGTCGTTGCTGAGACCCGATTATCGATCGTCTCTCGACCTATCGCCGGGCGCAGCGCACGGTCAGAATGCGTGCCCGGACCACTCGGGAGCAGGCTGTGTACCGATCAATCGCGAAGCTCTTCATGCTTTCGGGGGGCGTAGTCGCGCTGCTGGCGGATGACGTTCCGCCGATTCCGCCGCTGCCGACGCACGCGGACGTCGCGCGGGCGCCGACGTTCCAGCCGGGCGAGCGGATTGTCGCCACCCATTACTTCTACTGGTATCGCTGGCCGGACGAGCATTTTTTCGAGGGCCGCGACTGGAGCATCCTCCGGACGCACTTCCCGGATGACACGCAGGTGAGTTACGCCTCGAGCGCGTGGCACCGGCGGCAGATGGAGGATGTTCGGGCGGCGGGGATCGACATCGCGCTGTGCGTGTACTGGGGCGCGCCGAATCAGTACGAGGCGGGCGACCTGCGTTTCTCGGTGGTCGGAATTCCGCCACTGGTGCAAGCGTTGGATGAGCTGGCTGCGGACGGAAAACCGACACCGCGGATCGGGCTGTTCTATGACACCACGACGCTCTTGGGCGAACATGCGTACCGGGAGCGCGGACGCGACAACGTGGATTTGCGCACCGGGGAGGGCCGCGACATCTTCTATCGCACCATTCGTGATTTCTATTGCCTGGTGCCGACGCGGCACTGGGCGTGCGTGGACGGACGGCCGATCGTGCAACTCTACGAATCGGCGTTCGCGGCCGGTCACGACCAGGGCACGATCGACTATGTCTACGAGCAGTTCGAGCGAGACTTCGGCCGGCGGCCGTTCGTGATTGCCGGTCCGTCCTGGTCGTTCACGGCCGACGCGCGGACAGGGTGGGGGGCGGCGTTGGGCGGGCCGATTGTGGGTGAAGGGGCCGCGCAGGTTGGGCCGGGCTACGACGACTCACCGGTGCCGGGCCGCACGACGCCCACGCGCGATCGGCTGGGCGGAGCGTTCTACTCGGCGTCGTGGCTGCTCGCGCTGGAGCACCGGCCGCGGATCGTCATCGTGGAGACGTGGAGCGAGCTGCACGAGGGTACACCGATCTGCGAGACACGGGAGGACGGGCGGCTGTACATCGAGCTGACGCGGAAGTTCAGCACGCTGTTCAAGGGCGGGCAGGCGCCGGCGGGCGCGGATTGGGCGGCGGCGCTGCGCGGAATCTTGAACGCCCCGCGGTCGAACCCGGCGGGCCGCGCGTTCGCCGGCCGGCTGCGGGTCAGTGTGCGAGTGGAACCCGCCGCGCCGGAGGGCGGCGATGACGCGCAGCCGCGGCTGATCGAGGAGGGTCTGCGGCTGGTCGCGGACGTCGCGGACGGCATGTGGGAGCTGACTACCTGTGGCACCGGCCGTCAAGCGGCGAATACTCTTGACAGCGATTCCGGATCGACCGAGCGTTCGGTCTGCGTGCGCACCCGGCCGGGCGTCAATGCGCAGCGCTACCTGTATTTCGACGTGGCGGACCCGTACTACTTCGATCACCGCGGGCCGTTGCGGGTCACGATCGAGTACTTCGACGAGGGTCGGGGCCCGATCTTGGTGCAATACGATTCGGCCGAGGCGATAGGGCCGCAGGCGGGAGCATACCGCGGCGACGTCGCGCCGCTCGCGCGCGGCGACACGCGGGAGTGGAAGATCGCGACGCGCGAGTTGCCCGCGGCCCGCTGTGCGAACCGGCAGAACGGCGGGGCGGACTTGCGGCTCGAGAGCCTCGGCGGCGAGCTGGCCGTGCGGCGTGTCGTGGTGGACAAGCTGCCGGAAGGGTACGGACCGTCGGGCCGGTAGAAGTAGCGGCCCGCGCCCTCGCGCGGCCGGTGTCGCGTGTGCCACTGCCGTGTCGGC
>CAZMCT010000034.1:0-8121 GCA_964564785.1 uncultured Planctomycetales bacterium
GCGCCGCCCGATCCGCTGCCGTCGCCGTTGCCCCCGTTGCCGCCCCGACCGCCTGAGCCGGGCCACGCGTCGCCACCGCGGCCGCCGGGCTGGTTGCTGCCCGGGGCGGCATTTCCGCCGGCCCCGCCGTTCGGATTGCTTTCGGAGCCAGGTCGGCCAAGATTGCCGGCGCCGGTCTGCGGGTTCGTGCCGCCCCAGCCGCCGGGTGGCTCGCATTCCACGAGCTTGACCTGCATGAGCGGGTCACCGCCCACCACGTTGTTCCAGATCAGGAGATAATACCCCGGACGCGCTTCGACGGCTTGTGCAACCTGCTCCGGGGTCGCCTCGTCCTTCGGTACGCGGTAGGGAATCCGAATCGTTCCCACGCCGTCCTTCGCAAAGGCCCACAAATCGATCGAAACGACTTCCGCCTCGTTCAGCACCCGAACCAGGTGCATCGTGAACTCCGGCGAGCGGTACTCCGCCGGCACCGTCACTTCCAGCGCCTGTTGCGTCGGTCGCATGAACGTGAACTGCGTTGCGACACCCCCCTCCAGAGCCACGTCCGGCACTGTGCCCTGAATGGCACAAGGGGACTCCTGACCCGCCGCGTAGGATGCAGCGGCCCAGGTGCCTACGATCGGCAGCAGACAGAGCAGCAAACGGCCGTTTGAGCGCGTACGAGACACGACAATCCTCCCACACCTCTGCGTGTTTGGAGCGGCCCACAGCCGCAACCCCGATTCGCGCGCGGGTACCTAGACATTATGAACGCGCTTCGGGGGAGGGCAAATCTTTTCTTCGCTTCTTCTTCTTTTGGCGAGTGTTCATTCGATGCCCGCAATTCCCCCGTGCGGTCGCGGGCGCTTCGCGATCTGACCACGACGGCCAGCAGCCCCGCACCTGCACGTCGGGCATGCTGCCAGAGCCGCGCGCGGGTAGAATCCGCCGGCTCGGAATCTGGCTGAGAGTTGAAAGCTGTTAACTGAAAGCTCCTTATGTCCCTGCTCGTGACGGGTTCGATCGGGATTGACACGGTGGAAACGCCGACCGGGCGGGCCGAGAACATCCTCGGCGGCTCGGCGGTGTACTTCTCGATGGCGGCTTCGCTGTTCACGCCCGTGCGGCTGGTGGGCGTGGTGGGCGAGGATTTCGACGGCGAATGGCTCGCCCCGCTGCGCAGCCGGGCGATCGATTGCCGCGGCCTGGAGGTGCGGGCCGGCAGCAAGACCTTCCGCTGGTGCGGCCGCTACTGCGGGTCGATGAACGAGGCCGAGACGGTCGCCGTGCAGCTCAACGTGCTGGCGGAGCGGGCCGCCCCGCTGCCGGCCGAGTTCCGCGACAGCCGCTTCGTGTTCCTGGCCAACACGCACCCGCGGATCCAGCGCGAGTTCGCCGAGCAGCTCCCGGCGGCCGAGCTGCGCGTCTGTGACACGATGAACCTGTGGATCGAGCACGAGCCGGAGGAGCTGCGCCGCACGCTGCGGGTCGTCGACGGCCTGGTGCTGAACGAGGGCGAGGCCCGGCTGCTCACGCAGCGCACGAACCTGGTGACGGCCGGCCGCGAGATCCTCAAGCTCGGCCCGCGCTTCGTGGTCATCAAGAAGGGCGAGCACGGCAGCCTGGTGATCTCGCAGGATGGCCTGGCGCTCGTGCCGGCCTATCCCACCGAGCAGATCGTCGATCCGACCGGCTGCGGCGACAGCTTCGCGGGTGCGATGATGGGCTACCTGGCCGCGGGCGGCGGGTTCACGCCGGCGCGGCTGCGGGCGGCGATGGCCCGCGGGGCGGTCGTCGCGTCGTTCGTGATCGAGTCGTTCTCGATCGAAGCGCTGGCCCGCGTGACGCCGGCCGAGGTCGAGCAGCGTCTGGCCGCGCTGCGGGGGATGATCGGGTTCGAGTAGCCGCCCGCGCGGGATGACACTCGTCGGGGGCTGGCGCAGCCGCCGGGCGGTGACGGGTGCTGCGGCTCAGCGCGGGCCGGTGAAGCTGTACTGAACGACCGCGAAATCCGTCAGATCGACGTCGAGATCGCCGTCGAGATCGGCCTCCATGCAGCCGGTCGCGGCGGGGATCTCCGGCGCGGTCCAGCAGTCGCGGAGCAACGCGAAGTCCGCGAGATCGACATCCACGTCGTTGTCCAAGTTGCCGCCGCGGACACTCCGCCACCGCGTCTCCCCGTACCCGCGGATCGCCACCGCGAACTTGTGGAGATGACAAAGGTCGCCGATGCACATGGGCGCATCGACGTAGGTGCGGAGGTCTTCCGCGCTGTCGCCATAGACGTACGCGCGCAGCAGGAAAAACGTCCAGGCGAAATCAGGCGTGTTGTAGGCGTTCTCGCCGCCCTGTCCATCGTCACCCCAGTTGGGGATCTCCCCGCCCTTGTACACGTACCCGGCGTCGCAGAACTGCAAGCGCAACCCCATCCAGCCCGGCTGGCTCGCGCGCCCGTGACTGTTCCGCCCGGGGCCGCCGATGCGGGGACTGGCGTGCGCGATCGCGGCCGCGGCACTCTGGTCGGCGATCAGGCGGCCGATCTCGGGGCCGAACGCGACCGCCACGGCCGTATCCAGGCGGTATTCGTGGAAAACCGGGTAACACCAGTCGTGAATGCCCCGCGTCAGCTCGACCTGGCGGGCGTTGACCCACGCGACGTAGTCGGCGGCCGCGATGGCGGCGGTGGCCCGCGCGACGGCATCGTCGCGCCAGGCGCGCAGACCCTCGTGCTCGGCGATGCGGGCCGCGCCGATCAGGCCGAGCACCTCGCCGTAGTACGACGGCGTCCCGTCGTAGGTGTTGTAAAGTGCCTGTAGCGGCGACAGCCGCGCGCGGAGATAGTCCCACTGACCCGTCGCGTCGGCGTACCGCCACAGCGCATAGAGCGTGCTCAGCGGGACCGTGGGCGGCGGCCAGAGATTCACGCCGGTGACCGGCATGGGATAGAACTCGCGCCGATTGCGCTCCATGAGCGTGTAGCCCCACGTGTCGGTGCCGTGGACGAAAGATCGCTCCAGCGGAGGGAACGTGTCGAGCAGCACGGCGAGATACGATGCGAGCTGCGTGCGGACCGGCGGGCTCAGGAGCGGCAGAATGTCGCTGAGCAGCAGCACCGACTCGCTCGGCGCGCCGTACAGCAGGAACTCGCCGGCCAGGCCCGGTCGAAAGAGCGCCGGTTGCAACAGGCCGTTGTCGATCGCCGGGTTGCCGGTGCCGATCATCTCGAGCACCAGCGCGTCGAGCTCGGCCCGCAGGTCGTTGGCGGCCGGCGCGATGTCGCGGACCGATTCGGTGCGCCAGATGTACTCGGTCGCCGGTTGCGCATGGGCGGGCACGGCGCCGAAAGCGAGTGCCACGATCGTCAGTACCAGGCCGAATCGCATCACGGGCAGTACTCCTCCAGACTTTCACTCGCGTTCCACGCGGACCAGCAACCCGTACCGTGCAAACCAGAAGAGCGCGTTGTCGGCGACCGCGGCTCCCGAGACGATCCCGGCGCCGGCCCCGCCCCCCGCGTTCACCGAGAAGTACGGATACTCGCTGGTTCCGTACGCCAGCGGCGAGTCGGGGTGCGCGTAGTCGTCGATCGCGGTGGGCACGCTCGAGAGCACGTGCTGCGCCGTCTCCGGGCTGTGGCGGATGTAGCCGAGCGTACCCCGCCCCGAAACGAGCAACCCGTAATTGTCAGCCGTCAGCAAGGAGGTTTCGTCGCCGATCATGTGCACGCCCGAGCCGCGGTTCGCATGATTCGACAGCAAGGTCGTGGCGCCGGTCAGCGGATCAAAACGCATCGGCTCGCAGCCGTAGGCTCGGACGATCGAATTGCTGTCCCAACGGGCGTAACGGCTGCGGGCGATGAGCCACGCGCGGCCGGTGGCCGGGTCGTAGATCGGTGGTACCGGGGTGGTGTTGCCGCCGGCGGTCATGAGGACCGGGGCGACGTAGCGCTGGCTGCCGTCGGCGGTGTTGAGCGCCCAGAACGTCTGCCGGTCGGGGTTGGCCGCCAGGTAGTTGCGGATGGTCTGCTGTTCGGCCGCGTGCTGCGCCGGCGTGCCGTCCTCTTCCACCGCGCTGCCGTCGCCGAGAAGGTCGTCGCCGCTGTTGAGCATCTCAACGAAGCCGAAGGCCGCCTGCGTGCGATAGAAAACCGTGTTGGCCGAGGGCATGACGACCGGCCAGTAGCCGAACATGCTCTGCCCACGCAGCCGCACGCGCCAGACCAGGCTGCCGTCGGCCGAGTTCAGGCAGAAGGCGTAGAGGCCCTCGTCGCCGCAGTACACGCGCCCGTCGGCGTAGGCCGCGCTCATCTCGATCGGCCGGCCGGCGTCGTACGTCCAGGCGACCGTGCCGTCGGTGTTGATGGCCAGGAAGCGCCCGCGCGAGTTGCCGATGAAGATGCGGTCGCCCGCGAGGCACGGCGCGTTGTGAATGGCCCGCCCGGTCTGGACCGTCCAGGCCAGTGACCCGTCGTTGACATTCAACGCATAGACGAGCCCGTCCTGACAGCCGAAATAAACGCGCTGCGCGTCGATCGCCGCCGTGTGGTTGATCGCGCCGCCGGCCTGAGAGACCCAGCGAACCTGTCCGGTGGCGGCATCGAGGCCGAACATCCGGCCGTCGAAGAACCCGACGCACAGCAGCCCGTTTCGAATGACCGGTTGCACGCGGCTCGCGACGCTCGTGACGCGGTCGGGGTGCCACCGCCAGACCACCTGGGCCTCGCCGGCGGGCGGGAGTCCGACCGTTTCGGGCGAGAAGCCGCTGTGGGCCGCGTCATTCTGCAACTGCGGCCAGTCAGCGGCCGAAACCGCGGACGCAATCAGTAGCCCATAGAAGAGCCCTGCCGCCAGAAGCGGGCCTTTAGGCATATGCGAGTTCCTTTCTGGAAGGGTGCGTATGGACCGCACGGGCCCGCGAACGACCAGTATAATCGGCCGCGGGGTGAGGTTTCAAGAGAAAGGCGCGGACTCGCGCGATACTTGTGCGTGCGGCCCGCCAACGTCGGTCCCTCGGCCTTGGCCACGGGCTCGGCTTCACCCGCTGCCGGCGCGGCGTGTGCCCCACTTCGGCCGCTGCTGACGGGGGTGCCGGCTCCGTGTACGGCTGCGAGCGCGGTACGATACAACCAAGCGTCAGACGCGGGGCGCCGTGCCGAGCACCCCCGTCGGGAGCCTTGTTCCCCGCGAGCCTCGACCCGACGCAAGACGCGACACGAATTGGTCAAGTGGCGTTTGCAGGCTCCCACAGGGGGCACGATGCAGTTCGGATCCCCGTGGGGACGGTTGCGTTGTCCTGCGGAGGCGCATCGCCGATGCCACCGCGTGCCACATTCCCCCGCCGGCTTCGCATCGTTCGCCGGGCGGACTTTGAACGCGTCCTTCAGGACGGCCGGCGCGGACAGGACGGGCGGGTCACGGTGTGGGTGCTGCCGAACGGCCGGCCGCACCCGCGGCTCGGGCTGGTCGTTGGGCGGCGGGTGGGCGGGGCGGTGGCACGTAACCGCGCCAAGCGCGTCCTGCGCACAGCCTTCCGGCTCCTGCAACATGATCTGCCGGCGGGTTTCGATGTGGTGGTCGCGCCACGGCCCGACGCGCGGCTGACCGTCGAGGACGTCGGGCGGTCGCTGCGGCACCTCGTGGAGCGCATCCGCGCCCGCAGCGCGCGCGAGTGACGCGACGCACATGGCAATGTGAGAACGTGAGCAGGTGCGCTGGAGCGCTTCGCCATCCCCCGTTCCACGCGGGGGAAACCACGGGCCGGCGCGTCGCCTGCGATGCTTGGACCGCATCACCCGCTCTCGGCCGGGGTGGCATGGCTCGGGGGGCACGGTCCGGGGCGGCGCAGCCGCGCAGGGCCGGGGCGGCCTCGACACCCCACGGCCCTGCGCCGCTCAGCGGCTCCGGATCGTGCCACCCGGACCGTGCCACCCGGATCGCGCCACCCGAACTGCGCCGGCCAGACTGCGCTACCCCATTCTTGACCGGGCGCGGGATAGCCCAGGTCGATCGGCCGGCGACCCCATTCGCGCGATGCATCCGCCCTACGTCGCCATTATCATCGACGCCTGTGAGTGAACCGACTCCCGATCCGATCCCTCGCTACTGCGGCTTCGACTGCCCGCACGCCGATTTTCCCCCGGCCGACACGGCCGGCATCTGCCGCACGATGGCCGCCGTCTGGTGCCGGCAGCTCCGCGAGCTGGTGAACAAGAACACGCTGTGCGAATGGCGCAAGCGCGGCCAGCCCACGACTCTCCCCCCGCAAAGACGACGCCGCCGGCCGCGCTGACGCGGCCGGGCAGAAAACGCGCCCGCAGTTCGGCGAACGGCGGCTCGCCCGGGGACGTGGCGGCAGTCCTGCGGACATGATGCGAAGCCCGCTCATGCGCGGCAAGCCGCAGACACGCGCACCACGCCGACCCGGCAGCGGCACCCAGCCGCGTTTCCCGCGCCCGCGCGCGGCTCTATACTCCCATAACGTGCCGGCGAGTCCCGGCAACTCCCGGAGCCGCGCGTGTCCTTCCCCGACCTCCAGACGTTCCTGGCCGAGCTCGAGCAGCGCGGCCAACTGCGGCGCATCCGGGCCGAGGTCGACGCCGAGCTCGAGATCACCGAGATCGCCGACCGCGTGATGAAGGCCGGCGGACCCGCGCTGCTCTTCGAGCGCGTCCGCGGCTCGCCGTGGCCGCTGGTCATCAACACGTTCGGCGCCCGCGAGCGGATGTGCCTAGCGCTGGGCTGCGCCGACTTCGACGAGGTCGCGGCCCGTGTCCGCAACCTGATCAAACCCGAGATCCCCACCACCTTGATGCAAAAGCTCCGCAAGCTGCCCGAGCTCGCCCAGCTCGGCAGCCTGCCGCCGAAGATCGTCCGGCGCGGCGCGTGCCAGGACGTCGTCCACACCGACGACGCCGACCTGTTCACTCTGCCCGTGCTGAAATGCTGGCCGCTGGACGGTGATCCGGCCGCCGTCGGCTTCACTGCCACCGGCACGCCGGTGCCCGTGGCCGCCGACGCCGTCGGGCCCGACGCCGCCCGCGCCACCGGCCGCTATATCACGCTCGGGACCGTGTTCACAAAGCACCCCGAGACCGGCGAGCGCAACGTCGGCATGTATCGCGTGCAGCTCTTCGGCCCGCGGCTGGCCACGATGCACTGGCACATGCACCACGACGGCGCCCGTCACTTCCGCGCCTGTCAGCAGGCCGGCCGGCGCATGCCGCTGTGCATCGCGCTCGGCGGCCCGGCCATTCTCCCTTACGCCGCCACCTGCCCGCTCCCGCCCGGCATCGACGAATGCCTGTTCGCCGGCTTCCTCCAGGGCCGCGCCCTCGAGCTCTGCCCGGCCGTCACGCAGCCCGAAGTCGAGGTCCCGGCGACCGCGGAGTTCGTGATCGAAGGCTACATCGACCCGGCCGAGCCGCCGCTGCTCGAAGGCCCGTTCGGCGACCACACCGGGTTCTACTCGCTGCCGGACTTGTTCCCGCGCTTCCACGTGACGGGCATCACGCATCGCGACCGACCGGTCTACCCGGCAACGATCGTGGGCAAACCGCCCATGGAGGATTACTGGCTGGGCAAGGCGACCGAGCGGGTCTTTCTGCCGCTGCTACAGATGCTCGTGCCGGACATCATCGACTATGACCTGCCGCGCTTCGGCTGCTTCCACAATTGCGCATTCGTGAAAATCCGCAAGGAGTACCCGTACCAGGCCCGGCGGGTGATGCACGCGATCTGGGGCGCGGGGCAGATGGCCCTGACGAAGATCATCGTCGTGGTCGACGAGCATGTGAACGTGCACGACCCCGACGACGTGCTGTTCCACCTGTGCGCCAACGTCGATCCGCAGCGCGACTTCGAGTTCGTCCGCGGCCCGCTCGACATCCTCGACCACGCCGCCCCGTTCTGCGGCACCGGCAGCAAGGTCGGCATCGACGCCACCCGCAAGGTGCCGGGCGAGGGCCAGGTTCGTCCCTGGCCGCCGGAGATCGAGATGTCGCCCGAGGTCCGCGCGCTCGTTACCCGCCGCTGGCCGGAATACGGCCTGGGTGGGTAGTCCCTTGCCATCGCCAAGCACTGCTCGCCCCCTGTCATCCCGAGCGAGGTCCCCCGGTCATCCCGAGCGAGGTCCCACGCGCAG
>CAZMCT010000034.1:8131-29738 GCA_964564785.1 uncultured Planctomycetales bacterium
CTGTCATCCCTAGCGAGGTCGCCGAAGGCGACCGACGTTGGATCTGGCTGAGTCTGGACTCGAGCGCTGCCGACACGGCATTGGCACACGCGCGGCACGTCCGGCTCGCGGCCCCCCAATTCCGGTATGATCTCACCCGCGGCGACGACCGCACCGGAGACCCATGATGGCGCCAGCAGCCAAGCTCGACATCCAGACCGCACCCTACGGCCGGCTCCCCGACGGCCGGACCGCCCGCCTGTTCACGCTGACGAACTCGGCGGGCCTGCGGGCCCGCCTGACAGACTTCGGCGCCATCACGGTCAGCGTGGAGACGCCCGACCGCGACGGCCGGCTCGCCGACATTACCGCCGGCTTCGACACGCTCGACCATTGGGTCCACCACAACAGCCCGTATTTCGGCGCCACCATCGGGCGCGTCGCCAACCGCATCGCCCTCGGCCGCTGCTCGCTCGACGGCCGGCCGCTCCAACTCTCGGTTAACCACGGCCGCCACCACCTGCATGGCGGCACGCGCGGCTTCAGCCGCGTGCTCTGGTCGGCCGAGCCCGTCCGCGGCCCCGATCGCGTCGGCATCCGCTTCACTTACCGCAGCCCCGACGGCGAAGAGGGCTACCCGGGCCATCTCGACGTCACGGCGATCCATGCTCTGACCGAGTCCAACGCGTTCGTGGTCGACTTCACCGCCACGACGGACGCGCCGACGTTCGTGAACCTCGCCTACCACACGTACTGGAACCTCGGCGGCGACGGGTCGGGCGACATTCTCGGCCACGAGCTGTGGCTGGCCGCCGACCGCTACACCGTCACCGACGCCGAGCTCATCCCGACCGGCGAGATCCGCCCCACGGCCGGCACGCCGCTCGACTTCACGCGCCCGACGCCGATCGGCGCCCGCATCGGCCAACTCGCGGGCGGCTACGACCACAATTTCGTGATCACTACGCCCCCCGGCACGCTCCGGCCCGCGGCACGCGTCCGCGACCCGCGCAGCGGCCGCACCCTGGAACTGCTCACCGACCAACCGGGTGTTCAGCTCTACACGGCCAACTTCCTCGACGGCGCGCTGCGCGGCAAGGGTGGCCGGGCGCTCGGCCGGCACGCCGGGTTGTGCCTGGAAACGCAGTGTTTTCCGGACGCCCCGAACCACGCCGAGTTTCCGTCGATCGTGCTCCGTCCCGGACAGACGTACCGGCACACGATGGTGCATCGTTTCGGAGTCGAATGAACAACGGTTTCCGGGACGTGAGAATCATGGCGTCAGTGCGGCGCTCTGGCGTCCATCATGTGCCTCATTCTGCACACGACACGTCGCGCCGCGGAAAAACCGCGGCCACACTTCGTCAGTGTTGTCAACAAAAGCGATTTCGGGACTCGTAGCGGAAACACCCCAGGTCGGCTCGCCGGGCTCGTGACCCGCAGACCGTCCGCCACTCCACCCGCACCAGCTTCGCCGATGCGGGCGGGGCCCGCCGTGCCGGCGGGCGTTTGCCGGTCCGATCCCGGCACATCTACCAGTCCAATCCCAGCAACTCGAGTTCTGCGCGCAGCGCCCGAAGGTCCCACACGTATGCCACGCCGCTCAGATTGACGAACTGCGCGAGCACCTCTCCGTCGGCGCGGAACGCACAGCCTGTCGAGTACGCGCCGTCCGGCGGCTCCAGCGCCGCGACCTCTGCCAGCGTCTCGACCGACAGTAGGCACAGCCGCTTACGGTCCGGGTTCATCACGAGCAGCCGTCCGTCGGGCGAGAAACCGCACAGCGCGCCGCGCTGCCCCGTACGCCGCAGCGGACGCCACGTGCCCGTTTCCCAAACCACCACCCCCTCGGCGTCGCTCGTGACCATCACCGCGCTGTCGGGGCTGAACGCCACGTATGACATCCCCTTCGTACTCAGCCGCGCGACACACTTGCCCGTCGCCGCTTCCCACACTTCGACGCCCGTTCGGTCCCATCCGCCGGCCGCGATCCATCGACCCTCCGCGCTCACCTGGACCGCGGTTACACGTCCCGCGGCCGCGAAGTCGCGGCTGCCGCCCGAACGTACATCCAGTGCCCGGAACCTTCCCTCGCCCAGACTACCCGTCACCACCACGCCGGCGTCGGCGCTGAGCGCGATCGTCTCCGCACCCGGATAGGTCAGCAGGGGCTCCGGCGGCTCGATCACGATCCGACCCGACTCCGACTCTATCCGCAGCGGCCAGCGCGCCAGCCCCGTCTGCTGCGCCGCGAAGATCGCGTCGCCGCTGCCCAACGCGAGCCAGGTCGGGAGTTCCAGCGGACGAAACAGCGCTTCCTCACCGGCTGCAACGTCGTAAACGTGCAACGCCGCTGCGACGGCACCGTCCGTGTGACACAGCACCAGCAGCCCGGTGCGCGGCTCGAACCCTCCGCTGGCCGTCGCGGGCACGATGTCGCCCCCCCACGTGCTGAGGCAGCGCCACACCGCCGGCTCCAGCTCGTAAACCATCGTGACGTAGCCGTCGTTCTCGCTGCGCCCGCCCGCCACCCGCCGCCCGTCCGGTCCGAACGTGGGATTCACGAGCGCCGCCCGCACCAGCGGCCTGCGACTGCTCACGTCCCATACGATGGCCACCCCGTCCCAACTGTACGACAGCAGCAGCGCGCCGTCCGCAGCGAATTCCACGCGCACAACCTGGTCCTGATGCCCCCTCAGTCGCGCGACACTCCGCCGCTGATCCGTATGCCACAGCTCGACGTCCCATCCCGTGGCACCCGCCAAGATCGGAGCGTGCGGATGCCACGCAACCGACCAGGCGATCGAGTCCGACGCGAACGCCGGCTCGCGCCGACCCGACTCGAGGTCGAGCAGCTCCGCGCGGGTGAAGCTCTCATGGTACAGCACCAGCCGCCGGCCGGCCGGGTCGTAGTCGAGGTACGCCGGGCTTCGGTCCAGCACACAGCGCCGGATGGCCCGCCCGGTCGCCAGGTCGTACACGTGGATGGCCTGGTCGCGGCGGCCGACGGCGAGCTGCCGGCCATCCGGAGAGAACGCGAAGCCGCCACGCTCCGGCAGGTCGCTCACGCGCAGCACGCAGCGGGCCGATTCCAGCTCCCACACCTCCAGGTGCCGCGGACCCTCACGCGGGTCGAAGCGCCGCGCCAGATAGGCGCCGCGCAACACCGGTGCATACAGCTCTCGCACCGCGCACTCCGGTGGCGGAATACGGGCGACCTCGCCGTCATCCGCGGTCCGCGCGACGCGGATGGCGCCGCCCGCATCCATCATGGCATGGTGCGTCCACGTCGGGTCGAAGTACGTCGCGACGTTGCCGGGGATGCGCCGCACCGGCCGCAGGTCGGTCAGCGCTAGTGCCGCAATCGCCTCGTTGCGCAGCTCGACGACCCCCGCGCCACGGTCGGCCCGGGCAAGTGCCGCCAGGGCCGCCACGCGCTGCCCGGCCCATCCGCTGCGACGCAGCGCGCGGGCCTGGGCCACCAGCGCTTGGCGCAGGCTGCCGACGGCCGCGCGTTCCGCCAGACGGGCCGCCGCCTCTGCTTTCCGTGTCCGGTCCGCCGCCCGGTTCGCGCGGACCAGCAGCAGCGAGGTGACGACGGTCGAACCGAACAGCAGTGCCAGGAACAGCCCCGCAACCGCCACACGCTTGCGGTAACGCGCCACGGACTTGCGCAGCATGTACCAGGCGCTGTCACGCTTGGCGTCGATCGGTTCTCCGGCCAGGTAGCGGCGGATGTCCCGGCCCAGCTCGCCGGCCGTCTGATAACGGCGCTCGCGCTCCTTGCTCAGGCACTTCAGCACGATCGTCTCAACATCGTCGTCCAGATCACGCCGCACCGCGCGCAGGGGCAGCGGCGCCGCGGACACGATGTTGTCGAGCAGCGTCCGGGCGTCGCAGGCCACCGCGTACGGAAACCGACCGGCCAGCGCGTGGTACAGCAGCATGCCGAGCGCGTAGACGTCGGTGCGCATGTCGACGCGGTCGGGCCGGCACTCGGCCTGCTCCGGCGCCGCCCACGGCAGCGATCCGACGAACTGACCGGTGGCCGTCGCAGCGCGCTGCGGGGCGTCGGCCGCGGGCGCGACGATCTCCTTGGCGAGGCCGAAGTCCAGCACATAGGGCGTTCCGCCCGCGTCCACCCGCACGTTGGCGGGCTTGAGGTCACGGTGGATGATGCCGCGCGCGTGGGCGGCGTTCACCGCTTCGCAGATCGTGCCGAACAGCCGCAGCGTATCCCGCACGCCGAGCTTCCGGTCGGCGATGAACGCATCCAGCGGCTGGCCCGGAATGTAATCCATCGCGAAATAGAATCGGCCCCCGGCCACGCCGCTGTCGTGAATGGTGACGATGTTTGGGTGGCGCAGAGTCGCCAACATGCGGACTTCGCGTTCGAAACGCGCCCGTTCGAGGGCGTCGGCGAACACGCCCTCGCGCAACACCTTGATCGCCACGCGCCGCTGCGTCGACCGCTGCACCGCGAGATACACGACCCCCTGTCCGCCGCGGTGGAGCTCGCGCTCCAGTGCGTAGCCGGCAATCGCGTCCACCGGGATCGAATGCCCGCCGCCCGCCCCGCCGTCGACGCCGCCCACGTCGCCGAGCGCGGCGTCCACCTGCTCCCGCGCCGCCCGGATCCAGCCTCGGTGACGGGTCTCAGGCGGTTGTGGCCGGGAGGCCCCGTCCGCGGCGGTCACGCGCGGCTCTCCAGGACGCGCGTATCGGACCCGAGCAGCTCACGGAGGCGGTCGTGCGCCCGCATGCGGAGCATATGCACGGCGCCGGCCGACCGACGCATCAACGACGCCACCTGCTCGATCGTGTGTCCCTCCAGATCGTACAGGCGCACCGCCTGAGCGTAATCGTGCGGCAACCGCTGGAGCGCCGCATGCAGGACGTCGCGCGCCTCCCGCCGGCGCGCCGCGAAGCTCGGCGAAGGCGTCGAGCCGGCCAGCAGGTCGAGCATCCCACCGGAAAAGTCCCGCTTCGCCCCGAGGACTGGTGGTCGGGGGCGTGGCGCAGCGCCCTTTGCCCGGAGGGCTCGCAGGGCGTCGCGCAGGTTGTTTTGAGCGATCCGCCGCAGCCAGCCGGCGAAGAGACTCGCCCGACGGGGATCGAACGTGCCGATGCGGAGGAACGCCTCGAGGTAGGTGACCTGCATCACGTCGCCGACGTCGAGCGCGCGGCGCCACCGTGGACCGACGCGTAGGCCGCGCTCGACCGCGGGCCCGTGGCGTTCGAGCAGCGCGACGAGGGCGTCTCGGTCGCCGTCTACGGCGCGGGCGACCCAATGCTCGTCGGAGGCGGCGATCACTGCTTGCCCCGGAAACCAGAACACATCCGCGACTTCAGTATAGACAGGCAGTTAGCGAAATTCCAAAGTCCGCGTGAATCCGGCCCCATCGCAGACGCACAACCTGGGGTTGGGGCCTGCGCAGAGGCCGCGCGCTGTGGAATACGCAGCCGGAACCCTTTCAAAAGGAAGCCGACCCATGTTTGCCCATAAAACGTTGCGTTTACCCTGGTCGCAGGGGCTCGTGCGGCGGGCGGTCCTCGCCGGCTGCTTGATGGCGAGTGCCCATGGACAGTCGCGGACGGACGCGCTCACGCCGGACTTGGCCTGGTTCGAGGTCGACGAGTTCCCCGCGGAGGTGCTCGATCGCCCGGGCTGGATTCGGCCGGCGATGGGCAGACGGCTCACGCTCGATTCGCGCGCGCTGGAGGCTACCCTGCTGACCGCCCCGCAGGAGGACGGCACGCCCGTGCGCGAATCGCGGGCCGTGATTGTTCTGCCGCGGCCCGATGGCGGCACGGAGCGGTTTGCGTTCGTCGAGTCGTCGCTGATGCACCCGGACCTACAGGCCCGCTATCCGGAGATTCGCAGCTACCTCGGCCAGGGGATCGACGATGCGTCGGCCACGATCCGCTTCGGCATGGGACCGCGGGGCTTTCACGCGATGGTGCTGCGGGGTGCGACGCGGACGGTGCAGGAATCGGCGTGGTATATCGACCCGGTGTCGCGCGGCGACGACGCGCACTACACGTCGTACTGGCACGGCGCACTGCGTGGCGAGCGCGCCTGGACCTGTGAGGTGGAACCGGCGGTCAGGCCGCTGCCGCAGGCCCCCCGCGGCCCGCACGGCCCGATTCCAGTGCTGCGGAACGAGTTCTTCATCGCGATCGCCACGACGGGCGAGTATACGCAGTGGGTGTGCGCGCCCAACCCGCCTTCGGTGCCGGTGGCGCTCGACGCCGTCAACCAGACGCTCAACCGTGTGAATCTGATTCTCGAGCGTGACGGTCCGGTGCGCCTGCATCTGGCGAACAACAATGACCTGGTGATCTACACGGACCCGAGCACCGATCCCTACAGCGGCGGAATCGACGCGCTGCTGAGCCAGAACGACAGCAATCTGGACGCCGTGCTCGGCGAGGACAACTACGGGCTGGGCCACCTGTTTCACCAGGCGAGTCTGGGTGGAAAGGCGGGGCTCGCTTGCGTGTGTCAGGATAACCGGGGTCGCGGCGTCTCGA
The DNA here is from genome assembly GCA_964564785.1 of uncultured Planctomycetales bacterium. Lineage (GTDB taxonomy): Bacteria > Planctomycetota > Phycisphaerae > UBA1845 > Fen-1342 > CAZMCT01. The sequence continues at coordinate 14,645 of CAZMCT010000034.1, forward strand.
CGCGTTCCCAACCGACGGGCGACTTCTTCGACATCGACCTCGTCGCCCACGAAATCGGCCACCAGCTCGGAGCGCAACACACGTTCAACTCGGACGTGGGCACCTGCGGTCCCAACCGCAACGCGTCGACGGCGTATGAGCCGGGCGAGGGCAACACGATCATGTCCTACGCCGGCGGCTGCGGTGCTGCGAGCCCGAGTTGGCCCAACAGCGCGGCGATCCCGATGTACTCTTTCATCAGCATGCTGGAAATTGCGCCGGTGGTGGTGGGGGCGGAGTGCGTCGCGCGGTTCGACACGGGCAACCGGCACACCGGGGCGACGCCCGACCCGCTCGGCCCGTACGTCATTCCGACACAGACGCCGTTTCGCCTGATGGCACCCTCGGCAGAGCTGCTCGAAACCGGCGATGTGATCACGTACTCGATCGAGCAGGCCGACCTGGGCGGGCCGGGGCCTTTCGGTCCGGACCTGGGAGTTCATGCGCCGCTGATGCGCGTCCGGCCGCCGCTTGAATACGGGGAGCGCTGGTTCCCCGCGTACGAGAACGTGATCAACGGCACGGCATCGGCCAACGAGGTCTTGCCGCTGTTCAGCCGGAGCTCCGTATTCAAGGGTGTACTGCGCGACAACGTCGCGGGCGGCGGCGGGTGGGGCATGAGCGACATCTATGTGCAGTTCGTCAGCGTGCCGGACCCGGGGTTCGTGGTGACGGCGCCGGTCGGGGGCGAACTTCGCTGCGGCGGCGAGGCGATCGTGGTCACCTGGAACGTGGCCGGGACGAACGAGGCTCCATTCGACGCGGCAACGGTGGACGTTTTGCTCTCCACGGACAACGGGGAGAACTTCCCGTGGACCCTGGCGGCCGATTTCCCGAACGTCGGTGCCGCGCTGGTGCCGCTGCCCTACGTGCCGACGTCGCAGGCGCGGGTCATGGTTCGTGCGGGGCTGTTCTACAACGTCAACGCGCTGCCGTTCGAGATCGCCACGGGGGTTCCGACGATCACGGCGCAGCCGAGCGGTGTCGAGACCTGTCCGGGGATGCCGTTCGCGCTGACGGTCGGAACCGGCGGCGGATCGCCACAGCACATCCAGTGGTTCCGGGACGGAGCACCGCTCGAGGGTGAAACGGAAGCGACGTTCCAGGTCAGTCACGCCGATCACTGGCAGACGGGCGACTATCACGTGGTGGTCAGCAACGGCTGCGGCGCCGTCGTGAGCCAGACCGTCCGCGTGCAGATCGGCGTGACCTTCAACGCCGAACCGCAGAACCAGACGCCGCAGCCGTGCGAGACGGTCGCGCTGGGCGTCGATGCGCGGGGCGTCGGGGCGCTGTCGTACCAGTGGTACAAGGATGGAGAACCGATCGTCGACGCGGGGCACGTGACCGGCGGGCTGACCCCGACGCTCGTGCTGGATGGTGTACGGTACGAGGACGAGGGGCTGTATTTCTGCCGTGTGACGGATCAGTGCGAGACGCGAACGGCCGGACCGGCGGCCATTACACTGCCGACGCCGACCTGGGTGGACCGCACGCGCCCCGGCCCGCCAAGCCGGCAGGCGTACAACACCGACATGGCGTACGACCCGGTGCGGGGCGTGGCCGTCCTGTACGGCGGCTGGAGTCCGAGTGCGGGCTACCTCGACGACACCTGGGAGTGGGACGGCGTGTCGTGGACGCAGCGGTTCCCCGCGCACGATCCCGGCCGGCGGCTGGGGCACGAGATGGTGTTTGACTCCACGCGGAACACGATCCTGTTGTTCGGCGGGTGGTCGACGACGGCGAATCACAACGCGGAAGTGTGGGAATATGACGGGAATGATTGGACGCTGATCACGACCTCGCCCGGAGGCCCGAGTCCGGTCTCCTCGCAACAGGGGGATGCGACGTATGACGCGGCGCGGGGCAAAATGATCGTGCTGATGGAGTTGGCCGACGGACCGACGCCGACCAACCGGACCTGGGAATTCGACTCGCTCACGGAGACGTGGGAGGAAACCTACGCCGGGACGGGCCCGACGCCCTACGACGCGCCTCTCGCGTTTGACCCGGAGCGCGGGTACGTGCTGGCGCAGGAGTACAGCTACACGGGAATCTGGGAAGGTACGTTCAAGTACACCCCCGGGAACTGGGGGCTGGCGAACCCCGTGACGCCCGAGCGATACTGGCCGGTGATGGCGTACGACACGGTGCGCGCCCGGCCCACGATTTACGGCTGCTGCCGCAACATCGGCTCACCCAGCGCCTATCGCACGGACACGTACACGTACGACGGCAGCGCCTGGTCGCTCCTCCTGCCCGAGTTTCACCCCACGCAGTATGACGCGGTCGTGCCGGCGGCCATGGTGTTCGACTCGCAGCGGCGGGCGATGGTGATGATCGGGAACACCTACAACGACTACGGGGGGGCGAACCCGCTCGACACGCTCGAGTATCGGTACCTGGACCGGATTCACCTCGACCGTCAGCCGGTCGACCGGGTGGCGCCGCTCGACGGTACGGCCGAGTTCGAGGTGATCGCCGCCGGGGCCGGCGCACCCGAGTACCAGTGGTACCATCGGGGGGCCCCGCTCGCCGACGGGCCGGGGCCGCACGGGTCGATAATCGCCGGTGCGACCACGTCGCTGCTGACGATCAGTGGAATCGGTGCGGGGAACGCGGGCGCGTATCACGTCGAGGTGTGGAACGCGTGCGGCTCGATCGCGAGCACGCCGGCGTCTCTCCTGATCACGGGCGTGTCGGGCGATTTGGACGGCGACGCGCTCGTCGACCTCGAGGACGTGATGATGATGCAGATCGTGTTCGGCGCGTGTGCGGGCCAGGCGGGGTTCCTCGCGGCCGCGGATCTTGACGGCGACGGCTGCATCGAAATGGACGACGCACTGCTGTTCTTTGCGGAAATCGGAATGTAAGGAGAGGGGTCCGAGGGATTCGCTCGTCTGGCAGCGCGGGCCGGCCCGGGGACGATGGGGCTTGATTTCGCGCTCGTGAAGCCGAGCCGGTCGGCTCAGTTCCCGCGGGTCGACTGGCGAATCCGCCGCCGCCTCCGCAGCTTCCCGGATGCCCCTCAGCCGTCATCACGACAAGCGGAGTTCGCAGCGCGCGGCACCGCGACCGGGCACTTTGCTTCACGGGGCTTCTCGCGCAGATTTCATGTCGATTTCACGATTCTCTGACGGCCGGTATGCACAGTCTAGACGGTTGTTGCACCAGGTTGGATTTGGGAGCGCGTGTCCGTGCGAATGCCCACTCCCCCCTCCGCTCGATTCGCCGGCCGGCGCGCATCCTTTTTCCGCCGTTCCTCGAAGGCAGCCCCCATCGCTCCATTGGTGCTGGCCGTCTGCGGAACCCTCGCTCTCGTGCTGCTTTCCCTGCCGTTCGACGTGGCGACCCAGGCGCTGCTGAATGACGTCGCCGGGCCGGGAACCGCGTTGAACCGCGTACTTCGGCTCTCCAACCATCTGTTTCGCTGGTGGACGTTCGTCGGGCTGGCCGGCGTGCTCCTGCTCCAGGCGCAGCGCGTTCGTTTGCTGCTCAGTGCCGGCGCGGCACTGAACATTTGCCTCGCGGCAACTCACCTCTTGAAGTTCATCGTCGGTCGTGCCCGCCCCGATTCGGCGGCCGGTGTACTGCATGGACCGTATTACTGCGACTATTTCGGCGATCCGCGCATCGGACTCGATTCTTTTCCCTCTGGTCACGCGGCGTTCACCGTCCTGCTATTGCTTCTCCTCCGCACCTACTTCCCGCGCACCTTCCCTTTCCTCCTCCTGCCGGCCGTGTTGGCTTGCCTGAGTCGAATCGCGCTCGCGCGTCACTACCTCTCCGACGTTCTGGCCGGCGTGGGGCTCGCCGTCTGCACCCTCCATCTCGTGGCCTGGTGGCTCGGTCGCGATGGGTTTGCCCCCTTGGATTTGTCACGTCTCCGCGAGCGGCTCAAGGGCGCGCCGCGTCGGACCGCCGCCCCGCCCGCGGTCAGTCTGAACTAGCCGCCCGTTCCACCAGCGCGACCCGCACGTATCGTCCCCCGGCGTAGTTGAAACCCACCCAATCGGCCAGTCGATGCAGGCCCGGCTCCTCCGGCGGAGGTGCGGAAATCAGCAGCCCATCGGGGTGGGATTCCCACCACGCCGCGACCTCGTGCGGTGCCAGCTTCCGCACACGTCCCTGCGTCAGAAACAGCAGGCTGTCTTCCTGATACCCCGTCGCCGCGAGCGGGCGCGTGGCGTCCCGATCCACCTTCCGCACCAGCACGTTCAGCCGCGAGCTGAGCCAGAGCGTCCGCTGCGACGGCAGCACCACGCCGAACAACGTGATCGCCGTGACGGCCGCCGATGCCAGGGCCAGTAGCTGACCGCAGACAAATCGGCGGCGCCGCAGTTGTAGCCCACACGCGACGACACCCACCTGCGCAACTGCCGCGAGAGCGGCCACCGACAGCCAGGTCATCTCACCCTCGGGTCCGCTCGTCAGAAACGCAATGACCGGCGGCACGCCGACCGCAAACAACTCGCTCAAGACGATCCAGCCGATCAGCGCCGCCCGTCCGAGCCCGCGATCGACGACCGCTTGCCACGCTCCCTGGTCGCAGAGCCCCCGGGCGCTCAGGAGCGCCACGGCCGGAAACAAGGGAAGCGGATAGTGCGGCAGCTTGGTCACGATCAGTTCGAAAACGATCAGTCCCGGAAGCAGCCACGCCCAACAGAACAGCTCCGCGGGCCGGCCCGCGCGCAGCCGGGCGTACCAGCGCCGCCCCTCCGCTCCGCGCGACGCAAGACGCAGACCGCGTTTGCACGCATGCACAATCCCGGGTACCAGCCCCAGCGACCCCGGCCAAAACAGCACGGGCAGCAGCAACGCGTACAGACCCGGCGGTCCCCAATGCGAGTCCGTTGACCTCACGCTCCGCAGGACGACCTCCCCCACAAACGCGACAAGGACCTTCTGCCACCCCACGGCTGTGACGATTGCCACGAACCACGGCGCCGCGATGACCAGCACCACCAGAATGCCCAGCCCCACCCGTACGCGCGGCCACCAACTACCGTCCCGTGTCACGAGGGTGATTCCGAGCGCGGTGAGTGCGACCAATACCGGTGTAATCGGCCCTTTCGCCAGAATCCCCAGCGCCACCGCGCTCCAGAGGAGCAGCGGCCAGCCGAGCCCCGTCGATTGTGACCGGCCCTTTCGCCAGATCTGCCAAAGCGCGTAGTGCGCGAGTGTCGTGAAGAACAAGAGCAGTTGATCGGCGCGCGCCTGGCGCACGTCGAACAAGACCACCGCGGATGCGGCCAACAGGGCCCCCGCGACCCACCCGCACGGAGGCGCGAACAGCCTCCGTCCCAGGCGCCAGGTCAGGAGCACCGCGCCGAGCGCCGCCAGCACGCCGGGAATGCGGTACGCCCAGATGCCGCCGCTCCACGGATCGGGCCGCACGTGCACACCGGCCGCGCAGGCGACCGGAGCCTGTAGCCAGTACGCCAACGGCGGTTTCTTGAGCCGGGGCTTGTCCTGGATCATGGGGACGATCCGGTCACGCCACGTTTCCGCCACCGCCATCCGCCGCGAAGCCTCGGCGAAGCGGGACTCGTCGCGGTCGATCGGAGGCAGGGTCCAGACGCCCGGCAGGTGCAGGACGAGACAGATCGCCGTCAAGGCCAAGCCCCCCCGCCAGTCATGAGTCCAGTGTGAGCCCGCGAAAGTCCGGCGACTCGGTTCGGCGGTGGCGGCTTCCACGGGCCAGAGTTTGGGCGGCTGGTCCGGTGGCGTCAAGGAATCTGAACCTGCGTTGGGGGGCACACGTGCTGACAAGTGCGGCGCGCCCTTCGTAATTGGCGACGTCACCGGCGTCCGCGCGGCCCACACACGCCGTAGTTCACGCCGCGGCTCGGCCCTCCTGACTTCGCGGTGTGCCCGGCCACACACGACCAGTGCGGCGGCCGGTCGATCAGCGTCACAACGAACCGCGACATCTGTTGCGCTTCGTCGACTGCGGGTCAACTCCAACCGGCCCACGGCGGCGGCGCCCGGCAGCCCGTTGACAAAGGGAGCTGGCTCGGCGCCAACCCACCGTCACGGTAGCGCCAACTGCTACGCCCGCCCTCCCCCATTCCCGTTTTTTCACGTTCCCACGTCCGCCGGCCCCCGCGCCAGGCCCGCGGCCGCGTCCACCCGCCAGCCCGGCCACGGTGCTGCCAACGCGTGCTGCCGCCAGCCCGCGGCCATCCGCGCGCGGAGCGTGGCCCAGCTCGGCACGCCGCTGGTCGCATCCGCCTGCTCCGCCCCGCACGCTCCGGTCGCGACCGCGGCCTTGGTCGTTTCCTCCAGCGACAGACCCGCCAGCAGCCCCGCCAGGAAGCCCGCGATCGTGCAGTCCCCGCAGCCCGTCGTTCCCACCACCTGCACCTGATAGCACGGCGTCAGCAGCTCGCGCCCGACCCAGCCGGCCGGCTCCGCCCCCAGTGCCCGCCACAAGCCGCCCAGCCGCCCGGTATCCCTCGTTGTCCGCACGTACAAGCCGCGGTCGCCGAGCTTCAGCCCCACGACGGCCGCCCCCAGTCCCAGGAGCTCTTCCGAGACACGGCTCAGCACCGGACCGTCCGGTTCCGGCGGCACATGCAACTCGGGCCCCTCCACCGGCCCCGGCCGGCGGCCGCCCAGCTCCGGCCGCAGCCGCGCGCCGTCCGGGTCGAGCATGTACAACGTCTCGTCGAAACTGGGCAGGAAAACATCCACATGCGGCAGCGCCTCGGCCAAGATCGCCCGCCAGTCGGCCCGGCCGGAGGGAGCATCGGGGTCGGGGCGGGCCATGTCGAGCGAGGTGGCGACGCCGCGCTCGCGGACGCGGCGCAAGAGTGTGGCGAGCTCGTCGCCGCGATCGGCGTAGAAGCGGCGCATGAGCGGCGGGTAGCCGAAGTGCAGCAGCCGCACGCCCGTCAGCTCGTGATAGGGGACGTCGTCGGCTCCGAACGTGTCATTTGCCCCTGCGCAGTGCAGAAACACGCGGTCGACGCCGGGTGGGTTGATCACCACCGTGTACGAACTGGGCTCGCCGCGCGCCACCAGCAAACCCTCGGCCAGGCCCGCCCCGTGCCCGCCGACGATGCGGCGGATCGCGTCGCCGAACAGGTCGTCACCGATCTTGCCCATCAGCCGCGTGTGCACGCCCAGCCGGTGCAGCGCCAGCCCCGTGTTCGACACCGCACCGCCCGTCGAGAGCACGGCCGGCCCGACCTCGACCAGCGCCCCCGGCGCCAGCAGCGCTTCCAGGCCACCTGCCCGGGGCATGAAACGCGGGATGACATCCAGACAGATATGGCCGGCCACGACGACTTGGGGCGGCATCCGGTCCCTCATTTGGAAGTGTGAATAAACTAACGGCCGGGCCGCCGCCCGCCAACGGCCGAGAACCGCCTTGCAGCCACGCGCCGCGGCGGGGTATGTTCCGGGTCGATGTCCAAAACCTGCCAGCGACTCGATGACCTCATGATCCGTCGGGCGCGCCCCGCGCTGCCGCCGACTGCCGCGGCACGGCCCGCGCGCCGGCTGGAGGACGTGCTCGGCGGCTGCGAGCTGTGCTGCGGCCGCGGGGCGTGCTGGCGCGTGGAGACGCCGCTTGACGCGGCGGCCCCGGTCGCAAACGCTGCGGCCGGCAACGTGGACGCCCTGGTCGAGGTGTTGCGCGCGACGCTGCCTCTGCCGCTTTCCGCGCGACATTCGGTGGAGGTTCAGCCCGAACGGGCCGTACTGCTCGACATCGAGACCGGCGGTTTTGCCGGCACCCCCGTATTTCTTATCGGAATTGTGCTGCTCGGCCCCGGCCGGCCGGTCGTCGTCCAGCTCCTGGCCCGCGACTACCCCGAAGAGGAGTTCGTACTGCGCGGCCTGGTCCAGCTCACCGCCGGCCGCGACACCTGGATCACGTTCAACGGCCGGGCGTTCGACGAGCCCTTTCTGCGCGACCGGGCCATACTGCACCGCGTCCGCCTGCCCGCGCCGCGGCTGCACGTGGACCTGCTCCCGGCCGCCCGCCGCGCCTGGAAGCATTCACTGCCCGACTGCCGGCTCGGCACGCTCGAGCGCGAAGTGCTCGGCCGCACGCGGATCGGCGACATCCCCGGTGCCGATGTCCCCGACCTGTTCCACTATTTCATGCGGACCGGCCACGCGGCCCCGCTCCGGCCGGTGCTCGAGCACAACCGGGCCGATCTGGTCTCGTGCCTGGCGCTGCTCGGGCGGCTGGCCGTCGGTTCGCTGCCGGGTGCACTGTCCGCTACAATCCGAACGGCTCCGCGGACTCAGCTCGGTCGGCCGCGCAGGCATCGGATGCGCGGGTGACGCGCAGCCCGCCGAGGCCGAGTTACCCGTACAAGCGCAGCGCTTCCCCTGGAGAACGTCCATGCCGCCGCGTCGGATTTCGGTCGCTGTCCACCTGTTTGTTCTGGCCGCCCTCGCGCTCGCACAGGATGCGACCACCCGGCCGGCGTCGCCCTTCAGTCCCGATGCGTACCTGGCCCACGTGAAGTACCTCGCCAGCGACGAGCTGGCCGGCCGCAAGCCGGGGACCGCGGGCATCGAGAAGGCGGCCGAGTACATCGCCCGGCAGTTCGCTGACGCGGGGTTGAAGCCGGGCGGCGAGAACGGGACCTACTTCCAGACGTTCGACATCACGCACGGCAAGGTTCTGAACGACGCCGAGGCAGCGCTGAAGGTCGAAGGCGTCGCGGGCGACTGGCAGGTGCGGCGCGACTGGGTGCCACTGCCGTTCTGCCCGACGGGCGACGTAAGCGGCCCGCTGGCCTTCGCAGGGTACGGCATCAAGGCCGCGCTGCACGGCTACGACGATTACGCGGAGTTCGACGCCAAGGGCAAAGTGCTGCTGATCTTCCGCTACGAGCCGCGGTCCGAGGACCCGGAGGCGGGCTTCGGCGGCCGCGAGGTCTCGGTGTATTCGCGTTTCGACCGCAAGGTCGAAACGGCCGCACGCCAGGAAGCCAAGGCGGTCCTGATCGTCAATCCGCCGCACCGCGAGGGACTGGCCGACGACCCGTTGTATCCCTGGGATGAGGACCTCGCGCTCCAGTCGTACGAGCTGCCGATCGTGCACGTCAAACGCAGCGTGGCCGAGGCGCTGCTGCGGGCGGCCGGCCTGCCCGACCTGGCCACGCTCCAGGAGCAGCTCGAGAAGGAGCGCAAGCCGCTCTCGCGCGATCTGGGCCGGACGATCGAGCTGCGGACGGGTGTGCGGCCGAATCGGATCGTGACGCGGAACGTGCTGGGGCTGCTGCCGGGCGCCGGCGGCACGGCCGAGACGATCGTGGTCGGCGCGCACTACGACCACATCGGTCAGATGGTGCCCCAGTTCGACCATCCGGAGCCGAACGCGGCGCCCGAGATCCACAACGGGGCCGACGACAACGCCTCGGGCACGGCCGGCGTGATCGAGATGGCCCGCCGCCTGGCGCGTGAGGGCGGGCTGCGGCGCAACGTGCTGTTCATCGCCTTCTCGGGCGAGGAAATGGGGCTGCTGGGCAGTGCCCACTACGTCGAGCACCCCACGGTGGAGCTGGCATCGATCAAGGCCATGATCAACTTCGACATGATCGGTCGCTTCGGCACCGAGAAGTTCACGGTCTTCGGCGTGCCGAGCGCGACGGAGTTCGAGCCGCTGCTGAAGGCCGCGGCCGACCCGCTGGGCCTCGAATGCTTCACGCCCAACGAGATCGCGGGCAACAGCGACCACTTCTCGTTCCACCAGAAGCAGATCCCCGTGCTGTTCGCATTCACCGGCGTGCACAAGGACTATCACCGGCCCTCCGACGACTGGGAGCGCATCGACCCCGACGGTGCGACGCGCATTCTCGCCGTGTTTCACACGCTGATTCGCGCGCTCGCGGACCTCGAGCAGGGACCGACGTTCCAGGCCGAAACGGCCGCGGCCAACCCGGACGAGGTCAAGATGAAGCCGGCCGTCGAGCATGCCAGGGAGCGGGCGGAAGAGGGCGGCGACGGGGCTACGGATGCCAAGGCCGAGGAGCAGCGCGCGGGTCGCCCGCACGACCGTCACGGCGAAGGCGAAGGCCCGCGCGGCAAGCGCCCGGGCGTCAAGCTCGGCATCCTGCCCGACTACGCCGGTCGCAGCGACCAGCCGGGCGTCCTGGTGCAGAGCGTCACGGACGGCGGACCGGCCAAGGCTGCCGGCATGGAAGCCGGCGACCGCATCGTCCGCATCGGCGAGCAGACCATCCGCGACATCTACGGCTATATGAACGCGCTTCGGGAGCTGAACGCGGGCCAGACTGTCGAGGTGGTCGTGGTGCGGAAGGAGCAGGGCGAAGTTACGCTCAAGATCAAGCTGGCCGAATCCGGGCCGCGGAGCGAGAAGAACTGATTGCACCGCTGACGGGCGGCAGTGACGTTGCAGCGGGACGCCGCTGCCGGCAACCGACGGGATGCTGCTACTGCATCTCGACGGGACGTTCGCTGGGCACCTGGTCGCCCTCGGGCGTGGGTTGGACGGCCACCACGGCGGCCGGCGAGGCCTTCTCGATCTGCTCGAGCAGCCACGCTTCGAGTAACCCGTCCCGCCCCAGCGGCACCCACTGCACGTGGCGGCTCTTCGGACCGCGCTCGCCTTCGACCGTCGGCACCCGCTCGCTGTAGATCGCCAGCGCCCCCGACGCCAGCGTGATCTGCCGCTCCGGCGAAACGCGCCGCGCCTTGTCCACCTTCACCGTCACCCGGTAGCGCCCGCTGATGATCGGCGGCTCCTCGGCCTCGGCCGCGGTCGGCTCCGGCGCGCCCGCCGACCGGCCGTCGTCGCGCTCCAGCGTCACCGTCACCGTCCGCTGCACGGTGTGCAGGCTCGACTCGAGGAGTTGATAGCCGCCCGGGGCGTCCACGCGCCACAACTCGAACCACTGTGCGCTCGTGGTCGGCTCGCTGACGATCAGCCCCGCGATCCGGTCCACTCGATCCGGCGGCAAGTCGTAGCGCCGCAGCGTCGTCAACGTCGCGTCGAAGAACCGCTCGTAGTCGGAGATCTCCAGTACCGCCGCGGTCGGGCCGGTGGGCGGCTGGGGTGCCTGACAGCCGCCGGCCAGCACGGCCGCGAGCATTATCGGAGCACTGAGCCGGGCCGCGTGCCCAGGCCGCTCCGCGTTGCGTCCCCTAGGCAACAAGTTTCGGGCTGGGAGATGCATGATGCGATAATACGTGCTTTGAGCCACGATGCAAGGCGGGAAGCGGACGCGCCGCGCGGGGGGACGTGGTACTTCGGAAAAAAGCCAGCAGAGCTTGAAAACAATTGCCATATTTTCATTGGAAGCTGTCGTGTCCCCCTTCGGGAACCCGCGTGATTCCGGATGAGTCACGCGGGTTCTTTTGTTTCCCCCCCGCCCGGCAACTCGGACGCCCGGCCGCGCCCCCGCGTCGCCACCACCAGCTCCGCGATGAAGAACCCGACCAGCGCCAGCCCCAGCAGCCCCAGACCGTTCAGGCCGCTGCGGAACCACCCGACCACACCGATCGGGGCGACTGCGGCCCCGCTGCCCCACTCGATCCGAACGTGCTCGGTCCCGAGCCGCCGGACAAGCTCCGGCTGCTCCACGGGTGTCGGATCGAGCTCCTCGGCCGGCCAGTTCACCGCGTACTGGGCCGCAGGCCCGCCGCGCTCCGGACGCACGAGGTACAGCCCGGCCGGCTCGGTCGGCCAGGGCTCGACCGGAATGCCGTCCTGCAACTGCATCCGGCGCTCGCGACCGTCCGGCGCAATCACCCGAACGCGTGCATTCGGTGCCAGCGCGGCAAACCGCTGGCGAGTGACTTCGCCGGCCGTGAAATTCGCCGCCGCGGCCGGCGCGCCCTGCCCGCGCTCGACGAGTTGATGCAACCAGGTGAGCAGGCCGGCGGCCCGGATGCCCAGGTCGCTCCAAGAGGGGTCGGGCGAAGTGCCGAGCAGCAGCAGTCGGCCGCGGCCGACCGTGCGGCCGACGATGGCGGGGCGGCCGTCGGTCCACGTTGCGTGCGTGTCCGTGTCGGCCGCGAGCGCGGGGAGCAGCAGGCGGCGGACGGCGCGACAGCGTGACAGCTCGAGCAGGAGATCGGGTTCGAGCACGGCGTCGCCGGTCGGCTGCCAGCGCAGTTGCAGACCGTCGGGCGCGTCGACGGGCTCCGGCGGAGCGGCGCCGAGCAGGGCGCGCAGTGCGGGCCAATCGCACACGGTCGGGTCGGATCCCGGAACCAGAAGCACGGTTGTTCCGGACTCGAGCAGGCGACGCAGGCGCTCCGACTCGGAATCGGCCAGCTCGGTGCCCGCTACGACGACGACGAGCACCGGGCGATCCGGCGCGTCTTGCCCGGCGGATTCGGTGCCCGGTGGTGGCGGAATCCTGCGCTCGAGCGCTACGCGCTGCTGGGTCGCGGCCAGTCCCTCGGGGGCCAGGAGGTTCGCCAGGATGAGCGGCGTGAGATCGGCCGGGCGCTGTGGTGGAGCCAGCAGCCAGGCGCGTGGGCGCGGCGCAGCTTCCCACACGACGTAGCGGGTCTGATCGGCCGCGAGCAGGTCAGCGGGTTCGAGTTGCAGGGTGACGGCGTGCGGCCCGGTCGGCAGCGGCCCGAGCGTGAGCGTCACTTCGCGACGCTCACCAGCACGCAGATCATACGGGCCGGCCCGTTCGAGCACAGCTTCGCCTTCGCGCGCCACCAGCCAGGCCTGTGCCGGTACGCCTTGGGCCTCCAGCAGCACGCGGATCACGATTGGCGCGTCGGCCGGTTGCAGCCCCGCAGGAACGTCTGCTGCGAGCAGCGCGAGGTTCGCCCGCCCCACGACGGTCGACACCAGAACATCGACGCGCGGCTCGCGCAGCGCGGACAGGTGTCCGGGAGTGACGTCGCGCCAGGCGGCGGCCGAGCCGTCGGTGAGCACAACGATGTGAGGCCGCAGCCCGGGCGAAGCGGCGATCCAGTCGGCCGCTCGCCGCAGGGCAGCGCCGAGGGGGCGGGCGTGCATCGGTTCGGCCCCTGCGCCACGCAGGTCGCGGGCCAGCGTGGCAGGGTCAGACGACAGCGCCGGCGCGATTTCGTCGCCGTGCGCAGCAAGCACGGCGAACTGCGAGCCGGGCGACCAGCGGGCCCCGTCGGTGAGCAGCGGCAAGCCCAGATTGAGCGCGGCGTCGAGGAGCGTGCGGGGTTCGTCGAAGTCCGGCCGGTAATGCAGACTTAGCGAGTTGTCGAGGATGATGGCGCACGCGACGGGGCCCTGGTCAGCGCGCCCGATCTTCCGTGGGTTACAAGTCGGTCCGGCCAGGAGGAGGACCGCCAGCGCCAGGGCACTACTGCGCAGCATGAGCAGAAAGACATGTCGCATGCGGCCGGCGCGTCGGCCCGAGGTCAGCGCCGCGCGCATCAGTGGCAGAGCCGGAAAGCGAAGACGCCTCGGGCGCGGGCGAAGCAAAAGGTGCACGAGGACGGGAATGGCAATGGCGGCCAGGCCCCAGAGCAAGCCGGGATGCGACAGGGACAGGTTCTCGAACAAGACGACCTCGCGGCCGTGAAAAACTTCATTTTGGCCTGTACAGCCGTCGTTCGTAAAGCTAACCTACGTCGGGAATTGGACACGTGGCCGGGCAACAGGCAGCGCCGCCATGAACGCTGAGCCGCTGAAGACCGAGGAAGGCCGCGACCACCCGAGTTGCCGACAGTTGTCGGTGTTTCTGGAGAACCGGGTTGGCCAGTTGCTGCGGATCGCACGCCTGCTGGAGGATGAACCCGTTCACATTCTGGGCCTCTCCGTCGATGCGGCGGTCGACTGCGCCATTGTGCGCCTGCTCGTCGACGACCCTGACCTCGCACACCAGATCCTCGCCGATGCGCGGTTCGCGCTGACCGAAAGCGAGGTACTGGTCGTGCCGCTGCCGGAGGGCCGGCACGGCATCCTCTCCGTATGCAGCGCGCTCATCGCCGGCGAGGTCAACATCAACTACGTCTACACCGTCTGGGCCACACCCCAACGGCAACCGTGCCTGGCCATCCAGGTGGACGATGTCCAAAACGCCCTCCCGGTCCTGTTGACCAAGAAGTTTCGCGTGCTCGACCAGAGCGAGCTTTAGTCGCATGCGGCCGCCGGTCGCACCCCCCACGTTCCGCTGCTGGCAGATGAGCGACGGTTACAGCCTGCGCGGGCGGCAGTGGCGCGCCGCGCGGGACGGCGGCCCGGTCGTTCTCTATCTGCACGGCATCCAGTCACACGGCGGCTGGTTCGAGCGCTCCGCGTCGCTGCTGGCTGCGGCCGGCACGACCGTGATTCTGCCGGACCGCCGGGGCAGCGGGCTGAACACGGCGGCCCGCGGGGACGTACCGCACGCCGACCGCTGGCTGTCCGACCTGGACGAGATCGCCGCCACGGCCGAGTCGGAACTGGGGGCGCAGAGCTTCGGCGTGGTCGGGGTGAGTTGGGGCGGGAAGCTCGCGGTCGCGTGGGCGCTCCGCCGGCCGGAGCGCGTGCGGGCCCTGCTGCTCATCGCCCCCGGTCTGTTCCCGGCGGTCGGCGTGGGGCCGGCAGGGCGCGTACGGATCGGAATCGCGCGGCTGACGGACCCGTCGCGGCTGATGGAGATTCCGCTGAATGACCCGGCCCTGTTCACCGACAGTTCGGCCGGCCGGGCGTTCATCGCCGCCGACCCCCTCAAACTGACCCATGCCACGGCACGCTTCTTCGTCGAATCGGCGCGGCTCGATTGGCGCCTGGCGCGGGCCGCCGACGCGAGCTTGCGCCCGCCGGTGTGGCTGTTGCTGGCCGGGCGTGAGCGGATCGTGCGGAACACGCCGGCGAAACGAAGGCTCGCGCGGATCTGCGCGGCCGAGCTGGTCGTCGAGGAGTTCCCGGCGGCCGCCCACACGCTGGAGTTCGAAGACGACGCGGCGGAGTTCGAGCACACCGTGCGTGGCTGGGCGGCGACCATCAACACTCCCGGGTATCTGTCGGCCGGGCCGGCGGGGCTGTGTTCGGCCCCAGGTTGAGGTATCCTGTGGCGTGGGGGCGCCGGCGCCCCGGCGCGGGGGCGGCGGGCCGGTGCTGGGCGGTTTCGCCGGCCCA
>CAZMCT010000035.1:0-2658 GCA_964564785.1 uncultured Planctomycetales bacterium
GGCCGCGAGCGGCCGGGCGGGCAAGCGGCACCGCGGCCCGCGGGCAGCCCCGCGCCGGCGAGAATCGTCGCTTGGCGGCGACCGCGGGGGCAACGGTGCCCGGGGGTCAGACGGTCGCGGCCGGTGTCCACTCGTGCTGCGGGCTGCCTGGGCTGTGCATCGATACCGCGCTGCCAACCCGTCCGGGCGAGCGTACGGCCCGGCCCTCGGCCCGGCACTCGCGGTACGCCAGATCGAGGTCGGCGTCGACCATCATCCGGACCAGCTCGTGGAAGCGGACCCGCGGCTGCCAGTTCAACTCCCGCCGCGCCTTCGACGCGTCGGCGATGAGTACGTCCACCTCCGTCGGCCGAAAATAGCGGGGGTCGATTTTCACGAAGTCGCGGTAGTCCAGGTCGAGACAGCCGAAGGCCGCCTCGCAGAACTCGCGGACCGAGTGGGCTTCGCCCGTCCCAATCACGTAGTCGTCCGGATGGTCCTGCCGGAGCATGAGCGCCATGGCTGTTACGAAATCACCGGCATAGCCCCAGTCGCGGCGGGCTTCGAGATTGCCGAGGTACAGTTCCTGTTGCAGGCCGACGCTGATGCGCGTCGCGGCACGCGTGATCTTGCGCGTGACGAAGGTTTCCCCGCGGCGGGGCGACTCGTGGTTGAAGAGGATTCCGTTGGCGGCGTAGATGCCGTACGCCGCGCGGTAGTTGCGCGTGACGTAGTAGGCGAACGCCTTCGCGGCCGCGTAGGGGCTGCGCGGATCGAAGCACGTGTTTTCGTTGATCGGCCCGCGGGTGCTGTTGCCGAACATCTCGCTGCTGGACGCCTGATAATAACGGATCCGGGGATTGACGTCGCGGATGCACTCCAGGAGGCGCAACGCCCCCAGCCCCCCGACGTCGGCCGTGAATTCGGGCTGGTCGAAGCTGATTCGCACGTGCGACTGCGCGCCGAGGTTGTACACCTCGTCCGGCTGGACCTCACGCAAGATGCGATGCAGGCTCGTGCTGTCGCCCAGATCGCCGTAATGCGTGTGAAATCGCACGTCGGACTCGTGCGGATCACGGTACAGATGATCCACGCGGCCGGTGTTGAACGAACTGCTGCGGCGGATGATCCCGTGGACCGTGTAACCCTCGGCCAGGAGGTGTTCCGCGAGGTAGGAACCGTCCTGGCCGGTGATCCCCGTAATGAGCGCGACCGGCATGGTGCCTCCTCGGTCTCGGGTGAACCGCGCGCCGGCCGCGTTCGATCGACGCCGGCCGGGCTCTGATAAAAAGAGATCGGTCAGGTCCGCCGCCGGGATTCAGCGCGTGACCGCGACCGTGAGCAGCGGCGGGACGCGACGTCAGGTCGACAGGCGGTCCGAGGGCTCCGCCGCCCCCGCGTGCAGGCCGGTCGCGGAACGCGCGCCGCGGTGTGGGGAATCAGAAGAAATGCCGCACGAGCAGGTGGAGGAAGTAGAACCCGGCCGCGATCAGGACCATTCCGATGACGACGTTGAAGAACGTGATCACGGTCGAGCGGGGCATCTCGCGCGGGTGCCGGGCCCGCGTGCCGCGATACACCGTGACGACGCAGGCCACCAGCGGCAGCATCATCCACAACCGGGCGCCGGCCGGCAGCTCGAGCGGATGCACAAAGAGCAGCGCCAGAAGCTCGCTCACCGCGCCACCTCGTCCCGCACCGCCGCCACCTCGCGCGCATAGGTGGGCAACCCGGTCTGCGCCCGTGCCAGCGCATCGAGAATCACCAGCAGGTTCAGCAATCCCGCGGCCGCGAGGTAGATGGTCGCGATGTCGGACTCGGGGTAGTAGGACATGTACCCGCGGGCGGTGGCCGCCTCGAGATAGGTGATGTAGGTGTTCACGTCGGCCGGGTCGGGAGCCTCGCTGAGCCCCGCCTGCTGAAGCACGGGGCGCTCGAGCGCGCGGCTGACCCACGTCAGCGGCAGGGTGTAGCCTCCCACGCCGAGCTCCGCCAGGTACAGCCACTTGTTGGTGCGCACATTCACGGACGGCAGCACACCCCCGAACGCCAGCCCGGTCCAGTACGGCAGACTCACGGCCAGGAAGAACACCACCCCCAGCCCGCGGTGCCCCAGCCACCAGTGCCCCAGACCCGGCAAAAGCCAGCTCAGGATCCCCGCCGGGATGGACCGCTTGCTGTCGGGCTGCCGTGGGGCCACGCTCACCGGCTCCTGCTATTCGGCATAGGGGCAGCTCCCCGATTCGCCGCAGCGGCCGCAGCCCGGTGGCACAGCCGCCCCCGGCTGTGTTCCCCGCGGGGCGGACGCATGGGCCGCGAACACGCTCGGCTGCCGCTCGACCTTTCGCTCGCCGCATTGCGGGCAGGTGATGCGGGCTTCCTCGCCCGCCGACCGGACAAGTTCCTCGAAAACCGCCTCACACGCGGGACAGCGATATTCGTACATCGGCACGCGGCAACTCCTACCCGGCTCGTCATCGCAGTATAGCCGCCCGTTGAAAAAGGGGACAAGCACCGCGCGCGTCAGGCACCACGCGAGCCGGCATCGCTGCCGTCGCGCCCGACGGCTCGCCGGCGGGGCCCGCGAGCCGTGACAAGCCCGTCCGTGTGGCACAGCCGCCCCGGGCTGTGTTTCCAGCTATGCTGTTTCCGGGAGCCGTAGCGGCCGACGGCTCGTCG
>CAZMCT010000035.1:2758-28976 GCA_964564785.1 uncultured Planctomycetales bacterium
TGCACCCGAGCCGTGACGGGCCCGTCCGTGTGGCACAGCCGCCCCCGGCTGTGTTCCACGCTATGCTGTGGCCGGAGGTTCGCCATGCCGAACGCCCACCACACCCCCCGCACCGTCGCCGTCACCGGTGCCTCCGGCCTGATCGGCCGTGCCCTGGCTGCCGATTTCGCCGCCGCCGGCACGCGCGTCGTCCGCCTGGTCCGCCGGCCCCCGCAAATGCCGGACGAAATCCGGTGGGACCCCGAAGCGGGCCTGCCCGACCCGGCCGGCCTGGCGGGCATCGATGCCCTGGTCCACCTGGCCGGCGAGAACGTCGGCTCCGGGCGCTGGACCGCCGCCCGCAAGGCGCGGATCCGGTCGAGCCGCGTCGATTCGACCCGGGCCCTGGTCGCGAGCCTGGCGCGGGTCCGGCCGCCCCCCGCGGCGTTTGTCTGTGCATCGGCCATCGGGTTCTACGGTAACCGTGGCGACGAGCTGCTGACCGAGGCCAGTCCGCCGGGCCGCGGGTTCCTCGCCGACGTGTGCCGCGACTGGGAGGCTGCGGCCGCCGCGGCCGCGGATGCGGGGTTGCGCAGCGTGAGCCTGCGGTTCGGAGCGGTGCTCGCGCCGGACGGCGGCATGCTTGCCAAGCTGCTGACGCCGATGAAGCTCGGCGTGGGTGGGCCGATCGGCGACGGCCGGCAATGGGTGAGCTGGGTCACCATCTCGGATGTGGTCCGCGCGGTGCGTTTCGTGGCGGAACACAGCGCGTTGCGCGGACCGGTAAACGTGGTGGCCCCGCGGCCGGTGACCTTGAACGAATTCATGGCCGCGCTGGGGCGTGTGCTCGGCCGCCCCGCGGCGATGCGGATGCCGGCGTGGGCGGCGCGGCTGGCGTTCGGCGAGCTGGCGGACGAGGTGCTGCTCGCGAGCGTGCGGGTGTCGCCGCAGATCCTGCAAGAGTCCGGCTTCACGTTCGACGACCCCGAACTCGAACCCGCGCTCCGCCGGCTGCTCTCCGTGCCCCGTTAACCGCGGAGCCGCGGAAGGCCGGAGAGGACGCAAGCTGAAGGAAGATGACCTAGCGTCCCATTGAAAAAGGGGGGCCGGCTCTGCGCCCACCCACATCACGGTAGCGGCAACAGCCACTCCCGCGGTGGCTGCGCTCCCGCGTTGCCTGTACCCTTTTTCATGCTGGGGGCCGCCCAATCGGATGCTCCGGCATCCGCGTCCCTCGGGCTCTGACCACTCTCGCTTCCTCGATCCCCCCGTCCCTCGATCGCTCTTACCCGTTTCCCATTCCCTGTTCCCTGTTCCCTGTTCCCTGTTCCCTTCCGCCTTCCGCCGCTACTCTCGCCGCATGCTCATCGTCTCGCTCGCGGCCGTCACGTGGCGCTTCCGGCTCGTCGGCCGCACGCGCATGCTGACGGAGGCCTGGCTGCGCGCGGGTCAGTCCACCGTCTTCGTACAGGCACCGTCGCTGCGGACGGGGCTGGAACGCGTGCTGGCCCCCCTACGGCCGCAGGACGAAGCGCCCGTCGTGCGGCCGTGGCCGACGTGGCCGGCGCGCACGTGGCCGTTCCTGGGCCGCCGGCGGCTCGAAGCGATAATCCGCGGCCGCGCCCGGGCCCTGCGGCGCACGCTCGAGCGGCAGATCGACTGGCACGCGTCGGCGGCGATTGTCGTCTCGCCGCTCTGGACGCCGTGGCTGGACGAACTGCCGTTCGCGCAGGTCGTGTACGACTGCATCGACGAGTTGCGCGTTCATGTCCCGCGCGCGGAGCTCGTGCCACTGTATCAGGATTGGGAGAACCAGCTCATCGCCCGGGCCGACGCCGCGGTCGTCACCGCCGCGACGCTCGGCGCGGGCCTGCGGGCCCGCCGCCCCGACCTGCCGCTCACCGTGATCCGCAACGGCGTGGATGTCGAGCGCTTCACGCGGTTGGCGGCCGAGACGCCGCGACCTGCGGACCTGCCCGCCGGCCGGCCGATCGTCGGGTTCGTCGGCGCGCTGTACGACTGGATCGACTGGGAGCTGATCGCCGCGACGGCCGCCCGCTGCCCCGAGCTGGAATTCGTCCTGGTCGGCCCGCACGACGGCCGCGGCGACGTGCAGCGGGTGGCGGCGTTGCCGAACGTGCGGCTGCTCGGGCCGCGGCCGTACGCGCACGTCCCTGCCTACATCGCCGCATTCGACGTGTGCTGGGTGCCGTTCCGGCAGGACGATGTCGGCCGGGCCGCCAACCCGGTGAAAATCTACGAGTACTTGGCCCTCGGCAAGCCGGTCGTCACGACGCCGGTGGCCGACACGGACGCGTTCGGTGATCTCGTCCGGGTCGTCCGCACGGCCGACGAGGCCGCGGGGGCGCTGCGGGGTTACCTCGCCGAGCCCGCCGACCCCGCGGCCGCGATCGCGTTCGCCCGCGAGAATTCGTGGGACCGCCGAGCCCGGGAGTACGTGGAATGGCTCGCGTGCGGAGCGCTGCGGCGGCCCGCGCCCCGTGTGGCCGAGTAGTGCCGAAGCTCCAAAAAAGCCGGCGCCCGGGTCGGCAAAAGCAGCCTCGCCTACGCGATGGGCAGCCGCTGCCGCGTCGGCCGCACGAGCAGGTCGTAGCCGTCGGCGCCCGTGCATTCGACGGGCACCAGCTCGCCCGGCGCGAACGGTCCGCCGGCGACACGGCACACGCTGTCGACCTCCGGCGCCTGACCCGCATGCCGCCCAACCCACGTTGCAGCGTGCGTTCTTTGTGTCTCTGCGTCTCCGGGGTGATCCTCGCCATCGATGACCATGTCGAACCGCGAGCCCACCCGCCGCCGATTCGCCGCGAATGCGACCGCCTGCTGCGCCAGCATGAGCCGCGCGTGCCGTTCCCGCTTGACTTCGTCGGAGAGCTGGGCGCGGATCCGCCCGGCCGGCGTTTCGGCCTCGAACGAATACTGGAAGGCGCCGACGGCGTCGAAACCGAACTCGCCCACGAAGCGCTCGAGCTCGGCGAACTCCGCCTCGGTCTCGCCCGGGAAGCCGACGATGAACGTCGTGCGGATCGTCACGCCCGGGATGCGGCCGCGCAGCTTCGCCAGCAGTTCCTCCTGCTGCCGCCGCGTGACGCGCCGCCCCATCGCCTTGAGCATCCGGTCGTTGACGTGCTGGAGCGGAATGTCGATGTACTTGACGACCCGCGGCGACTCCGCGATGGCCGCGATCAGCTCGTCCGTGAGTATCGAGGGATACACGTACATCAGCCGCAGCCAGCGGGCCCCGTCGCAGGCCCGGTCCAGCTCGCGGAGCAGCCCCGCCAGGCCCGGTTCGTACCCGATGTCCCGCCCATAGCTGGTCGTGTCCTGCCCGATCAGGATCAGCTCGCGGGCGCCGTCGGCAATCAGTTCGCGGCACTCCGCCACCAGCTCGTCCGGCGTCTTGCAGTGCATCGGCCCGCGGATCGACGGGATGGTGCAGAAGGTGCACTTCTGGTCGCAGCCCTCGCTGATTCGCACGTACGCGAAGTGCCGCGGCGTCAGGCGCAGCCGGCCCTGGTCACTCCAGCGCCCGGCGGCACCGGCCGCGATCGGGTGATAGTCGCCCAGGTGCAGCTTGACCTCGGCGTCGCGGGCCCGGCGCCAGACCGCCCGGACGACATCGTCGCGGTTATGTACGCCGACCAGCGCGTCGATCTCGGGCACCTCGTCGAGCAGCTTCTCGCCGTCGCGCTGGACGAGACAGCCGGCCACGACGATCCGCCGCAGCGCGCCCCGCCGCTTGCGCTCGGCCAATTCGCGGATGACGCCGAGCGCTTCGTCGCGGGCGGCCCCCAGGAAGCCGCAGGTGTTGACGACGATCGTATCCGCGGCCGACTCGTCGCCGGTGATCACCGCGCCGGATTCGGCGATCTGACCGAGCATTTTCTCGGAATCGACGAGGTTCTTCGCGCAGCCGAGCGAGACGAAACCCACCACCGGCGGTTGCGGCGTTCGCGGGCGCGCTGCCAAGGGCAGGATGACGCCGCGCCGGCGGCCCGCGGTGTCGGGTCGATCTGTGCCTTGAGCACTCAAGAATGCGTATCCTGATGGACGCTCTAAGCCTAGGCACGCTGCTGCGCCGCGGCAACTTGCCAAGTGTTGACGACTTCCGCGGCCGCGCGGCGCAGATTGTCAGCGGTAGCCGCCAGGGCGGGGCCGCGCGCGGTCCCTTCCGGCGTGATCACCCAGACGCGGGTCAGGCCGAGGCGCTGCGCCAGTTGGGCGACGTGCCCGCCCGGCGGCAGTTCCACGGCCCCCACCAGCGCGAACGCGGGCACGCCGGCCGCGCGTGCCATTCGCCCCAGCCCGGACACGACCTTGCCGTGCACCGTCTGCGCGTCGAGTCGCCCTTCGCCGGTCAGGCACAGGTCGCAGCCCGCCAGCCGCTTCCGCAACCGGAGGTGCCGTGCCACTTCGGCGAAGCCGACGCGCCGCCGCGCCCCCAGCGCCGCGATCAGTCCCGCCGGCAAACCGCCCGCGGCCCCCGCCCCGCGCAGCCGCCGCACATCCCGCCCGCAATCGCGGCGCAGCACCGCCGCCCAGTCCCGCAAACCGCGCTCGAGCCGCGCCACGCCGCGCCGGTCCGCGCCCTTCTGCGGTCCGTACACGCGGGCCGCGCCGTGCCGGCCGAGCAGCGGATTGTCGACGTCGGTCAGGACGTCGAGCGTCACTCGCGGACGCTCGGCCGGCGGAATCAGCGCGGCGATGTCTGACAACTGCCCGCCGGTGATCGGGGGCGGGATGCGCGTGCCGTCCGATCGCTGCAATTCGAAGCCCAGCGCCTGCAAACAACCCGCGCCGCCGTCCACCGTGGCGGATCCGCCAACGCACAGCAGCACACGCGTGCAGCCGGCGCGGATCGCCTCGCGGACGAGCTGACCCGTGCCGTAACTCGTCGTTTCCAGCGGGTCGCGCTCGACCGCTGCCAGGAGGACCAGGCCAGATGCTTCGGCCATCTCGACCATCGCCAGCGCTCCGCGGGCCGCCCCGCGCGCCCGCCACCAATGGGCCACCCGCACCCGGCCGCGCGGATCCAGCACTTCCGCCGTCCGTTGCTCGGCCCCCAGCGCCGCGGCCAGGATGCGCCCCGTTCCTTCGCCGCCGTCGCCGAGCGGACACAAATCGAGCGCGGCGTCCGGGCACGCCGAGCGCACGCCCTCGGCCATCGCGGCCGCGGCAGCGGCGGCATCGAGTGCGTCCTTGAACTTGTCGGGGGCGATCAGGATTCGCACACGTGCTCGGCTTCGGCTGCCTCGGCGGCGGTGACCAGCCGGCGTCGGCGGCCGGCCATATGGCCGCGCAGGCTTGGGGCGCGGAGGAAAGCGACGAGGCGCTGGCCGGGCGCGGTCTCGACCATGGCGGCGACGCGTTCGATGGCGACCGGGAAATGCAGACCGCTGCGATAGAGCAGGCGGAAGGCGCGGCGGATTTCGTAGCGTTCGTCGCTGGTCAGGCCGGCGCGGCGAAGGCCCACCACGTTGGGGCCGGTGATGCCGTCGGGCGCGAGGAGCATGAAGGGCGGCACGTCCTTGGGGGCGCGGGTCAGCCCGGCGATCATGGCCAGCTCGCCGATCCGCACGAACTGATGGACGGTGACGTTGCCGCTGACGAGCACGCGGTCGGCGGTGACAATGTGGCCGGCGAGCAGGGCACCGTTGGCGATGATGTTGTGGTTGCCGAGTTCGCAGTTGTGACCGATGTGGGCGGTGGACATGATGAGGCAGTTGCGGCCGACGCGGGTGGTGGACTCGGGCTCGGTGCCGCGGTGGATGGTGGCGTGTTCGCGAACGACGGTGCCCTCGCCGATCACCGTGTAGCTGTCGGCCCCGCGCCACTTGAGATCCTGGGTCTGATGGCCGACGACGGCGAAGGGGTGCACCTGGCAGCGGGCTTCGAGCGTAGTGCCGGCGCCCACGAAGGCGTGGGGGTAGATGCGCGCCTGCGGCCCGATGCGGACCCCCCGCTCGATGACCGCGTATGCCCCGACTTCGGCACTCGGGTCGATCTCGGCCGTGCGGTCCACGACCGCGGTCGAATGTATCGCCATGTCGTCTACACTCCTGGCCGGGTCGCCGCGCCGGGCCCGCGCCCGAATTGCCCCCCCCCGGCCCGCGGATTGTAGCGGGCGGACGGCGCGAGGAAAACGGCCCCGCGGGGGCGTGCGGGGCCGGTCAGGGCCGGGGGGCGGTCCGTGGGGCCGCCAGTGGGGCACGGTCGAGGAGCCGCTTCATTTCGCGCACGGCCTCGCGCATCCCGACGAACATGGCCCGGGCCGCAATCGTGTGCCCGATGTTGAACTCGGAGAACCGGGCCGTGGCCGCGATCGGCTCGATGTTGCGGTATGTGAGGCCGTGCCCGGCGTGGACGTCGAGCCCCGCGGCCCAGCCGGCCTCCAGCGCGGCGATCAGCTTCGCGAGCGAGCGGGCGCGGGCGCGCGTCCCGTGGGCGTGGGCGTATGCCCCGGTCCACAGCTCGACCGCGTCGAACCCGCACGCGGCGGCGGCGCGGACCTGCTCCAGCTCGGGCTCGATGAACGCGCTGGTGATGATGCCCGCGTCCTTCAGCTTCGCGACCACAGGCTTGATCCTGGCCCGCAGGGCCGCCACATCCAGCCCGCCCTCGGTCGTGACCTCCGCCCGCCGCTCGGGCACGAGCGTGCACTGCGCCGGCTTGAGCCGCAGCGCGATCTTCACGATCTCCCCGTTCAGCGACATTTCCATGTTCAGCTTGGTCGCCACCGTGCGGCGCAGCAACTCGGCGTCGCGGTCGTTGATGTGCCGGCGATCCTCACGCAAGTGAAACGTGATGCCGTCGGCTCCACCCAACTCGGCCTCGACCGCCGCCCAAACCGGGTCCGGCTCGTCCGCCCCCCGTGCCTGCCGCACCGTCGCCACATGGTCGATGTTCACGCCGAGCCGGTTCATCGCGCTCTCCGCCGCGTCCGAGGAAGCCCGCCGAAAACCCGGCCCGCGGGCGACCGCGACCAGTATAATCCGCCACCCGGACGTCTGGGTACGGGCTGCGACAGGGAGCTACCCATGGACCTCCTGCAAATCGGCCTTCGGATCGCACATATCGCCGCAGCGGTCGCGCTCGGCGGCGCCATCGTGTACCAGCTCGTCGCGGTCCAGCCCGTGCTGCGGACGCTCGACGAGTCGCAGCGCGCCACGTTCCGCACACGGCTTGCCGGGCGCTGGGCCCCGGTCGTGTGGCTCGGGATCGCGTTGCTGCTGATCACCGGCTTGGCCAATTTCCTGGTCTTCAAGGTCCCCGAATACCGCGGCCGGCCGTATGCCGCCACATATCACGGGCTGTTCGGGATCAAGCTGCTCGCCGGCCTGGCCCTGTTTCACGCGGCGGCGATGCTCTCGGGGCCCGGCGAACGATTCGACCGCTACCGGGCCCGCGCCGGCGGCTGGCTGGTGTACGGGGTCTTGCTGCTGGCCATCGTCGTGGTTGTCGGGGCCGTGCTCCGATATCTTCCGGCGCTCTACACCTGACCTGCCCGCTGCGGCGGGGGTCCGATTTTCCCGATAAATGACAGGAAGGGAGACCGCGATGGCCGGCCGCAAGCTCGATCCGCGACTGCGCGAAGCACTGCGCTGGGCGCAGCTTTCCGCGCTCGTGCTGGGGGTGGGCCTGTTGGCCTGGGGGCTGGCGCCGCTCATCATCCAGCGCATCCACACGTCCCGAGCGCCCGCGATGCACGAGTGGGCCAGTTCGGGCTTTACGCTGCTGCTGGGGCTGCTGTTCATCGGCCTGTGGCGGCTGATCCGCAACAACGTCGGGTGGGCGCTGTGGACCGCCGCCGTGGTTTCCGTGGCGCTGTTGCTCTGCGCTTTCGCGCTGACGCGGACGGATCATTCCTCTCTGCCGGCGCTCGCTCCGATCGTGTTGGCCACGGCCACGGCGCTCACGAACTGGCTCGCGCTCTCGGTTCGCCGGCGCATTCCCGAGGCGCAAACCGCGCGGAGACTTCACTAGCGCGGTCAGCCGCCCACAGGACTGAACCGCGCCGCCGGGGCCCCCGTTCGGGCTTGCTCGGTTGGCCGTCGCATGCAGCGACCGCGGGGGGGGCATCGCGACGGCGAACCCCACGTCGAGGGGAAGCGGTCCTCGCGGGCTCCGGGTGCCGGGCGAGAGGGAGGCCCGACGATCCATTGAGAGGCGGCGCGTCAAGCGAAAACCGTCGCATTTTTCGCTCCAAAAAGCCGGGTTTATCATTGCACGCCCCGCCCGGCGATTCCTACACTGTGTCTTAGATCCGGCCCTCATGCGGCGCGATGAGAAGCGGCCCTACGCCGCTGGCGGGAACCTGGCGCCGCGGGCGGTTCGTCTCTGAATCGGGTGGACGGCTGTGTGGGACAGTCGCCACCCCTTTTTTGCGCGCCGCCCCGCCCGTCGGAGTCGCGCCCGCGAGGAAGCGGCGGTTGTCGCCGCTCCCGCTGGGTCGCGGTCCGGATCCGGCGTCGTTGCCTCATGGGCGCGGCTGGGAGTTCGCTTTCGTCGTGATCGCGTTATCGGACCGCGTGACAAGCTCGAGCACCCCGGGTTCAATGTCCGCGTGGACGTCATGCGCGAAATACCGGCCACACGGGCAGCCGTGGCCGCGGCCCGCCGCCGCGGCCGCCGGATCGGTTTCGTGCCCACGATGGGGGCCCTGCACGCGGGGCACCTCTCACTGGTGGCACGAGCCCGGCAGGACGGGACCTGGCCGGTAGTGAGCATTTTCGTCAACCCGACGCAATTCGGTCCGAACGAGGATTTCGATCGCTACCCGCGCGACGCGGCCGGCGACCTGCGGCTGTGCGAGGCGGCGGGGGTCGAACTGGTGTTCATGCCGGAGCGGCCGGTCATGTACCCGACGGGGGCGGCCACGACCGTGCACGTGAGCGGGCTGACGGAGACACTGTGCGGGCCGTGTCGGCCGGGGCATTTCGACGGCGTGGCGACGATCGTCACCAAGCTGTTCAACATCGTGCAGCCGGATACGGCCTACTTCGGGGAGAAGGACGCGCAGCAGCTCGCGGTCATCCGGCGGATGACGCGCGACCTCGATTTGCCGATCGAGATCGTGGGCTGCCCGACGGTTCGCGAGTCGGACGGCCTGGCGATGAGCAGCCGGAACTCACTGCTGTCGGCGGATGAGCGGCGGCGGGCGCTGGTGTTGTACCAGTCGCTGGAGGAAGCGCGGCGGCTGATCGAGAGCGGCCAGCGGGACCCGGGTGTTGTCGCGGGGGCCATGCGGCGGATCGTCGAGGGCGGCCGGCCGGCGGCGATCGACTACATCAGCGTGGTGAATCCTGAGACGATGCAGCCGGTGGAGCGGATCGTCGGGCCGGTGCTGGTGGCGCTGGCGGTGCGGATCGGCACGACGCGGCTGATTGACAATGTGACGGTCGCGCCGCGGGGCGGAGCGGGCTAGGATACGGGCATGCATCCTGTCATTTGGAAAATCCCCGGCGTGGGCATCGAGATTCCCGGCTACGGGCTGATGCTGATGATCGGGTTCCTGCTTTCGATCTGGTGGGCGGCGCGGCGGGCGGAGCGTTCGGGCGCGAACCCGGACGTAATTCTGAACTGCGGGTTCATCGCGCTGGTCGGGGGGATCTTCGGCTCACGACTGATGTACGTCGTGCACTACTGGGAGCAGTTCGCGCACCGCGGGAGCCCGTGGGCCGTCGCGCTCGCGGTGATCGACATCCGCCAGGGCGGGGTCGAGGTGTACGGCGGGTTCATCGTGGTCGTGCTGGCGGTGCTGTTCTACCTGTGGCGCTGGGGCCACTCGGTGCGCTGGTACCTGGACATCGCGGCGCCGTCGGCCGCGTTGGGCATGGCGATCGGACGGCTGGGCTGCTTCCTGAACGGTTGCTGTTTCGGCGGCGTGTGCGACCTGCCGTGGGCGGTAAAGTTCCCGTACGGCAGCCCGGCCTCGCAGATGCAGTGGGAAACTCGGAAACCGGGGGCCGGACTGCCGGCCGAGC
The DNA here is from genome assembly GCA_964564785.1 of uncultured Planctomycetales bacterium. Classification (GTDB taxonomy): domain Bacteria; phylum Planctomycetota; class Phycisphaerae; order UBA1845; family Fen-1342; genus CAZMCT01. Next base: position 12,739 of record CAZMCT010000035.1, read on the forward strand.
TGCTCGCGTTCGGAGCGGTCGAGGGGCAGCCGCTACCGCGCGAAATGCTGCGGCTGACCGAGGCGGACCTCGCGGCGGGGGACCGGGTGGCGCGGGCGCTCGAAGAGGCCCGGACGCGGTTGAAGGGGGCGACCGATCCGCAGGAGCAGGCGCGGTTGTCGCGTGAGGTTGCGCGCCTGGAGAGCCGGTTGCGTCCGCAGGCGGCCTTGCGGGCCCAGCTCAAGCGCCACGATCTCAGTCTGGCGCGACTGAAGGAGATCGCGCAGCGGCACCGGTCGCTGGCGGTACACCCGACGCAGCTCTACTCGGCGGTCACGCTGGGGCTGCTGGCGGCGCTGCTGAGCGCGCTGTACTGGCGGCGGACGCACGACGGGCAGGTGATCCTGACGATGCTGCTGATCGAGCCGTGGACGCGGTGGGTGCTGGAGCTGATCCGGGCGGACAACCCGCAGGACGTGGGCGGGCTGATTACGATTTCGCAGTTTCTGGGCATTTGTCTGAGCTTGGCGGGGTTGGCCGGGCTGCTGCGGCTGCGCAAGTGGTCTGCGCGCTCGCCGCGGGCGCGGCTGTGGGAACCGCCGCCGCAGGACCGCGAGAAGAAGCCGCGCGTGAAGCCGGCGTAAGGGGGAGCGGGCGGGGGCCGGACCGTAGCGAGCCGTTTCGAGATGTCCCTCGCTTGCGCTGCGGGCTCGGACGGACCCAGCGCTGCCGCTGCGGGCTCGTTTCAGCGCGGGGTGGTGAGCTCGCCCGCCGGTGTGAGGCCGATGAACTCGGCGATGAAGATCTGCGGCGCGGGGAGGCCGTTGCGTTTCGAGGTCCACATCAGGTACTTGCCGTCGGGCGAGAAGACCGGAAGCCCGTCGAACTCGGGGTCGGTCGTGATGCGCGTCATCTGCGAACCGTCGTCACGAACGAGGTAGAGGTCGAAGTTCGGCCGCTGGCGGAAGTTCGCGTGCGTGAAGATCAGCCACCTGCCCGAAGGGTGCCAGTACGGGCACCAATGCAGCGCATCATCCGGGGTGATCGCGCGTTCGGCAGTGCCTTCGAGATTGTTCACGAAGACCTGCATCATGCCGTCGCCCTTGCGGTCCGAGCGATAGACGATCCGCGTTCCGTCGGGGCTGAAGAACGGGCCGCCATCACCGCCCTTGGCATGGGTAATCCGCCGCGGGTTCGCGCCGTCGGCGTCGCAGATGTAGATTTCCTGGTCGCCGTCACGAAACGAGCTGAAGACGATCGACTTGCCGTCGGGGGAATACGAGCCCTCCGCGTCGTACCCGTCGCTGTGCGTGAGTCGCTTCAGGACCCCCGTCGCCAGCGTGTACTCGTAGAGCTCCATGCCCGGGAAGTACTTCCAGGCATAGCCCATCCCGCCGCCGGCTCCGTGCCGGGCCCCCGCGCCGCCGGGAGCACCGCCCGGGTGGCCCGTTCCGCCCTCGGGTCGCGGGTCGCCGTTCGGCGCGCGGTCGGACGCCGGTCGCGGCCGCATCCGCTCCAGCTCCTCCGGGCGCGTCGGTTCGCGCAGGTCTTCATGATTCGCCGCGAAAAGCAGCCGATCGCCGGCCGGATGGAAGTACGAGCAGGTCGTGGCGCCCACACCGGTGCTGACCATCTTGAGGCCGGTGCCGTCGAGGTTCATGACGTAGATCTGGTAGTCCTCCTTTCCGGTCGGCCAGGCCTGGAAGCAGATCTTCCGGCCATCGCTGGAAAAGTAGGCTTCGCCGCTGCGGTCAAGGCCCATGTCGGCGGTGGTAAGCTGCCGAATATTGCGCAGCCAGCGACGCTCGTCGGAGGCGGGCTGGGAGTCTTGTGCGGCGCACCAGGAAGCGGCCAGAAGGCTGAGCCAAACCGGGTAGGTTTTCATCATGTCGGCGCTCGTGGAAGACTGCGCGCCGTGCGATCGCCGCGGGCCGGCGTCCGGGACGGGGCGCTAGTTCGACATTGGGCCGGGAGATTGTATCGCGAGCGCGGGACCGGGTGGCCCCCTTTTTCAACCGCGGACAGTAACGGCGTTCGGCGGAGTCTTCGAGCCGCGTTCGCCGTGCGCTGCGCACGCCGGCGCTCGACCGTCAAATAAAAACCGCCCTAGAGGCCATGAAACCGGCGCAATGTTTACCGGCCGGGAAATTCGGGGCGGACGCGGATTTCGACTAAGGTTTATGGGTGGGCCGGCCGATACACAGACTGAGCGAGAGGGTGTACGGCGCGCAGCGATCACCGACGGACCGGTGCTATCGCGCGTGCCGTTCAACGGTGCCGGTACCACGGATGGCGAGCCGCGAAGGCCTGAGAAGGCCCCCGGGAGATTGACGTTTTGATGAGCGAGATTCCAGCCCTGGGTCCTAGCCTCCCCAACACGCCCGGCCCGACACAGGTTGACCGGACGAAGAGCTTGGGCGCGTCGCCAGCGCGCGAATCGCAGATCGACCGCGTGGAGCTCTCGGCCACAGCCGCGGACGAGTCGCCGCCGACGTTCAGCCCTGAGGTCGAGCGCTACATCGCCGAGATCCGCCGGAGCATCGCGGACGGCACCTACCTGACAACGGAAAAGATCGACGCGGTCGTCGAGCGGCTGTTTGAGGAACTCTGCGGTCGACAGAAGTAGCGGCCGGCGTGCCGCGCGGCCGTGTGCGCGGCGGTATCCGCTTCCAGCCGGTCTATCTGGTGACACGTGCCAGCGCTCTGTCGCCGTGTCGTTGCAGTCGTGGTGGCACCTTAGCAGCAGCCGGTTTCCCCACGCGCTGGGCTCCCTCGCAGCCGGTTGAGACCAGGGGCCGGCTTCGCGCGAACCCACCCCTGTGGCCCAGGCTATTCGCCTCTGTTCCTTCTCCCCGATTACTCTCGCGGTGCCGATCCCCTTTTTCAACGCGCTGCTCGGCACGACCGGGGAGCATTTCTCGGAATGACAGTATGAGCGTGTGACAGCCGGTCGCGACGGGCGGCCGCGCGACCTTCCGTTACTCGCGCAGACCCCCCGCCGCGATCGTCACGTCGGTTCCGCGCACCGTCATCGGCACGGGACGATTGACCAGCACCGGCACGAGCGGCCAGACGTGCCCGATGGAGCGCGTGGTGACGACCGGCACGTTGCGCCGCGGCGGCAGGTGATACTTGAGCAACTCGAGCACCGCCGGCTGCGTGTCCTCGTGCATCATCCGGAAGTCGCCGACCAGCACGCCCGCGATCCGCTCGAACCAGCCCGCGACCTTGAACGCCGCCAGGTGCCGGTCGATCCGATATGGCGTTTCCTTGATGTCCTCGATGAACAGCCACTTGCCGGCCGGCCGCATGCGCCGCGAAAGCTCGCCGGCAATGGCCGCGAGCACCGCCAGACAACCGCCGACGAGTCGCACCCGGCCGGTCCGCACACGCCCCCGCACCAGTGTTCCGCGGATCGGGTCGAAGGGGATGTACTGCGTGGCCCGCGGCCGCCGGCCGGCCAGGACCTCGGGCAGGACGCGCCAGAACTCGGCCAGGGCGGCCCGGGCGACTTCGGCCGGCTCGATCCGCCAGCCCAGGAAGTTGGGGCCGAGCCAGTAGAGGCCGCGGCCGGCCCGCGTGCCGGCGACGTAGTTCACCAGCGTGCTGAGTTCGGAGAAGCCGAGGACCCAGAGAGGATTCTCGCGGCGGGCGAGCGCATCGAAGCGCAGGTGCGGCAGCAAGCGGGTCAGGTACGCCCCGCCGCTGGCGGCCACGATCGCGCGCGTGCGGGGGTCGTTCAGGGCGCGCTGGAGGTCGCGGACGCGGGCCGCGTCGTCGCTGCGGCCGCCGTGCATCGGCCGCTCGACGGCTTCGAGCAGCCGTGGATCGCACGTGAGCCGTAGCGGGTCGGGCAGGTGCTGGCGCGCGAACGCGACGTACTCTTCGACCGTGTCGAACCCGAACCGCGGCAGGTCGGGCGCCAGGGGATTGGCGTGAGCGATGAGGTGAACGCGGTTGGGAAGCATGGAGGCTCTCAGCTTTCAGCCATCCGTCAGAAACATCGGCCGGGCTTCGTACCGGCCGTATGCCGCCGCCGTGTCGGCAGTGTAGGGTGCGGCTGTTCGGCCGACGAGCCGTTGCATGCGAAGACCCCCGTTTCGGCAGGGCTTTTTCCCGTTCCCCCTCCCCGCCCTTGCCTCCCCGCCGCACCCGCGCGAGCATACACCACGTCATGCGCACGCTGATCGCGTTCTGCGCCATCTGCCTCGCGTTGGCCGCGACCGCGGCGTGGCTGGCCTGGTCGCTGCCCGCGGCGTTCGTGCGACCGTCGCCTCTCGGCACGGCGGCGAACGCATCGGCCGCCCCGTGCGCCGACCCACCTCCCGCGCCCGACGTGCCGGCCGAACCGCTTCCCGGCCCGGCCGCGTCGCCCGGCGACCCGGCCCCGTCCCCAAAGCCCGCAACCGCGTACTCCCCCGGCGAAGTGCGCTTCCCCGACCCGCCCGAGCGCCGCGCCGCCCATCACCGCCTGAAACGCGCGCTCGACACGCTCAGCGCCGATCCTGACCATCCGCCGGCGCTCGCCGACGCCGCCGCCGCACTGGCGGATTTGAAGCTCTGGCCCGCCGCGGTCGAACTCCTCGATCGGCTCGTGAAGCTCGAGCCCGGCGACCCGGCGGCACGCGGCCGGTACGCCGCTGCGCTCATGCAGGTGCGACGTTTCTCCGACGCACTCGCGCAATGGAAGGTGCTGGTCGAGTGGGACCCGGCCGACGAACGGGCCTGGTTCAACCTGGCCGTCGTGCACCAGGCCCTCGGTCATCTGGCCGAGGCCCGCCAGGCGTGGGGCCGGGTCATCGAACTGTCGCCAAGCCCGGCTGCGTTTTCCCGTCGCGGTGAGGTGTTGCTGGACCTGCACGAGTGGGATGCGGCCGCGGCCGATTTCGAGCGGGTGCTGGCGGTCGAGCCCGCGGACGAAGCGGCGACGCTGAACCTGTCGCTGGCCCGTTGGCGCGGGGGGCAGGTCGAGGCGGCCCGGGCGCTGCTCGATGCCCGGCTGGCGGCTGAGCCGTGCGACGTGCGGGCACTGAATCGTCTGGCGGAAATGGCGTGGGAGGTAGCGCAAGACGCCGCGGCGACACCGGCGGCGCGCTGCGCGGCGGCCGGCGCGGCGGCAGAGCGCTGGCGGAGCTCGCTAGCATGCCGCGGGGATCAGCCGGAGGTGCGCGACCTGCTGGCAGCGGCGGAATCGGCGGCACGTTGACACGCCCGGCGCGTCTGTGGCGCTTCACAGCAGGCGAGACACTGAACCCTTGGAGCGGCTAGCACAACCGTGCATGAGAATCCACCGGCCCGTGACCCTGGGGGACCGGTCTCCGGCCTGTCACCCCTCGTTGACAGGTCTCCGGCCTGTCAACTGACCGACCGGAGGTCGGTCCCCCAGCTGGTTTTGTCAGGCGCTCTCAGGCGACGAGGACGATTCCCCGCGCCCGCCGAGGGGGAACCATCGGGCCTCGACGTCCGCCCTCGGTCTCTCCCTCCGGCCTCATCCAGCCCACACGCGGGTATGCTGCCCGCGGTGGGTCGGCCGCTTCGGCGGACGATTCGTCATGAACAAGTTGAGCTCCACGCAGACGAAGGGGAAGCTGGCGGCGTAGCCGGCCTCGGAGGCTCCACATGGCACGCTCGGTTGCGATCGTCGGCGCTTCGTCGAATCCGGCCAAGTTCGGCCACAAGGCCGTGGGGGCCTATCTGCGCCGCGGGTGGGAGGTTTACCCGGTCAATCCTGCGGGCGGCGAGATCGCGGGCCGGCGGGTCTATCGCGGGCTCGCGGAGCTGCCAGAACGGCCCGAGCGGGTCAGTCTCTACGTGCCACCCGCGATCGGGCGCACGCTGCTGCCCGAGATCGCAGCGCTGCGGCCGGCGGAGTTGTACGTGAACCCCGGTGCGGAGAGCGCCGAGCTGGTGGCCGAGGCGCGGCGGCTGGGGCTCGAGCCGATCCTGGCGTGCAGCATCGTGGCGATCGGCGAGTCGCCCGAGTGACGCGCCGCTCAACCGCCGGTGAGCACCTGCACGAACGGGTTGATGTCGCCGAAATCGAAGCTGCCGTCGCCGTTGATGTCGCGGTTGCCCAGCGGGCACGTCGGATAGAGGGCGGCGTAGGTTCCGGGGTCGGTGAGCGCGAGCACGAACACGTTGATGTCGCCGAAATCCACCACGCCGTCGCAGTTCACATCGCCGACCAGCACGTGCGGCGTCCGGTACGCCCGCATGTCCGTTCCCACCCCGCAAACCACCAGCGTCCCGTCCGTCCCCAGCGCCGGCCCGCCGATGTTGATGTTTGTCACCGGCACGGACCACCGCTCGGTCAGCGTCTCGTCGAACGCGTACAGCCGGCCGGTCTGGAACGAGCCGTTGCCGACGTACAGCCAGCCGCGGGCGTCCACCGCTGCGTGGGGGGCGGTGAAGCCGGGCAGCGCGGGAGAGGACTCGACCGGCACGCCGGTGTCGGGATCGAGCCGCTGGATGATGTTGCCGGGCGCGACCATGAACGGCGAACCGTCGGCCGCCGCCCCGAAATCGCCGAACGTGGTCCAGCCGCACGGCACGCTCCAGCGCAGGTCGAATCCGTCGCCCTTGTCGTCCCACAGGTAGAAGTAGTCCACGGTCGCGTTATTCTGCGTCCGTGGCAGGCATACGCCGCCGTCGGGCGTCAAGAACGGTACGGTCTGGAGCGTGAAACCCGGCATCACGTCCGTCTGGTACAGAAACGCCCCCGTCTCCATGTCATAGGCCTTCAACGCGTGGCCGCCCGGCGCGGCGTCGGCGATATACACCGTGTCCTCGGACGCGGCGCACCCACAGCTTGAGCTCACCGAACAGAGACGTGGCACCTCCCAGGCCGTCGTTCCGTCCGCCGCCCGGATCCGCGTCAGCGTCGTGAAGCTCCCGATCAGCAAGTCGCCGTTCGGCGCGAACACCACCCCGTCGTACGGTGTGGCGGTGATCTCCTGCACCGACTCCCACACCAGCCCCCCCGTCGTCACATCGAGCCCGTAGACCTTCGCCGCGACCGTCGACCCATTCCCGGAGCGCGAGGCGTACACCCGTCCCTCGTTCACGCCCAGGATCCACGTCGTCCAGTCGCCGGGGAAGAACGGGACGTGCGCCGCCCACAACTCCTGGCCCGTATCCAGGTCGTGGCACACCACCGGCGACTTCCCCGGCTCCGAGCCCGGCCAGCCCGACTGCCGGACGGTGAACACCCGCCGGCCCTCGATCATCGGCGGCCAGGCGATCAGCGACGTCCGGCTGCCCGACCATAGGATCGCTGGCGCGTCCGGGCCGAGTTCGTCGGTCAATCCGTTCCGCTGGGCGTTGCCGCCCGAATTGCGCCAGTCCCCGGCGAGCGCCGTGGCCACGACGAGCCCCGCGGCGATCGCCAAACCGCCAGGATGTTTGCCTCGGATGTGCATTCCTTGCCTCCTTTGTGTGGGAAGTGAGTCCCCGACGCGGCACGCCGGAGCTCCCTATGTTGTATCCGATCAGGGGGTCCGCGGGCCAGCAGTTTCTCGGTCCGGTGCGCCGCGGGCGCGTCCGCGAGACCGGTTGTGACGCCCACACAGCCCGGTTTGTCCGCCCCGCGCCCCACCGGTACAATTCTTCTCCCCGCCGGCCCGGGCGCGGTTGCCCGGCGGCCGCGACGGCCGGCGACTTCCACGACGGGATGATCCGATGCCCGGCACGCGCACTGAGCACGCCATTGAGGAGCTCACGCAGACGCTCGGCCGCGAGATGTTCGCGCGGATGCGGGGCAGCAACCCGCACGTCTGGGATTTCGCCTGGTGGCAGGAGCGCATGCTGCGGATCTGCATGCAGGATGAGTGGTTCAAGGTACAGGCGTTCCGGTTCATCGACGTGCTGCCGATGATGCACAGCGACGCCGACGTGGCCCGGCACCTGCGCGAGTACTTCGTGCTGCCGGAGCGCGGCGGGCGGAGAAACGGCGCCCCTGAGCACGGCGGCGCGGGCCGGGCCGGATTTGTCCACAGCGGCCACGACCTCGCGGCGCGCGGGCGGGCGGAGGCGGTCGCAGACAACCACGATCGGGCGGAAGCGGCCGCGGCGCTGCGCGAGCTGGAGCCCGTTCCGACCTCGCGGCAACTGGTCGAATGGGTGTCGTGGCTGATGAACTTCCGCCGGCTGGACTCGCTGCCGGCGCGGACGATGGCGAAGCTGGCCCGGGTCAGCTCGGGCATCATGGCGGGCAGCTTCATCGCGGGCTCGAATCTGGACGAGGCCGAGCGGGCGATCGAGCGGCTGCGGCGGCGGCAGATGGCGTTCACGATCGACGTGTTGGGCGAGGCGGCCCTGTCGAACCGGGAGGGCGAAGCCTATCAACAGGTCTACATGGACCTGATCAGCGAGCTGCCGAAACGCGCGGCCCGCTGGTCGCCCGTGCCGCTGGTGGACGCGGGCGACGGCGAGCCCGTCCCGCGGGTGAACGTCTCCGTCAAGCTGACGTCACTCTACCCCGGATTCGACCCGATTGCGCCCGAGGCATGCAAGGCCCGGGCGAAAGACCTGATCCGGCCGCTGCTGCGGGCCGGGCTGGAGCGTGGCGCGCACATCCACATCGACATGGAGCACTACGCGATCCGCGACCTGACGCTGGACGTCTTCGAAGAGCTGCTGATGGAGCCGGAGCTGCGCGACTACCCGCACTTCGGCATCGTGCTCCAGGCCTACCTCAAGGATGGTGAGCGCGACGCGGTCCGCACGATCGACTTCGCCAAGCGTCGCGGGACGCCGCTGTGGGTGCGGCTGGTCAAGGGAGCGTACTGGGACTCGGAGACGGTCTGGGCCGCGCAGCGGCACTGGCCCTCGCCCGTTTGGGAGCAGAAGTGGCAGTCGGACGCGTGCTACGAGCGCATGACGCGCATGCTGCTTGAGAACTGGCGGCACACGCGCTGCGCCTTCGCCAGCCACAATGTCCGCTCGCTCGCGCACGCCATGGCGGCGCGGCAGGTGCTCGACGTCCCGGGCTGGGCGTTCGAGCTCCAGATGCTCTACGGCATGGGCGACCCGATCAAGCTGGCCGCGATCGGTCTCGGCCAACGCTGCCGCATCTACACCCCCTACGGGAACATGCTCGCCGGCATGGCCTACCTCATCCGCCGACTGCTTGAAAACACCGCCAATGAGTCCTTCCTCCGGCTTTCCGCCGACGAAAACGCTGACGAGACCCGACTGCTGGAAAACCCCCACGTGACCGGCCGGCACGCGACCCCGCCCGAGCGGCCGATCACGATCCGCTACGAATTCGAGGAACCGATCATGGACCCGTTCGAAAACGTGGCCAACACCGATTTCACGCTCGAGACCAGCCGCCGGCAGATGCAGGCCGCTCTCGCGGCCGTGCGGGCCGAGCTGGGCCGCGCGCTGCCACTGTGGATCGGCGGTCAGCCGGTGACGACCGGGCAGTGGTTCGAGTCGCGGAATCCGTCACGGCCGAAGGAAGTGGTGGCGAAGATCGCCCAGGCGGACGCGGCCGCCGCGGATCGCGCCGTGCAGGCCGCGGGGGCGGCTTTTCCCGCGTGGCGCGCCACGCCCCCGGCCCGCCGGGCGGAGGTCGTTGCCGATGCGGCCGCGCGGCTGGAAGCGCGGCGCTTCGAGCTGGCCGCCTTGATGGCCCTCGAATGCGGCAAGACCTGGCGCGAGGCCGACGCGGACGTGTCGGAAGCGGTCGATTATTGCAACTACTACGCCAAGGAGATGGTGCGCATCACCGACCATCGCCGCCGCCGGGACATCGAGGGCGAGACGAACGAGTATTTCTACGCTCCGCGCGGGGTCGTCGCCGTCCTCAGCCCGTGGAATTTCCCGCTCTGCCTGCTGACCAACATGACGGCCGCGGCGCTGGTCACCGGGAACACGGTCGTCATCAAGCCGGCCAGCGCGGCCGCCGCCACGGCCGCCCGGCTCGTGGATGTGCTGCGCGAGGTCGGGCTGCCGGCCGGCGTGGTGAACTTCGTGCCCGGGCCGGGCAGCACGGTCGGCGAGACGCTGGTCAAACACCCGGACGTCGCGGTCGTCGCGCTGACCGGCTCGCGGCTGACGGGCGAGCGCGTGCAGCGGCTGGCGGCCGAGCATCCGACGCGCCGCCCGGGCCTGAAGAAGGTGATTGCAGACCTGGGCGGCAAGAACGCCATCATCGTCGACTCCAACGCGGACCTGGACGAGGCCATCAAGGGCGTGATCGCCAGCGCGTTCAGCTATGCCGGGCAGAAGTGCTCGGCCTGCGCGCGCGTCATCGTCTTGAACGAGATTCACGACCGGTTCGTGGAGCGGCTGGTGGAAGCCGCCCGCTCGAAGGGGATCGGCCCGGCCGAGGATCCGGCCACGTCGATCCCGCCGGTCATCGACGCGGCCGCGCTCGAGTCGGTCCGCACGTACATCGAACTGGGCAAGCAGGAAGCCCGCTGCATTTTGGCGGTCGAGCCGGGGAAGGCGGCGTTGGAAAGCGGCGGGTACTACGTCGGCCCGCACATTTTCGACGACGTGCCCCCCACAGCCCGCATCGCCCGCGAAGAGATCTTCGGCCCGGTGCTGTGCATCCTGCGGGCCCGCGACTTCGACGAGGCCGTGCGGCTGTTCAACGACAGCGACTATGCCCTGACCGGAGGCGTCTTCTCGCGCAGCCCGGCCAACCTCGAGCAGGCCCGGGCCGAGTGCGAATGCGGCAACCTGTACATCAACCGTCCGATCACCGGCTCACGCGTCGATTTGCAGCCGTTCGGCGGCTTCAAGCTCTCGGGCGTGGGCTCCAAGTCCGGCGGCCCCGACTACCTCGTGCAGTACTGCGAGCCGCGGACCATCACCGAAAACACGCTCCGCCGCGGCTTCGCCCCCAGCGAAGAAGTCGCCGAGGCACTGGGGTAGGCCGGCGGGGGGGGCCGCCGCCCCGCCCACGGCCGGCGCATCGCGCGCGGCTCCGGGGCGGCCGCCGCGCACAACTCCTGTACCGCGCTCACGGCACCGTGGATCTCCGAACGCGAACGGCTCCTGGGCCTTTGCCGGGGCGGGCGCCGCGCCAACCCACCCGCACGGTAGCGCCAACAGCCACTCCCCCGGTGCCGGCACTCCCGCGGTGCCCGTCCCCTTTTTCAACTGTCCCCTTCTTTAGCGAGCTGGTAAGGTGCTGCATTCCGGCCGGCCGACCCGCAGGGTCAACGCACGACCGACGAGAAAGGATGCCGAGCAGTGGACGAACCGAGAGAGGCCCTGATCGAGACACTGGGACCACGGAACTTCACGCAACCCGCGGTGAGGAGCGAGCGCGAGTTGGTTTTCGGGCGTGCTCCGGCCCCGGTGCGCGTGGGGCGCGAGCTGACGCTCGGGGCCGGCGAGGTCTACCCGGAGATCAACTTCACCCTGCCGCCGATGCTGATCGAACCGGGCACCTGGGCGCGGGTGCGCGAGATCTATGCCGACACCATCGATGCCCTGCTGGCGCGGGCCCGTGATCTGCTGCTGCCCGGGCTGGTCGTCGAGTTCGAACACCTGCCACCCATGACGGCCGAGCCGGGCTGGGGCGCCGAATTGACGGAGCTGCTCAAGGCCCGACTCGCGGCCGCAGGCGAGGAGTGGGGGTTGGCCGCCGCCCTGCGGGTCACCATCGTTGATCTGCGTGAGGAAGTGCGGCCGCCGGCGCGGCGAAGCGGTCCGGGCTGGGAGCGCATGGCCGCGTCGCTGGAGCAGTGCGCCGCGCGCGGCGCGGACATCTTGTCGATCGAATCTACCGGAGGCAAGGAGGTGCACGACCTGGCGTTGACCCGCGGCGACCTGGCCGGCATTGTGTTCGCGCTCGGCGTGCTCGCCCCGGCCGACATGGCCTGGCTCTGGGACCGCTTCGTCGAAGTCTCGCGCCGGCACCAGATTATCGCCGGCGGCGACACCGCCTGCGGGTTCGCCAACACAGCCATGCAGCTCGCCGGCCAGCGGATGCTGCCCGACGTTCTGGCCGCGGTGGTCCGCGCCCTCAGCAGCGTGCGGAGCCTCGTGGCGTACGAGCGCGGCGCCGTCGGCCCGTCCAAGGACTGCGCCTACGAGGGGCCGGTGATGAAGGCCGTCGCCGGCGTGCCGATCAGCATGGAGGGCCGCTCGGCCGCCTGCGCCCATCTCTCGCCCATCGGCAACATCGCGGGGGCGATGGCCGACCTGTGGAGCAACGAGTCGGTGCCCGACGTGCGGCTGCTGTCCGGCCCCGCCCCGGTCGCCTCCCTCGAATCGCTGGCCTATGACTGCCGGCTGTTCAATGCCGCCCTCGGCCGGGTCAGCGAGTTGGAGCTGCGCGACCTGCATGTCGAGAGCGATGCGCCGCTTTCGGCCCAGGCCACGCTCATGACGCCCGAAGCCACGCTCGCCTTGGCCGAGGCGATCACCTCGGAGCGCGGACCGTATGCTCGGACGCTGGCCGCCGGACGGACGGCCATTGCGCTGCTGGTTGAGGCCCTCGCCGACGGGGCGCTCCACGTGCCGGAGCGCGAACGCCGCTGGCTCGACCGGCTGCGGTCGGAGTTCGACGCCCTGCCCACCGATGCTGATGCGCTGCGGGTCCAGGTGCAGGCGCGGTACGGCCGCTTGTTCGAGCCGGCCGCGTACGGTCTGGCAGCCGGTTGAAGAAAGGGGGCTGGCTCCGCGCCGACACCGTCACGGGAGTGAACAGCCATTCCCGCGGTGCCACTGCCGCGGTGCCCGTCCCCTGTTTCCGCTCCGAGTTGTGGACGTGAAGGAGCGAACTTCGGTGGCTCTGACCGGCCGCACCGCTCCCTGAAGAACACCGGCCGGTGCGCCGCACCGGCGACTTTAAGCTACCATCCTGCGAGTGGCGAGCGCGAGGCCCGACGTGAATCCGCTGGATCCGAATTCGACCGCCGATCGCCAGTCGGGCGCCCCGCGCGCCGCGGCCGAGCGTCCACCCGACGCGGCACAGCTTGCCGGCGAGCACCCGGCCGACGTGGCCGCGGTGATCGAGTCGCTCCCGCCCGAAGAACGTGCCCAGGTCCTCGAACAACTGCCACCGGAGGCCGCGGCCGACGCCCTCGAAGAGATGGATGAGCAGGCGGCCGAAGAGGTCGTCGAGGACATGCGGCCGGAGGTGGCGGCCGTTGCGGTCGAGCGGATGGCGCTGGACGACGCGGCCGACCTGCTGGCCGAGCTGCCGGCCGAGCCGCGGGCGGACATTCTGGCCCGCCTTCCGGCGCAAGACCGGGCGCGGCTCGAGACGCTGATGACGTACCCGCCGGAAAGCGCCGGCGGGATCATGTCGCCCGAGGTGACGGCGCTGCCCGAGGACCTGACGGTCACGGACGCGGTGACGATCCTGCGGCGGATCGCGGACGAGTCGGAGCAGGTTTACTACACGTACGTCGTGGACTTGAACACGCGGCTGGTGGGCGTGTTGTCGCTGCGCGACCTGATTCTGGCACCCGAGGGCCGCCGCCTGCGCGACATCATGCGCCGCCAGGTCGTGACCGTGCCGGTGACGATGGACCGCGAGGAGGTGGCGCGGCTCCTGACGAAATACGGCTACTACGCCCTGCCGGTGGTCGACGACGAGCGGCGACTTCTGGGTATCGTGACGGTGGACGACGTGATGGACGTCCTCCAGGACGAGGCCACCGAGGACATCCACCGGATGGTGGGGGCCGGCGCCGACGAGCGGATCGACTCGCCCGTTCCGCTGGTGCTGCGGCGGCGCGTACCGTGGCTGCTGATCAACCTCGGCACGGCGTTCCTCGCCGCGTTCGTGGTCGGCGCGTTCGAGGACACGCTCAAGCAACTGACGGTGCTCGCGGTGCTGCTGCCGATCGTCGCTGGCCAGGCCGGGAACACCGGACTCCAGTCGATGGCCGTGATGATCCGCAGCATCGCGACCGGCGAGACCCGCGGGCTGGCGCTGGCCTGGGTCCTGCTCCGCGAAGTGGCGATCGGCCTGGGGACCGGGCTGGTGATCGGGGTCACGTGCGCGCTGGGGGCCTTCGCCTGGCAGCACGACCTGCGGTTGTCGCTGGTGCTGGGCGGGGCAATGGTGCTGTGCATGCTGATCGCGACGGTCAGCGGCGCGCTCGTGCCGTGGATCATGAAGCGGCTGGGCTTCGACCCGGCGCAGTCCGCGAGCATCATCCTCACGACGATCACGGACGTCGCGGGCTTCGCGATCTTCCTCGGGCTGGGCACGCTGGTCCTGCTGGCCCGGTGATCAGGCGCAGCCGGCCGACCTCGGAGGGGTGCCGGTCAGGCGCCGTGGGCGCAGCCCACGGACGAACGTGGTGGCGCGGATTCGCCCCGGACGGGGCGGCAGTCCATCGTATCCGAGCCGCAAGTGTCATGAAGCGTGCCCGTACTCCGCACCTGCGTGCCGCGTGGATGATGGCCGCCCTGATCCCGTGGACCCACCTCGGCTGCACCGGCATCCTCGCCGCCCGACCTGAATCCCACGCCGCGCTCGAGTTGAACCTCCCCCTCCCGCCGGCGCCCGTGCTCGCCGACGGCGACCTGTCCGTTCAATCCGAGGCAATCTTCGCCGAGATCCCCGACCGCTTCGGCAGCCACGCGCCCACAATCGCCGCTCTGCCCGACGGCACGCTGCTGGCCGCGTGGTACTCCTACTGCGGCCCGGGCGAACTCGACGGCACAGCCCTCTACCTCGCGCGCCGTGAGCCGGGCGCTGCGGACTGGTCACAACCCGCACTGCATCTCGAACGTCTGGAAGCCCTCGGCAACCCCGTGCTCTATCGCGCGGCCGAGTCGGTCTGGCTCTTCTTCGCCGCCGTGCCGGGGTCCGGCTGGAGCACCGCCCGGGTCGAATTCCAGCAGTCCTTGGACGGCGGCCACCGATGGAGCGACCCGCGCCCGCTCGGCGGCCCGCTGGGCACGAACGTGAAGTACCCGCCGGTGCGGCTCCGCGACGGATCGCTCCTGCTGCCGGCCTACGACGACCTCTGGCAGCGCGCGCTGTTCTTCCGCTCCATCGACGGCGCCGCGTGGGATTTACGGTCCGATATCTCGCTCCCCCCGCCGCAGCAACCTACGCAGCCCGCGCTGGCCGCCCTCGACGACGGCCGGCTCCTCGCCGTCATGCGCAACACCGGCCGCGGCTGGCTGTGGGTCGCGGCCTCGGACGACGATGGCCGGTCGTGGACGCAGCCGCAGGACAGCGGCTTTCCGAACCCGGCCAGCCCCGCGGCGCTGCTGAACGCGGGCGGCGGCGTGCTCGTGCTGATCTTCAACGACAGCAATACGGAGCGGCGTCCGCTTTCCGCGGCCGTCTCGGGCGACGCCGGTCGGACGTGGCACGCGCCGCGCGTGCTGGTCGACGGCGACGGGGAATACGCGTACCCGGCCGCAGTGCTGACCGCCGACGGCCGCATTCACGTCCTGTACTCCCACGCGCGGCGGTACATCGGCCACGTCGAGTTCAACCTGGCGTGGGCCGCCGATGCAATGGTGGCGCGCCCATGAATCGTTCAGGCAAAATAGACCCTGTTAGTCTTGCAGGTTGGTCTCCGCGATCGTAACATCGTATCGTTAGGGTCGATGGGTAGGCGTGGAAACGTGGAACGCAAGTGCCGAGGGGCGGACGCTGTTTTGAGCGAGCACTCGCCCGCGCGCGGGGGGATGCCGCACCGGTCCCGCCCCCCCCCGCCCCCCCCGCGGGCCGCCGCTGGAGGACTTCTTTCGGTTCGGAGTCCAGCAGCGACGCAGTATTCGCGTACGGCAAACGACAACCGTCTCGCGGAGCGCCCTTACGGACCGCGGGACGAATCAGGAAACGGGACACGATCATGAGAAACACGCCGCAACTTGCGCCTCGGCGCACCGTGGGCGTCACCGCATTGGTCCTGGTCGGGCTGGTCGCAACACCGCTGCTGGCCGACCCCGTCTGGTTCGGCCGACATGAAACGCGCGACCACGTCATCGACCTTTTCGAGCGCGTCGACGGCAGTACAACGTACATTGACATCAAGTACGACAGCGAGTTGGTCGGCAGTCCGAAGTTCACGCGCAACGCACAGAACGAGCTCGTGTACGTTCCGGGCGAGTGGGAGGGATACCCCGGTTACGAGGACTGCAACGGGATTGTGCGGCTGAGCTTCTGGTACCTGGACGAGGAAATCACGCCGCTGTATTTCGCGATTTCGGACACCCGCGCAGAGCTGCCCCCGAGCGGGACGATCTACACAAGTCCCAGCACCATATACTAACCAGTGCAGTAAATATATTGCATTTTGTTGGTTTTGTGTTATACTTCA
>CAZMCT010000036.1:0-28905 GCA_964564785.1 uncultured Planctomycetales bacterium
ACATCAACCCGTTCGTGCTGGCGCTGACCAACCCGTCGGGGTATGCGCAGCAGTACCCGGACTGCGACATCAACCTCGGCGACGTGAGCGGCAACGGCTCGCTGGGGTTCGAGGACATCAACCCGTTCGTGAACCTACTCACGAACCCGTAGCGAACGGAACCGCGTGGCCACCGCGAGCGGCGGCCATCGCCCGGTAAAACTGACCCGGCTCAGGATCCGCGATACGCGGTCCCGGGCCGGGTCTTTTTGCGACGGGCGTCAGATGCCGCGGCTGGTATAATTCTTGAGTGAAACGATTTAGCTGCACCGGAGGTGAACGATGTCGCTGATGCCGACCGCCCCCACGCACCGGACCGCCCCTGCCGCGCTGCTGGCCGCGCTCGCTTTCACCGCACTCGCGGCCGGCCAGACCCACGACCTGAACGTTACGCTGATCGAGCGGACGCCGAAGTACGACTACGACGCCACCCCCAACATGCCGGCGGCCGGCGACACGGTGACGTTTCACGGCCACATCCGCCACTGGGGCGATGCGGCCACGACCCCCCTACCGGCGGTCGAATACGCCTGGAAGATCGACGGCGCAATCGTCGCGACCGGCACGCTGGCCGATTTCGAGTCGCTGAACCCGCCGTTCGCGTTCGACTACACCGGCTACCCGAACCCCTACAGCGACACGGCGTTGCGGAACCCGAACAACTGGCCGAAGAACCCGTGGATGTACGACGAGGAGAATCCGCCGACGGGCTGGCGGGTCGTGCGTCTGAGCTGGGTGTGGGAGACCGGCCGGCACACGGTCGAACTGGTGGTCGACCCGAACGGCGCGGTGGCCGAGACGAGCGAGCAGAACAACTCGGTTCGTGACTACACGGATTGCCTGAGTGCCTCGTTCTGGGTTGAGGAGACGACCTGGCGCTACTTCCACCTCTACCAGCACGAGCTGCCGGGCCAGGGCCGCAACTCGTGGGAGGACTGGATCCAGGCCCAGATGGGCAAGCAGAACGAGCTGTACGAGGACGCGATCTATCCCGACGTCGCGCCGGAGGGCTGCGTGGACCGCGTGCGGATCGACCGCATCATCGTGGTGCCCGACAACCAGCTCCCGGTCAACGGCGGGCTGCCGACGAACAACCCCGACAGCTCGGACAAGACCATCGATCTGCAATGGGGCTTCGAGGCATACGATGACGCCAACAGCACGTTCTACGACGATCACACTTCGCTGGTGGTCGGCAACCCGTTCTTCATCGAGACCAGCCTGATCCACGAGCTGGGCCACGCCCGCTACCTGATCGACTGCTACGGCTTCGACGTGCAGGGCGACGCGGTGCAGATCTACGAGAACGGCCAGCCGGTGGCCGGCAGCGACCTGATGCCGTTCCTGGCGTGGGGCGCGGTGTACTACAACCTCAGCGGCGGCGTGATGACCGGGCCGTGGGGCTTCGTCTGGTCGCCCTACGAGGCGGCGATGCTCAACCGGATCGGCGGCCAGCGGGCCCGCTGCGGCAACATGAACAGCCCCTGCAACATCGGCGAGTACCTCCAGGACCTGCCCGCCAGCAACCGTTTCCTGTTCACCGGGGCCGCCGGCTGGCCGCGCAAGAACGTGAACGTCCGCGTGTACCAGGCCACCAGCGGCGGGCCGAGTTGGTACTCGAAGCTGTACGACAACACCCCGGACCTCGAGTTCACCGACCCGGCCGGCGACGGCTGGTGCGACCTGGGGCGCAACCCGTTCACGCGGCAACCGGGCGGCTACGAGCCGCCGATCTCCCACACGTACGGCCTGGCCAACGGCGTGATGATCCTGCGGATTCAGGACGGCGCGCAGCTCTGGTACCGCTTCGTGGAGGCCAGCGCCTTCAACGTGCAGTACTACCTGGGCCACACGCAGGTGGCCGAGTACGTCATCGAGCTGCCGGGGCCCAACAACGATTCCGACGGCGACGGCCTGCCCGACGACTGGGAGCTGCTCTACTTCCCCGACCTCTCGCACGACGGCTTGGCCGACAGCGACGGCGACGGCCTCTCGGACCTCCAGGAGTTCCAGAACCGCACGAATCCGATCGTGCCCGACAGCGACGGCGACGGCCTGCTCGACGGCGAAGAGGTCAACGAGTTCGGCACCGATCCGACCGACCCCGACACCGACCATGACGGCCTGGACGACGGCGACGAGGCCGCGCTCGGCAGCTTGCCGCTCGACCCCGACAGCGATGACGACGGCCTGCCGGACGGCGGCGACAACTGCCCGCTGGTTGCGAACCCGGGCCAGGAGGACAGCGACGGCGACGGGATTGGCGACGCCTGCGCGCCGGGGCCGCGGATCGACTTCGCCTCCGCGCTCGACGCCGTCACGGTTGAAGTCCGCTTCTCGGTGCCGGTCGACGACACGACGGCCGAGACGGTTGGCAACTACACGATCGTGCCGGGCGTGAGTGTGCTCGCGGCCGAGCTGCGGCCCGATCTGCGCGGCGTACGGCTGGCGACCACGCCGCTCGCGGCCGGGCAGGCGTACACCCTCGTGATCAGCAACGTGCTGGACCGCGAGACGCCGCCGCACCCGATCGTGCCGAACTCAGCGTTTCCGCTCGTCTATTCGGCGGCCGGGCGCGTCGGCGCCGGGCTGCTCGTGCTGTACACGTTTGACGAGGGGGAGGGCGGCGTGGTCCGCGACGTGTCGCCGGGCAGCAACCCGCTGAACCTCTTCATTCAGGGCACGGACGACACCGACTGGCGCAGCGGCGGCCTGGCGATCGTGGGCGGGGCGAACACGATCATCGCCTCGGCCGCGGCCGCGACGAAGGTCACGAGCGCGTGCAGTGCCGCGGGGGCCCTGACCATCGAGGCGTGGATCCGCCCCGAAAACCTGATTCAGTCCGGCCCGGCGCGGATCGTCACCTGCTCGAACAGCGACTCGGCCCGCAATTTCACGCTTGGCCAGGGGCTGTCGGACGGCAGCGGCAGCTTGCTGGATGTGCGGCTGCGGACGACAGAGACGAGCTTCAACGGCACCCCCTCGGTCGGTACGCCGCCGGGCGCGGCCGTCGAGCGGATCGAGCAGGTCGTGTACACACGGGCCGCCGACGGGACGGTGGCGATCTACGTCGACGGCGCGCTCGCGGCCGCCGACGTGCGGGCCGGTTCACTCTCGAACTGGAACGCGACCATGCCGCTAGCGCTGGGGAACGAGCTGACCGGCGGGCGGCTGTGGCGCGGTGAGTACCGACTCGTCGCGGTCTATAGCCGCGCGTTGGCGCCGGGCGAGGTGCAGCAGAACTTCGCGGCCGGGCCGGACCCGCTGTTGCCGACGGCCGCCGGCGACCTGAACTGCGACTTTGTGGTCAGCTTCGGCGACATCAACGCGTTCGTGCTGGCGCTGTCGAACCCGACGGCATACGCGACGGCGTATCCCGGCTGCGCGCGGGTCCTGGCCGACATCAACGGCGACGGGTCGGTGAACTTCGCGGATCTCAACCCTTTCGTGGCGCTGCTCAGCGGGCAGTGAGACGTCCGCAGGGGCCGCCGTGCGGATCAGCCCCTGTCGGTCTGAGTAGCGTTCGCGGCCGTCCTTCCGAGGAGGTCGCCGCCGCGCCGGACGAGCAATCCGGCTTTGGATGAGGTTCCGCTCGGACCTCGTGAGCTTCCTGCGTCGCCGCCCACATTCCCCGTCGCTGCGCTACTCGGAATGACAGGGCGCGAGCGCTCCCCGCAATGACCTGCGCCGCGACGGCTACAGCAGCTCGTGCAGCGCCCGGACAACTTCGTCCACGTCGCGCTCCGTCAGGTGATTGTGAAACGGCAGCGCGATGGTGCGCGCGGCCAGGGCCTCGGTGATCGGAAAATCACCGGGACCGTAGCCCAGCTCGCGATAGAACGGTTGCAGGTGGATCGGCGGGAAATACACGTTGCAGCCGATCCCGCGGGCGCGGAGCTGCTCGAGGATGCGGTCGCGGTCGGCCGGCGTGTAGTCGTCGCTCAGCCGCACGACGAACACGAACCAACTGATCGTGCATTCGGGCGGGATGCGCTGGAGGATGATCCGCCGCTCGTCCGCGAGCCGCTGGCGGTAAAGCTGCGCGACGCGCTCGCGCTTGGCGAGGATCTCGTCCAGGCGGCGGATCTGGACTGTGCCGAGCGCCGCCTGGATGTCGGTCATCCGGTAGTTGTACCCCAGCCGCGGATGGGCCAGCCACCCCCCGCCCGGATCACGCCCCTGGTTCCGCAGCGACTGCACCAGGAAGGCGATGCGGTCGTCGTTCGTCACGACCATCCCCCCCTCGCCCGTCGTCATCTGCTTGTTCGGATAGAAGCCGAACACGCCCGCCTCGCCCAGCGTCCCGCACGGCCGCCCGCGGTACGTCGCGCCCAGCGCCTCGCACGAGTCCTCCAGTACCCGCAGGTTGCGGCGCTGCGCGATCGCCCACACGCCGTCCATGTCCGGCGCAACACCGAAAACATCCACCGGCAGCAGGGCCCTGGTCCGCGCCGTGATCGCCCCTTCGATCCGGCCGACGTCAATCTGCCACGTCTGCGGATCGATGTCGACGAACACCGGCCGGGCCCCGTCGAACAGTACGCTGTTGCTCGACGCGATGAACGAGAACGGCGTCGTCACCACCTCGTCCCCCGCGCCGAGCCCCAGGGCCTTCCAGCACATGTGCAGCCCGGCCGTGCCGCTGCTGCACGCGATCGCGTGCCGGACGCCCAGCCGCCGGCAGAACTCCTGCTCGAACTCGGGGATCCGGGGGCCGAGACTGAGCCGCTCGGAGCGCAGCACGGACACGACGGCGTCGATCTCGGCTTGGGTGATATCCTGCGAAGAAAGGGCGATCTCGCGCGGCACGCCATACTCCTCACACTATGGGCGGCACGGGCGTCCCACCCGTCTGTTGCCCGGGTGATCCCGGCCGTTCATCCGCCTCGCCGAGGGCCTGTGTCCCGACGGGCCAGCCGCCCGCACCGCTGGAAAGCGAGTATCATATCGGCCGCTCATGAAACCTGCTCGCGCAGAACGCGGCCTGCCGAACTTCCGCCGGGCCATGCGCTACCTCCGGCCGCACCGCCGGCCGCTGGTTATCGGGCTGCTGGCCGCGGTCGGGGTGAGCGTGTTCTACACGTTCAGCGTGTCGAGCATCGTGCCGGTGTTGAAGATTCTGTTCGCGGAACATGAGTCGCTCGTGGACTGGGTGTACCGGAGCGAGGCCGAACGGCGGCTGGGGGCGGTGATCGCTCCGGACCTGCCCGACGACCCGCGCGGGCTCACGGTGGTCGACGTCCGCCCGAGCAGCCCTTCCTTCGGTACGCTCCGGGCGGGGGACCGGTTCGTCACGCTGGCGGGCACGCCGGACAGCGCGTACGGGCTGGCCGCCCGACTGGCGCAACTTCCGCAGGACCACGCCGCAGTCGAACTGGTGGGGACCGACGGCGTGTCGCGGGCGGTCGAGATCCGATTGGCGCCGCACCGCTGGTGGTGGCCGGTGATGCTGCGGGCCGCGGCGTACCTGCCCTCGGGCCGGACAGCCGACGACCGTTTCGCGGCCCTGCTGGCGATCATGGGCGCGCTGGTGGTCGTGTCGCTGCTCGGCGGGGTCTTCCGGTTCATCAACGAGGGCTTGGTCGCGACGGCCGTGCAGCGGACTATGCACGATCTGCGGACCGCGCTGGCCGAGCATGCGCTGCGGCTGCCGATGGACTGGCACAGCCGGCAGCCCGCGGGCGACACGCTGAGTCGGTTCGCGACGGACATCAGCAAGGTCGAGGTGGGGCTGTCCACGCTGTTCGGCAAGGTGGCCCGCGAGCCGCTGAAGGCCCTGGGCGTGCTGTCGCTGACGGTGCTGCTGGACTGGCACATGCTGGTGGTCGCACTGCTCGGGGTGCCGTTCGGAATGCTGGCGATCCGCACGTTCGGGCGGCTCGTGAAGCGGGCCCAGCAGCGGGCGTCGCAGTCGTGGGGCCGGCTGCTGGATCACCTCGGCGAGCGTCTCGCCGGCATCCGGATCGTGAAGGCCTACGGGATGGAGGAGGTCGAGGCCGGGCGCTTCGAGCACGAGGGGCGCGTGCTCACGCGGGCCCAGACGCACATCGAGCTGGTCGATGCGGCCAGCAACCCGGTGCTCGAGATGCTGGCCACGCTGGCCATCGCCGCGTTCGTGCTGTACGGCGGCAGCCGGGTGTTTCGGCACGAGCTCGAACCGCAGTTGCTGTTCGGCGCGGTCATTTGTCTGGGCGGCATCTTCGACCCACTGCGCAAGATGGGGAACGTGAACAACCGGCTCCAGGCCGCGGAAGCGTCGGCAAAGCGGCTCTTCGAAATCATGGATTTGCCGACGGAGGGCGCGGCGGCGAAACCCGGGGAGAAGGCGCGGAAAAAGGCGGCCGGCGTCCCTGCGCCGCGCGCGGCTTCGCACCTTCCCACCGCCGCACGCGCCGCTCTGGCGCCCTTCCGCGAGCGGATCGAGTTCTGCGACGTGAGCTTCGCGTACCCCTCGAATCCCGACCGCCGCGTACTCGACGGCATCCGGCTCACGGTGCGCAAGGGCCAGGTCGTGGCCCTGGTCGGGGGCAACGGTTCCGGCAAGACGACGCTCATGTCGCTGCTGCTGCGGTTCTTCGAGCCGACGGCCGGAAGGATTCTAATCGACGGACAGGACATCGCCGGCGTGTCGCTGGCGTCGCTGCGCTCGCAGATCGGGCTGGTGACGCAGGAGGCGGTCGTCTTCAGCGACACCGTGCACGGCAACATCGCCTACGGCGCGAACGGTGTGTCGGAAGAGCAGGTGCAGCGGGCGGCGGCCCTGGCCCACGTCGACGACTTCATCCGCGAGCTGCGGGCCGAGGCGGACGGCACCACGACGCACGGCTACGACGCCCGCATCAGCGGCCGGACGCTCTCCGGTGGTCAGCGGCAGCGGATCGTGCTGGCGCGGGCGATCCTGCGCGACCCGCCGATCCTGATCCTGGACGAGGCGACCAGCCAGGTCGACAGCGAAAGCGAGCAGAAAATCCAGCAGGCGCTGGAGGATGTGACCCGCAACCGCACCACCTTCATCATCGCGCACCGCTTCAGCACGATCGCGCGGGCCGACTGGATCGTGGTGCTCGACGCGGGGCGGATCGTCGGCCAAGGCCGGCATGACGACTTGCTGGCAAGCTGCCCGTTCTACGAGACGCTGGTGCGGACGCAGTTCGCGGTGTAGGGTGGGTCGCGTTCTGTTTCGCTGTCCGCCGCTCGATTGCCCGACCGGCTATCCCCGCCGGGCGGCCCAGCGCACCGCGTTCAGCAAAATCTTGCGGACCGTCGGGTTGAGGAACGTCGGCACGGACTCGTGGCCCGGGCGGAAATAGAACACGCGGCCGATGCCCTCCCCCTGCCCCGCGCCGCCGCCGGGCCCCGAGGTGAAATCCGGATCAATGCCCGCCCCGACCGTCCAGCACAGGCCGGACGGGAAATACTCGCCGCCGGCGGGGAAGTACGATTGGAAAACGACCGTGGTCGGCGGCGGCACGTCGAACGGCGCCCCGTACATCTCTTCCTTGGCGAGCGTGAAATCGTGGACGCCGTGGGCGATCGGGTGTTGCGGGGCGCAGACGCGCAGCTCCTCGGGCTGCTCATCCTCGCGCCAGCCGCCTTTCAAATGGCCGGTGCAGCCCAGCACCTGCCGCATCGCCTTCGAGTAATGCGCCGAGTGCAGCAGGATCAGGCCCATGCCGCGGCGCTGCACCCGCTCCACCACTCGCTCGATCGCCGCATCCGACACCTCACGGTGCCGCAGGTGGCCCCACCAGATCAGCACGTCGCTTTGCGCCAGCAGCGCGGCCGAAAGCCCCTCCTCCGGCTGGTCCTGGTGCGCCACGCGCACCGCGACCTCCGCCTCGCCGAGTTCGACGAGCCCGGCCGCGATCGCGCCCCGGATGTTGTCGGGGTAGATGTCGCGCGGGGCGTGCGTGGGGTTCTCGTCCCAGACGAGCACGTTGATCGGCAGGTCTTTCATGAGCGTGCTCCTTCAGCGCCGCAGTCGAAAGGCATATTGTACAGCGCTTCAGGAGGGAACTGGGAACAGGGGAACCGCGAAGAGGGAACGGGGAAGAGCGAACGGGCAACCGGCGCGTGGCGCTGCGCCTGTTCGGCTCACGGCCCTTGACTCACGACCCACGGCTCCTGACTTCCCGCGATTCCAGGCCCTCCAGCTCCACTCGCAGCGTCACGATCTCCCGCGGGCGGGCAGTGATCGTCACGCCGCGCCCGCGCGTGGCCAACGGCTCCCGCGGCTCCTCAAGCAGGTTCGCCCGCCGCGCCGCCCGCACCCGCGTGATGAACTCCAGCCGCTGCTCGGCCGGTTCGACGGTCGGGTTGAACAACCGGACGACCAAGGCGGCGCCGTCCTCTGAACGCTTGCACGCCGTGAGCACCAGCGGCCCCTCGCCCGGCCGCAGCCACGAGCCCGCGGCCGGCAGACGCGGCTCGATACCGGCCGCGTCGAGCCGCGGCAGACGCCCGCGCTCGGTGTAGATGCACTCCAGCCCGCCCGCCAGGCGCTGCCCCAGCCGCAGTAGCTCGGCCGCCGGCAGCGGGCCCGCGTGCGGGTAGAGCCAGTATCGGTGCTGAGACCGGCCGAGCATCTGCCCACCGTCCTCACCCTCCATCGACACCGTCCGCTGGAAACCGCGCAGGAGCGTCAGGGCGATCGGCCGGCGGGGCAGATCGCGAACGGCCGATTCGGGCTGCCCGGTGGAAATCAGGGCCAGGCCGCGCGTGCCGTCGTTGACCGCGGTGAACGAGTACTGCGGCTTCGTCTCGACCTCGGGCTCGAACCAGCGGAGCGTCTCCGGCCGCAGGGCGATCGGCCGCTCGACCACGTCAAACGGGCTGTCTGCGAAATACGTCTCGACCACAAGGTCCGTCGGCAGTAGCACGCGGAGCCGATGATCGCGAACCGTGTTCTCGACTTCGGTGAGCACTTCCAGCCAGCGGCCGCCGGCCCGCAGCGTGAGCCACGACGTGACCGCCAGCGGCAGCAGCCGGCCGCTGCGGCGCATGACCTCCTTGTCGAGCAGAAAGCGCTCGGGCACGTTGATCACCACCCGCACACGCAGTGTCGTCAGCGCGAAACCGTCGTGGATCACGGCCACGTCGGCCGCCGCACCCGTGCTGGTGAAGACCTCGTCGTTGACGGCCGTGCCGTGATACCAGCCGTCGCCGATGTCGGCCCGGTCCTCGAGCGTGAGCAGATCGCGGTAGACGTGGCCGCCGGCCTTGTCGGTGAGCTCAAGCGTCCCGTTGGGGCCGACGCGCGCGCGGAGGTGCTCGTTCTCCATCGTGTGGTCGTCGACGAGCTGCGTGCCCCCGGTGCGAGTGCGGTCTTTGGTCGGGCGGCAGATAAGCGTGGTCCAGCCGCAGGGCGGGACGCGCACGCGGGCGGCCACGCGGACCCGCTCGCGCTTCTCGCCCTGGAAACCGGCGATGCGGTCGTATGTCTTGAGCGGCGCGAGCTTGGTGACGTCGAGCCGCTGGGCGGGAATCTCGGTCCCGTCCGCGTCGAACAGTCGGAAGCCGATGATCGGCTCGTAGTTGAACCACTCGGCGAACCGGTTGGCGGTCTCGCGCGGGAACACGAGCGGAAAGTCCAGGACCCCTTCGAGTGCCTCCGTCCCCGGATTGAACAGCGTGACGGCGTAGTCCTCTTCGCCCGGCAGCGCGGGCCGCGGTGTGCGGTCGGCGATCGCCCGCAGGCTCATCTGCGCCACCCGCTCGGCGATCAGCCGGCACTGATCGAAGCGGTACTCCATGTCGCGGTGCACCTGGTCGATGCTACAGCCGCAGATGCTGTCGTGCGGGTGGTTCGTCAGCAGGAACTTCCACGCCTCACGCAGGTAGCCGGTCGGATGCGGCTCGCCCAGCAGCCAGGCCAGCGCCGCCCACGGCTCCGCCCATTGCAGCAGCCTCTGCTCGCAGGCCGCGTTCGCCTGCTTCAGGTAGATCCGGCTGCTCAGCACACCGGGAATCACGTGCCGCGGGCCCTCGCCCGATGCCCGCAGCTCGCCCCGCACCACGCTCAGCGTGCCCCGCTGCTTCCGCACGGCCGCGAAGAACTCGGGAAAGCTGCTGAATACGACCTTCATCCCCTGCCGGCGAGCCCCGGCCAGCAGCGCCGGCGTGGCCCCTTCGGCCGGGGTGTGGTCGAGTCCATCGAAAAACACCAGGTGGTTGCCGGGCGTCCGCCGCCGCCCGATCTCGAACATCTTCCGCAGTCCGCCCAGCGCTTTCCGGATGTCCAGCTTGCCGGCCGGGGTGTATGCCGGCATGCGCACGTCGAAGTAATAGTCGCCGTAGCCGCGATCCTCGAATGTGTACGTCAGCACCTCGCTGCCGTCAGCCGCCTGCCAGCGGAACAGGGCCGGATGCGTGCTGTCGTTCGTGCCACGCCACACGACGGCCGTCTCGATCTCGAACCCGCGAAGAATCTGCGGGAGCTGCGAGTTGTGGCCGAAGATGTCGCACACGAAGCCCACCTTCATCGGCGGGCCGAACTCGCCCGCGACCTGGTGCCCGCGGAGCAGGTTCCGCACCAGCGATTCGCCCGACACGAGGAACTGGTCGGGCATGACATACCACGGCCCCACCAGCAGCCGGCCGTCGCGAGCCAGTTGCGCCAGCCGCGGCCGCTGCTCGGGCCGGATCTCCAGATAGTCCTCAACCACGATGCTCTGGCCGTCGAGCTGGAACGAGCGGTAGGCGGGGTCGCGCTCGAGCAGGTCGAGCACGGCGTCGATCACGTCAACAAGCCGAAACCGGTAGTGCTGGAACGGTTCGTACCACTCGCGATCCCAATGCGTGCTCGCGATGTAGTGGGCGGTCAGCGCGGCCGATGGGCGCACAGCGCGGCGGGTCTTCTTCATCCGCGATCTCCGTGGGGCTGCGAATCGGCGGCTATTAGAGAAGCGGATCGGCGGGCCGACAAGCCGGCGGGCGTAGCTCCGCTGTGCGGACCACGCGCCCGTCGCGCGGTCCGTGTTCCCCCGGAGGGCACGCGGGGACGCCGCCTGCCCCCGGGCAGAGAATGAAAGATGCCGCGCTGCGCTCCAGAGGTTGCAACCCCTGCCCACGATCGCACCCCCTTGGGCAAACAAGTGCAAGGAAGGGTGGTCTGTTCACCAGGGCTTCAATCCCTTGGCGACCCCCGCGGGCCCCGCGGGCGACCAATGGCCAGGGCCGATACCCAACCCGGGCGCTGCACGGCCGAGGGGACCGTGGCACATGGGTACCAAGCGCCCGGTGCGGAGACCGGCCGCCACACTGCCGACACGGCAGTGGCACGCCGGACGTTGCGGGCATTACGTGAAATACAGCCGGTCGGAGTAATACACGCGCGCGTGCCGGCTCACCGCCCAGTGCCAGTTGCGCGTGCCGACGTAGCTCACGGTCAGATCCGCGACGCCGGCCGTCGACGTGAGGATCAACCAGCGCTTGCCGGCGACCACCGTCTCGAGGATGGTCCCGACGTTGACCGTGACGTCGTCGGGCGCGAGCGACGTCAGCCCGCCGCCGGGCGCGTCGGCCAGCCAGCAATCGAGCAGACTGTACGTGCCGGTGGGCACGGCGAGCGTGGTCTCGACGGTGTTGCCGACCTCGGGCCCGACGCTGGCGGTGATGGCCGCCGCCCAGTCGGGCGCGAGCCGATCGGCCAGCTCGCGAATGAACGCCACGTGCGAGCGCAGGTCGTCGTCGGAGCGGGCCAGCGGGACGCGGAGCTGCGCCAGGGCGGTGGCGATCTGGAGGGCGCTGGTCTCGACCCGCTGCGAGCTGAACGGGCCGCGGGCCAGGTCGGGCCCGAAGAACTCGGTGTGGCGCTGGTTCATGGCTAGCTCCCGCGGCCGGAGGGCGTGCGACGCAGCCGCCCGGCCAAGGGAAGTATGTGGGCGCCCCGGCGCCCGATTCGACCCAGCCTCCAGAAAGCCGCGCGCGGCGCGGCGGGGACGGCCAACGCCCGCGCCGGCATGCGGATTCGCGTGCGGGAGGACGCAGGCCGGCCGGGTCGGGGTAGCACGGTCCGAAGCGGCGCAGCCGC
Source organism: uncultured Planctomycetales bacterium (assembly GCA_964564785.1). Lineage (GTDB taxonomy): Bacteria > Planctomycetota > Phycisphaerae > UBA1845 > Fen-1342 > CAZMCT01. The sequence continues at coordinate 12,071 of CAZMCT010000036.1, forward strand.
GCAGGGCCGTGGCGACCGCAGGGCCGTGGCGAAGCGACGGCGGGGCGGTGGGGCCGCTGAGATACCCCACGGCCCGGCGCATCGCTACCGCGATGCTTGGACCGTGTCACCCGGCGCTGCCGCGACGCTTGGACCGTACCACCCGCCCGTGATCCGGGGTTGGCGCGGAGCCAGCCCCCTTTCTCAACGGGCTGCCACGCGGCGATGCGCTGCTCGCGCCTTGGTCCTGACCACGGGACCTACGCCGCCAGCAGCTTCTCCGCCTCGGTCAGCATGCGCTCGAAGAGCTTCATCGCGTCCTCGATGGGCTGCGGAGACAGCATGTCCACCCCCGCATCCTTGAGCAGTTCGACGGGGTATTTCGTACTGCCGCTGCTGAGGAACCGGAGGTATTTCTCGACCGCGCCCGGCTCGCCGGCCTTGATGCGGGCGGCGATATTGGCCGCGGCGCAGTAGCTGGTCGAGTACTTGTACACGTAGAAATTGCGGTAAAAGTGCGGGATGCGGGCCCAGTAGTTGTCCACCAGCTCGTCGTGGACGTAGTCGGGCCCGTAGTATTTCTTCATGATCTCGCCGTAGGCCTTGCCCATCGTGTCGGCCGTCAGCGGCTGTCCGGCCTCGGCCATCTCGTGAATCCTCTGCTCGAACTCGCTGAACATGGTCTGTCGCCAGACGGTGCCGCGGAAGCCCTCGAGCCACTCGCCGATCAGGTAGGCCTTGATCTGCGGATCGGTGACCTGCTCGAGCACGTACTGCTCGAGCAGGATTTCGTTGGTCACGCTCGCGACCTCGGCGCAGAAGATGTCGTAATCGGCATAGACGTACGGCTGGTTGATCCGCGACAGGTACGAGTGCATCGAGTGGCCCATCTCGTGCGCCAGCGTCGAGAGTCCGTCATAGTCATTGTGGAAGTTGAGCAGGATGTAGGGCTGCGTCAGGTACGTACCCGACGAGTACGCCCCACTCTGCTTGCCCTTCGTCGGATACACGTCGATCCAGCGCGAGTTCACGCCCTCGCGGACCGTCTTGAGGTACGCCTCGCCCAGCGGGGCCAGGCCCTTCAGCATCGTCTCGACCGCTTCCTCATAGCTGTACTCGAGGTTGGCTTCGGCCGTCAGCCGGGCGTATAGGTCGTAGTCGTGCACCCCGTCCGGCAGCTTCAGCACCTTCTTGCGCAGCGTCGTGTAGCGGTGCAGCAGCGGCAGATTCTTGTTCACGGTCTGGATCAGGTTGTTGTAGACCGCCACGGGGATGTTGCTGCCGTCGAGCGAGGCGGCCAGCGAGCTTTCGTACCCGCGGGCTCGGACGTTGAAGATGTGCCCCTGCACGGCCCCGTTCAGCAGCGCGGCCGCCGTGTTGCGAAACTTCGCGTAGGTGCCCGTGATCCCCTCGTAGGCGTCCTTCCGCACGCGGCGGTCGGGCGAATCGAGGAAGATGTAGAAAGCCGAGTCGCTCAACTCGACCATGTTGCCGTCGGCGTCCCTGATGCTCGGAAACTTCAGGTCCGCGTTGGCCAGCAGGTTGTAGCTCGCACTGGGCACCATGAAGACCTGGCCCGCGAGCGCGATCAGCTCCTCCTCGCGCGGCGAGAGGATGTGCTTCTTCTGGCGGAAGAGATTCTCGAGCGCATGGCGGTAGACGGCTAGCTCCTTGCTGGCCGCCATCCACTGCTCGACCGTTGCCCACGCGATGCTCGTGATTTCCGGTTCGGCCCACGCGGTGGCCTCGCCGAACTTGACCGCCAGGCCGCGCAGCCGGGCTTCCATCCCCTGGTACTTGCCGACCCGCGTGTCCTGGTCGGACATCAACGAGGCGTACACCCAATTCTTCTCGAACCGCGGCCCGATCTCGTCACGCAGCTTGAAGAACGCCAGCAGGCTCTCGCCCGACTGGCTCACCTTCCCCCGGAACTCGGCCAGCCGCGGAATCTCCGATTCGAGCTGCACAAACTCCTTCTCCCACGCCGCGTCGTCGGGGTAGATCAGCTCGGTCGCCCACGTGTACTTCTTCTCGATCTCGCTGCGCTCGGGAACCTTCTTTTCCTGTGCCATGGATGTCCCGGTCAGTGTGGCCAGTATCAGGACGACAATTCCCACACGGGTGTCACGATGCGGCGTCATGGTTTCCTTCTCGCGGCGGGGGTTCTCAACCGCGGCCGGTCGGCCCCGCTTGCCGCCGCCGGCGCGCCAAACGGCCACGTTAGCGGTATCATCAGCCACAGGCAAGCGAGAGTGCCGCCCCGCCTCACAGCTCTCAGCCTGACACGTTCCCGGGTGCCACCGCCGTGTCGGCTGTGCGGCGCGGGAGAGGATGATCGCGATGCGCTTCGTTCCCTTGGCCCTCTGCCTGCTGCTACCGGCCTGCGGCGCCGATTCCGGGTCCCCTCTGCCCGCTCGCGAGCAGCCGCCGCCGGCCGGCGAGTCCGTCCTTGTCGCGCGCTTCGCCCAGCTCTCCGATACGCACGTCCTCGATGCCCTTTCGCCCGCCCGCCTTCCGGGCGCTCAGCCCATCATTCCCAGCGCCTGGCGCCTGCACGAGGCCTACTCGACGCAGCTTCTCGACGGCCTCATCCGCACGATCAACCGCATTCACGCCGGCGGCCGGCCGATCGACTTCGTATTGCTCACCGGGGATATGTGCGATAACGCCCAATCCAACGAGCTCGAATGGCTGCTCGCGGTCCTCGACGGCCGGACGGTCGCGCCGCTCTCCGGTCCGGATGACCGCCCGGCCGGCCAGCGCCCGCCGCCGAACCTCGATCCCTATGCGCCTTTCAAGGCGCAGGGCCTGTACCGTCACGGGGTGCATGGCGCGGCGCCGACGATTCCGTGGTACGTCGTGTGTGGAAATCACGACGTCAACGCCATGGGGGTCTTCCCGATCGTGGTCGGCCGCGACGGCCATCGCACCGCCCCCCTGCCGCTCGACTGGCGGCCGGGGATCATCCTGCCGGCCGAGCTCGACCCGACCGGCAATCGGGCCTACGGCCGGATCACGCCCGCGGACCCCGGCCCGCCGGAGCTGCTGGAGCGGCCGGTGTTCGTCGAGCCGAATCCGGAGCGGGCGTACTTCGGCCGGGCCGCCTTCCGCGCCGCCCTGTTTTCCACGGACACACCGCCGCCCGGCCACGGTTTCGCGACGGTCGACGGCCCGCGCTGGTACGCGGCCTCGCCGGTGGCCGGGCTGCGCCTCATCGCCCTCGACACGACGGACGCGCGGAACAAGTTGCCCGGTGGGGTTTACTCGGAGGGCGCGATGTCGCTTTCGCAGCTTGCCTTCCTGCGCGATCAACTGGAGGCCGCCGACGCGGCCGGCGAGCTGGTGCTGGTGGCCTCGCACCACCCGAGCGCGAGCCTGACACCGCTGGCCGGCAGCGAGGTAACGCCCGCGGCGTTGCGGCGGACGCTGGCGGCGGGCGGAACCGTGGTGCACGTGGCCGGCCACACGCACCGCAACCGGGCGTGGGACGCGGGCGGATATGTGGAGCTCGAGACCTGCTCAACGCTCGACGCGCCCCAAGAGGGCCGGCTGGTGGAGATCTGGCGCACAGCCGACGGCGCGGTATTCGTGTCGTACGAGATGTTCACCCACGGGCAGGAGGTGGGCGCGACACTGCCGCCGCCGCTCGACGCCGATCCGCTGCACGCGTTGCGCGAGAACGCCCGCGGGCTGGCCGGCCGCTACAAATGGGACGAGGCACGGACGCAAACGCCGGCCGCCGACCGCCTCGGCGAGCTGCCCGATGCGAACCCGGCAGGTGAGCCGGCCGATCGCGCCGGCCGCGTTCGCATCCCCTGAGCCGCCATCCGGGCCCGCAGGACACCCAGCGGGTGGCGCAGTCCAAGCCTCGCGCCAGCGATGGGTGGCACGGTCCAAGCGTCGCGACCGCGACGCGCCGGGCCGTGGGCTTCCATACGCCACGGCCGCCACCCACAAAACCTTCCCACGAACACACCACGGCCCTGCGCGGCTGCGCCGCTTCGGACCGTGCCACCCATCCTCTTCAGCGTTCGCCGCGGGCGGGTCAATTCACGGCGTTGCAGACCTTTCCCGTGTTTTTGTACTCCCGCACGATCCGAACCGTCTCCTCGGCGACGGCCGTCTGCGCCTGTTCGGTCGACGCGCCGATATGGTGCGTAACGTAGACATTCGGCACATCCGCCAGGGCCGAGTCGACCTCCTTCGCGTCGGCGGCGGGCTCGCTGTCGAAGACGTCGAGCCCGGCGGCCCGGATCTTCTTCTCGCGGAGGGCCTGAATCAGGGCCGGCTCGTCGACGACCGACGCGCGGCTGGTGTTGATCAGCACCGCGTGCGGCTTCATGGTCGCCAGCCGGGCGGCGTTCACCAGGTGCTTCGTATCGCCGGTCCCGGGCACGTGCAGCGTGATGTAGTCGGCCTCTTTGAAGATCTGCTCGAGCGTTGCACGGCGGCAGGCCGGGTGATCGGCCGGCTTGAGGTCGGGCACGATGTCGTAGAAGAGCACCTGCATGTCGAACGCGAGGGCCCGGCGGGCGACCTCGCTGCCGATCCGCCCCACGCCGACAATGCCGAGCGTGCTGCCCTTCAGCCCGCGGGCCTTGCTGTATTCCTTCTTGTTCCATTTGCGGCCGCGCAGGTCGATCACGTTGTCCGCGATCCGGCGGTCGAGCGCGATCATGTGGCCGAAGACCAGTTCGGCCACCGCCACCGCGTTCATCCCCGGGCAGTTCGAGACCTTCACGCCCCGCTCGCTGGCGGCCTTGACATCAATCGTGTCGTAGCCCGAACCGGCCCGGATGATCACCTTCAGGCTCTTGCCGGCCTTGAGCGTGTCAGCCGTGACTTTCGTCGAGCGGACGATCAGTATCGTCGGGTCATATTCCGCCACGCGCTTGGTCAGCGACTCGTCCTTGAGTTCGGGCTCGCAAGTCACATCGGGGGTGAGCTTCTTCAGCTCGTCGATACCGAAGCTCTCGAATTTGTCGGCGATCAGGATTTTCATAGCTGTCCTCGCCAGGACCATCGCTCGGGCCGAGCGGGCGTGGGACGGTCCGACCACGCGGGCTCGCCACGCAGTATAAGCGGGTGCCGCGCCGCCCACCAAACCCGCATTCGCCGCCGCGCATTGCCGTTGCCCTAACCGCCCGGTACGCTGACTCCCCTCGCGTCGCGCGTCTACCGGAAACTGCACGTCGCGGTCGGAATGCAATGCGCGCGTGACGGCCTGCCCATGACCCACCGCCTTGTGCCGGCACGCTTCCTCGATCCTCGCCCGGCCGCCGAGGCCGCCGCGCAGCCCATCGCCGACGCCGTCAACATCCCGCTCGCCGAGCTCACCGGCCGGATGCACGAATTGCCGCCCCGCGCACACACGATCCTGGTCGCCGCCGCGCCCGAGCTTGCGGAGCGCACCGTCGAGCTCCTGGAGGCCGCCGGCCGTCACGCGGCCGCAACCGACGATTTCCACCGGGCGGAGTCACCCGGTGAAGTCATCGGCCGGCTCTGGCATCCCACGCCGTGGCTCGAGACTGGTGTTGCCGCCCTCGAACCCGGCCGGGCGCTCGACCTGGCGTGCGGCACCGGGCGTGACGCGGTGTTCCTGGCGGCCGCCGGCTGGCGGGTCACGGCCGTCGACGTGCTCCCCGATGCGATCGAGCGCGGCCGCGACCTGGAGCGGCGGTACGCCCCGGGCGCGGTGCCCATCCAGTGGCGTGTGGCCGATCTCGAGCGCGCGTTCCAGCCGGACGGGGGGCCATTCGACCTGGTGTGCTGCTGCCGTTATTTCCGCCGGGAGCTGGTGCGGGCGGCGGCGGAGTGGCTGCGGCCCGGCGGCAGCGTGCTCCTCGAGTGTTTCACACGTGAGCACCAGCAGCGCTTCGGCCGCCCGGCGGGGGCCGAGCGTGTGCCGCTGCCGGGCGAATTACCCGCGCTGCTCGCGCCGCTGGAGGTCGTCGCCTACGCCGAGGGTCTACACGAGGGCGTGTACACGGCGCGACTCTGGGCCCGTCGCTCATCGCGGCAGGTCTGACTTCTCCGCGGACCGCTGCGGCATTCCGAACCCTTGCGGTCAGATCGGCGGGCCCTCGGTGCTCCACGCCGGATCGGCGCTTTCCACGCTCCCGTCGCTGCCGAGCACACCGTCGGGGCCGCCGGCCCGGTTGTTGAGCGATTGCCCGCTGCCTTCGTCCATCAGCCAGTCCCCCACCAGGCCCGACCCGCTGCCGCCCAGGTCGACGTTCCAGCTCGCCGCGATCTCGGCGTCGCTCCGCGCCACGCTCCACAGCCGCACGGCCGCCACGCGCCCCCGCAGCCCCATGCCGATCGTGAGGCGCGTGAACTCGATCGGCCCCAAGACGGCCGCGCTGCTGAGCGGCACGCCGTTGAGGTACACCGTCAGCGTGCCCGGCGCGTTCGGATCATTCGGGTCGTCCGGATCGTTCGGGTCGCTTGCGCCCGGCGCGAACGTGACGGCGATGTGGCGCCACGCATCCGCGAGCCCGGTCGCGGTCGCCTCGGTCGTGCTCGAACCGACGCGGACGCGGAGCGTGTTCTGGGCCGGCGCAACCTCGACGCTCAGCGCCCCGCTGCCGAGCGTGGCAACCGTGCCCCCGTCGCTCTCCGCCCGCACCCACGCCTCGAGCGTCAGGGCCTCGAACGACCCGCTCGTAAGCAGCAGCGTAGCCAGGCTCGAACCGTTGAATTGCAGCGCGCCCTGACGGCTCGTGACCGTGATGGTGGTCTCCGTCGTGTCCTCGACTCCGCCGCGCGTGACCACACGCAGCGTCACGGTATACGTGCCGGCGCTCGTGTAGCGATGCTGCGGCGCGGCCTGCCGGGAGGTCTGCCCGTCACCGAAGTCCCAATAATAATCGAAGATTTCGTCGTCCGGGGCGTTGCTGCCCGTGCCGTCGAACTGCACGTCGAGCGGCGCCGTGCCGCTCGTTCGGTCGGCGCTGATGACGGCCGTCGCGGAAACCCCTGCCGCGCGGACGTCGATTCGCGCGGTCCCCTCCTCGTTGACCGGGTCCACCACCCGCAGTTCCACGGTGTAGCGGCCGGGATCGGCGAACGTGTGCGTCACCCGCTCGCCCGAGCCGCTCGAACCGTCGCCAAACGTCCACCAATACGTCAGCGGCCCGCCGTTGACCGAGGTCGATGCGCTGCCGGTGAAGGTGACGCTCAATGGGGCCGGACCAACCGAGGTCGAGTAGCCGATCACGGCGGTGACGGGCGCGTCATCGGTCTGCGGCTGCGGACAACCGGCGATCAGCACGAGAGTTACGGCGGCCAAAACGCGGGCACGCATCGGGCGTTCCTCGAAACGGCTCGCGGTGCGCCCCGGCACCACGCGTCCGGGGACCACCGCAGGACGGGCGAATTATACGAAACGCAGCGCCTGTCCGGCCATCGCGACCGCGGTGGCGCGCCTCGGGACGGTCCGCCGGGGGACGAGCAGGACGAAGTCATACGCCAGCCAGCGGACCAGCGTCCGCCACGCTTCGGCCAGCGGCCAGCGCGCGAGGCGGGCCATGAGCGGGCTGCGGGCGAATTTCTCCGGCTGCACGCGCCAGCCGCGGCGTTCGGTGAAGCGGCGGAACTTGGCCGCGCTATAGAACGTGTGCCGCGAGACGGGGAAGCGGTAGCGTCGTCCGAACAGCCGCGCGGCGACCCAACAGCGGGCCGGCGTCGGCAGGAGCGCGATCAGCGGCAGCTTGAACAGCGGGTCGCAGCGGGCCATCCGCAGCGCGGTGCCGGTGTCGATGACCGCGACCCCTGTCGGTCGCAGGACCCGCAACAGCTCGCCGAAGAAGAAATCCAGGTTGTCGACGATCTCCAGCACCGAGAGGCACAGAACGACGTCGAAGCTGGCGGACGGAAACGGCCAGCGACGGGTGCAGTCGGCGAGGACGCAGTCCAGATCTGGTCCGGCGGCGAGCGCGGCCTTCAACGCGGCATAATCGTGATCGAACTTGTCCGCGGCGACGCAGGCGGCGCCGCGGGCGCACAGCGCGACCGCGTCGCCGCCGTAGGCCGCGCCCATGTCCAGCACGCGACGACCGATCAGCGGTCCGAAGCGGGTCTCCAGCTCGTCGGCGAGCATCAGCCCGCGCTCGAACAGACTGGTGCGCCAGCGGCGTGCGGCCGGATCGGGCCGAGTGGCGTCGATGGCGGCGTGGAAGCGGGCGCGGAACGCGGTGACGCGCGATGGGCCAGGCGCCGCCGGCGGCGCGGCCGGGCGCGTCGGGGTCGTCGCGGGCGCCTTGTTCAGCATCGTGACCATCATGGCACTCCCGTCAGCCGCTTGATCTGCGCCCAACCCACCGGGCCCAGCGCGCTCTTGACCCGGTACTTCAGCCCATCCGTGAAGCGCTCGGCCGCCAGGGCGGCCCGCGCCGCCGTGCCCCACGCGGCCGCGAAGGTGATCTGTCGTCGGGCGTGCTTCGTCCAGCGGCGTTTGTATTCCTCGTCCCCGCGGAGAAAGTCGTAGCATCGCAGCCCCTCACCGATCGCGCCCGCGATGCTCGCGGCCAGCAGCACGACGCCCGGGCTGGCGATCGGGGCGGCCGGATCCCAACCCATCTGATAGAAGCTCGCGGTGCGGCCGTAGTGAAAGGCGAGCAGCACGCCCACGGTCTGCCCGCCGGCCTCGAGCCGCCAGGCCCGGGTCCAACCACGCTCGGCCGCCCGGCGGCAGAACGCGTGCAGAAAGGCCCGCTTCTGCGGGTTGCCGAAGTTGCCCGCCCGGTGATCACGCTGCCAGCGGCGGGCGTGCAGATCGAACAGCCGCTCGAGTGCTGCGGCCACCTCGTCGGACGCGCGGGCCACGCACACCGCCGAATCCGCCTGCGCGTCGAACGCCCGCCGCCGCCGGCGCACGTGGTAGCGCATGTTCGCCGACAGACCGGCGACGAAGGCCTCCCACGTGTCCGGGAGATCCACATAGGGCAGCACCTCGGCCGGCCGTTCCGTCACGGTCCACCCGCGTTCGGCCGCCCGGTCGCGGAGGCGCGCGAGCAGCGGGCCCTCGTCGTCGAGTGCTGTGAAGGCCAGCGCGTCGCAGCCGGCCTCGGCCTCGATGTGCTCCAACAACGCCGTGATCACGCGGGCCTCGTCCTCGGTCCGACACAGCGCGCCCAGGTGGTCGCCGCTCACCCCCGCCCCGCCCGCCAGCTCGAGCCGCCGACCGGCCCGGCAGCCGGCCAGCAGCCCGATCGGCTCCCGCGCTTCCTCGACCAGCAACACCAGCGGACGCCGCGCCGCGCCGACCGTTTCTCCCCACGATTGCACCCACTCGGCCGACTGGAATACGCTCGCCCCGGGCGTCGCCTCTGCCAGGCGCTGCCACGTCGCGGCCAGCCCGGGTGCAGCGTACTGATCGAGCTCGCGGACCGTCAGCGCCATCCCTGCTGCCTCTGTCGGCGAATATCCAGAAAACCGCTGATCTCGGCCGCGAATCGCTCCGGCCCGTGTTCGCGGCCGATCCCGACCCGCGGCAGCGCGAGCGGGTCGTGCCCGTCGACGAAGCCGGGCCGCGTGGTCACCGCGTAGCGGACTTGCAGCTCGGCCAACACGCGTCGCTCGGGCGAGCCGAAATCGCCGGGCCCGCCGTTGGGGTAGGCGAAAAGACGCGGCGGCCGGCCCAGCCGCCGGGTGATTTCGCCGACGCTGCCGCGCACCTGGCGCCGCCGGACCTCATCGGTCTGCCAGCCGAGAACGGCGTGGTCGACCGTGTGCGGCGCGATCTCGTGCCCCTCGCCGGCCAGCGCCGCCACTTCGTCCCAGGTGAGCGGGCGCAGCGTGTCCAGAATCTCGGGCGCCAGGCCCGCCCGCAACACCGACTCGGCCGCGTCGAGCCGCGCGAGTTGCTCGACGCTCAGACGCTTGTGGCGGCCGGGCGTTTCGAGCAGCCAGGCCAGCTCGCCGCGCTCCGCCGGCGGGAGCAGCTCAGGGTTCCAACGCAGCAGGCGCGCCACGTCCGCGACCAGCAACCGGCCGCTCGTGACGTGGCCCGTCGCAATGAAAAACGTCGCCCGCAGCCCGCGCTCGGCAAGCAGCGGCCGCGCGTGGGTGAACACACAGGCCGCGACGTCGTCGAAGGTCAGCGCGAAGGCGGCGGAGCGCGGCCGCTCGGCCAGGGCGTCGGGCAGGTGCAGAACGGGGCCGAACCGCGTCAGGATGTCAAGCTGCCGGGCAAACTGCCCGGCGGTCACGAAATGCGGCGGCAGCCACGGGGCATCGCCCACCGCGTCGTCGCACACGCCGTGGTAGCACAGGATGCGCAGCCCGCCCTGCCGCTGAAAATGCAGCTTGAAGAAGCCGCAACGGTCCAACAGCCCGGCCGCGGCCGTCGCTGCCCGCGCAAACAACGGCGTCCCCTTGCGCCCAGCCCGGGCGTACGGTCTGGTCATGCGCGACCTCGCATCTCTGGACTTATCGGGTCCGTGCCCGACGGACTGGATCGAGGGGCGCGGGTCGCCGCGTCAGTGGGCGCCGACGAGGAAGGTGCCGATCGTGCGGACCACGACCGCGAAGTCGAGTTCCAGCGAGCGGTGCTTCAGGTAATACAGGTCGTAGCACAGCTTGCGGTGGGCATCGTTGATGCTGGCCCCGTAGCCGTAGTGCACTTGGGCCCAGCCGGTCAGTCCCGGCCGCACCAGGTGCCGCAGCCGGTAGTGCGGCAGAACCCGCTCCAGCTTGTGCACGAACTCCGGTCGCTCGGGGCGGGGACCGACGACGGCCATGTCGCCGCGGAGGATGTTGAACAGTTGCGGCAGCTCGTCCAGCCGCGTCTTGCGAAGGATGCGGCCGACGCGCGTCACGCGGTCGTCATTGGCGGTCGCCCAGCGAACGCCGTCCTTCTCGGCGTCGGCCCGCATGGTGCGGAACTTGTACATGCGGAAGCAGCGGCCGTGCTGCCCGACCCGTACCTGTTGGTAGAACACCGGGCCGTCGCTCTCCAGGCGGATGAGCAGGGCGATCAGAGGCCAGAGCGGCAGCGTGACGACGAGGCCGGCCCCCGCGGCGAGCAGGTCGAGGATGCGGCTGACGGTCTCATAATGCCCGCGGTGCTGGACGTCCGCGCGGAGGAACCAGTCGGCGTTGATGTGCTCGACGGGCACCTCGCCAAGGAGTTTCTCGACGAAGGTGGCGGGGTCGGTGACGCGGCAGCGGGCTTCGAGGCAGGTGGCGACGGCCTGGCCGACCGGGCCTTCGGAAGAGAGCTCGCTGCCGACGACGACCTCGTCGACGCTGTGCTCGCTGAGCAGCGCGGCAATCTCGTCCAGCGTGCCCACGCAGCGGCAGACTTCGTGGAAGTGCAGCTCAGCCTCGCTGCGGAACCGCGGGCCGCCGCCGGGGGTACCGGCCACGAGCCGCGCCGGACCGATCGGGACCCGAACGTGACCGACGATGTCGTAGTGCTGGCGGTGGCAGCGCTCCAGGAGCGCGACGAGCCGCTGGAGCGACTCGCCCGCCCCGACACACAGCAGACGGACGGGGCTGTTGCTGATCCGCTCGTGCGCCAGCAGGCGAGCGGGGATCGCGAGTCCGGCAAACGCGAGCCCCGCGCCCAGGCCGATCCAACGGCTGGCTGCGGCATAGAAGAAAAGCGCCAGGACGGCCAGGGCCAGCGTGACGCCGAGCGTCATGGTGAGCGTGCCACGAACGAGAATCCGGCTGCGGGAGAGCAGGGTGTCGCGCTCGTAGAGTCCGAATACCAGGCCGGCGATGGTCGTGGTCGCACAGAAGGTGCCGATCACGAGCCACGCACTGGCGAGCCACTGATAGGCACAGAGGTGTTCAAGGCCGAGCCAGACGAGGCCGGAGGCCAGGCCGATGATCAGCCAGTCCGCCGCCATCCACGCCCCGGGGGTCATGCGGACCACGAAACGCCGCAGGGACTGGCGGGATTGCGCCGGGCGGCGGATCTGCACCGGGGAGCAGATCGGCGGCGGCTTCACTGCCGCCTCGGTCGTATGGGGTACGACGAGCCTCATACCGCGGTCGTCCGATGAAGTTCGCCGGTGGTATCGGTCTCGACCGGGGGGGCCATAAGTGCGGCACCGCGGTCACCGCCAACGGCCCAAAAACTTACGCAGGCCGCGGTCCAAGTGACCCGATAAACCCAGAAGAACGCTATCGCGGAGTACGCGCATGCTCTTGATCCCACCCCGCTGCTGGACCGCTCTGCCGGCCGCGCTGCTGCTGGCCGGCTGCGCCACGAAGACCGCCGATGTCGTGGTCTACGAGCCGCGGCTGACACCCGATGTGCTGGCGCCCGGCATTCCCGCGGCCAAGAACGGATTCACGCTGGCCGGCGACCCAGTCAGCACGGGGCGGTTCGCCTGTCCGCTCGCGCTGGCCCGGCTGGTGCCCGGGGGGCCGGACAGGACGCCGCTGCTGACGGATATGCCGGCGGGCGAGGGGGCCCGCTGGGCCGAGACGTTGCGCGGCGTGGAGGCCGTGCGGCAACTGGTTTTCGTCCGGCCGACGACACTCCGGCCGGAACTGCAAGACACCGCTGCGTTGTGCGAGTCCGCCCGGCGACTGGGGGCCCCGTTGCTGCTGATCTACACGCCGAACCAGTTCGGGCCCAACTCGGCGCAGGTCCTGGGCGTGCTACTCGACACCACCACATGCACGCCCGTGGCCGGCCTCCAGGCCGAGGCGACGTTCCTTGACGACGAGGGTCAGGAAACTTCTCCGCTCGAGGTGGAAGGCGACCAGCGCGACCGCGACGCACGCTTCCAAGCCCAGCGTCGGTTCGAGCAGCATCTGCTGGCGTGCTTGCGCGATCTGATCCACCGCGACATTCCGCCGACGGCGACGCAGCCGAGCGACTGGCAGCAGCCGTTCATTCAGCGTTGGTGGATTCGCTTTCGTTGAGCGGGCGGAGGCTTCGGGGGCGACCGCCGGTCGTCTGAGCGGCCGCGCCGCGCCAAACGCTCCTCCTGCGCAATGCGCCCCCTGAAGACCGGCCGGCGGGCCATTCGTATCGGACGCGGCGGCGCATCCGCGTGCATGGCCGCGCGGGACGTCAATTCGCACACTTCCTACAGCGGCACGTTCCGCCGGCGTACGGCGGGCCGGAGACGCCGCGCTCGGCGGTGGGACTTCACGGCATGCTGGGGCCCTGGCCCGTTCCGTTGGATCGCACGGGAGAAGTCCCGTTGTTGCGCGGGCGGTCTGCGAAGCCGGCGGTGCTGAGCCGGCGGACGTTGCGGATGCTGTGCGTGGCCGCGCTGGGGGGCGTGCTTTGGGGGACGCTGGGCCCGCTCCACGAAGACGATGGGCGGCCGTGGCTGGTCGCGGCAGCGGATTGGCGCTGGGTTCCGCCGGTGGTGCGGAGCGACGCGAACGATCTGCTGACGAATCTCGCGGTGTACGCGCCGGTGGGCGTCGCGCTGCGGTTGCTGGTGCGCCGGCGGGGCCGCGCGGGCCGGCGGGATTTCGTTCTGAGTCTGGGGCTGGCGATCGGCCTGAGTTATGTGACGGAGTTCCTACAGCAGTGGATGCCGGGGCGCGCGAGCAGCCTGACGGACGTCGGGCTGAACGCGCTCGGAGCGCTGCTCGGGGCGCTGCTCGCGGTTCCGGCACAGCACCTGATTCGTCGGCTGCACGCGGTGCTGTTCGTGGCGATTCGCGCGCACTGGCGGTTCTGGGGCGTGTGCGTAACCGGCGTGGGGAGCTGGATTGGGCTGAAGGCGCTGTGGGGTGACATGTTCGGCGGCGGCTGGCGAGCGGAGCCGCGGATCGACTGGGTCCCCTTCCGGGCGCATTTCGCCGCCCGCTTCGAGCATAGTGCGGCCGATCTCGGCAGCCAGCTCGCGGCGTACGGCGTGGTTGCGCTGTTCTGCCTGTTTGCGACCCGCGGCCGCGCACGCGGGCTGGCCCTGACCCTGCTGCTGGGGATCGTCGTGGGGCAGGAATTGCTGCACGCATTCCTACGACCACATGCGGCGGGTACCACGGGGCTGGTGCTGGCGTTGACGGCGTGGCTGATCGTCGTGCGGACGTGGAGTGCGCTGGCTCCCGGCGCGGCGGGCCGCATGCCGCAGGGGGTGTGAGGCGCTGGGCGTGCTTGCCCATCGGGCGGGGCGCAAGATTTGCCGGTCCCGCCGTCCCGACCGCCTCCGGGGATCAACCGATAAGAGATAGACAGCGCCGGGCCGCACCCGTGTCGCTGCGTCGACCATGAAGATCGGACTTGATGCGCGCACGATGAGCGCCCCGCGCCCGCGTGGCACCGGGCGGAACCTGCTGGACGCATTCCGGCTCATTCCCGGGATGCGGCCGCAGTGGCATTTCACGCTCTATCACCAAGAATCGCTGGCGGCGAATGCGGCGCTGGCCGGCGTCTCGTTCCAGCGTCCGAACGTGCGCCTCCGTCGGCTGGAACTGCCGGGCGACCGGATCGGGGCATGGTTTCACGTCCGGCTGCCGTTGGCGGCCCGGTGCGACAGGCTCGACCTGCTGCACCTGCCGGCGAACACGGGTCCGCTGTGGTGTCCGGTACCGGCGGTGCTGACCGTGCACGATCTGATCCCGCTGCAACTGCCGGACGAAGCGACCGCCCGGCAGCGGCGGGCCTTTCGCCGGGGCGTGCAGCGCGGGATCCGGGCCGCGCGGCACCTGATCACGCCGTCGGAGGCCACGGCCGAGGCCGTGGTCGGTGAGTTCGGCGTGCCGCGCGAGCGGATCACGGTCATTCCTTGGGCGGCGGATCAGCGGATCGCGCAGGCGGCCGCGCGCGGCCTGGACGCGGCGGAGCGGCTGCACCTGCGCACCCGCCACCGGTTGGCGGAGCGCTGGCTGCTCTCGTTTTCCGGCCGCAGCCCGCGCAAGAACGCCGCGGGCGTTCTGGGAGGGTTCGCGCAGGTGCCCGTCGCGCTGCGTGCGAATCTGCACCTGGTGTTGGTCGGATGCGAGCCCGAGAGCCGGCGCGCGGAGCTCGGGCGGCTGGCGAGTGATCTGGGGATCGGCGGCGCGGTGCGGATTCTGGGGTTCGTGCCGCACGCGGACCTGCCGGCACTGCTGGGCGGCGCGGCGGGGCTGCTCATGCCGAGCCGGGCCGAAGGGTTTGGCCTGCCCATCCTCGACGCGTTCGCGTGTGGGGTGCCGGTGCTGACGTCGCGGCGGAGCAGCATGCCGGAGGTCGCCGGGAACGCGGCCGCATACTGCGACCCGGACGATGCCCGCAGCATCGCGGCGGGAATCGCGCGACTGCTCGACCCGGTGGCGGCGCGGGTGCTGACGGAGGCGGGCCGGACGCGACTGGAGAGCTTCAGTTGGCAGCGGACGGCGGAAGCGATGTGCGCGGTGTACGAGCGCTGCGGGCCGAAGCGAGCCACGATCCGCCACCGGGCGCGGGCGCGGGGATCGGCGATGACCGCTGAAATGGGATAACGCAGATGTCGGGAATGCGGCTGCCGATCGGCGAGGCGGGGCACGCGGGCTGGCTGAAGCTGGACTGCCGACACTACCGTGGGGATCGGCCGTGCGTGGCGGGCGTTCCCGGGGCGTGCCCGACCGATTGCACGTGGTACCGCCCGATGGGGTACCGGATCCTCATCATCAAGCTGGCGGCCCTCGGCGACGTGATTCGGACGGCGGCCCTGCTGCCGGGGCTGAAGTCGCGCTGGCCGGCGAGCCACATCACGTGGGTCAGCCGACCGCCCGGGGTGCGGATGCTCGCGAACCACCCGCTGATCGACCGGCTGCTACCACTGGACGCGGAAGCGCTGTGCCACTTGGAGCACGAGCGGTTCGACCTGTGCCTCAGCCTGGACAAGGAGCCGGGGCCCGCGGGCCTGGCGATGCGGGTCGACGCCCGGGATAAACGGGGGATCGGTTTGAGTCCGTACGGCACGGTGCATCCGCTGAACCCGGAATGCGGGCCCTACTTCGAGCTGGGTCTGTCGGACGAGCTGAAGTTCCGCGTAAACCGCAAGTCGTACCCGCAACTGATCTACGAAGCGGTCGGGCTGGAGTACGGCGGCGAGCGGTACCAGCTCTTTCCGAGCGCGACGGACCGGGAGCGGGCGGCGGAGTGTTGGGCGCGGCTGGGCGTCGGGGCGAGCGAGACGGTGATCGGTCTGAACACGGGCGCGGGGCGGGTATTCGCGAACAAGAACTGGAAGCCGGAGTCGTTCGCGATCCTGGCCCGGCTGTTGCAGCAGCGCGGCTGGCGGGTGGCGCTGCTCGGCGGGCCCGACGAGCGCGTGCGAAACGCAGCGATCGCGGCCGAGTGCCCGGGGGTGATCGACACGGGCGCCGACCACGGCGAGTTGCAATTCGCGGCCTTGGTGGAGCGCTGCCAAGTGGTGGTCACGGGCGACACGATGGCGATGCACGTGGCGATCGCGGGGCGCGTGCCGTGCGTGGTGCTGTTCGGACCGACGTGCGGGCAGGAGATCGACCTGTTCGGCCTGGGCGAACAGATCACGGCGGGGCTGCCGTGCTCGCCGTGCTACCGACGGCAGTGCGACAAGCAGCCGAACTGCATGGACGAGATCGACGTGGGGACGGTGCTGGCGGCGGTCGAGCGCTGGGCAACCCGGCGGACGGACGGAGGCGTGCCGGTCGCGCTGGTTGCGGAGGCCGGTCGATGAGCGGATCGCGGCTGCGGATCCTGGTGGTCGCGGCCCGTGAGCCGTGGCCGCTGAACGGGGGCGGGCGGCTGCTGCTGTTTCACGTGTTGCGTGAGCTGGCGGCGCGGGCGGAGGTGACGCTGGCGCTGCCGCGGGCCGCGGAGCACGCGGGCGAGCTGCCGGCGGGGCTGCGGCTGACGGTTCTGGACGCGGGCGGAGCGGCGAGTATGCCGCGGGCAGCGCGGGACGGAGTGGTGGCCCGGCGGG
>CAZMCT010000037.1:0-28824 GCA_964564785.1 uncultured Planctomycetales bacterium
CCGCCAATCTCGCCCGCGTGCGCGCGACCGCCGCCGCGGCCGCGCGGCGCGCCGGCCGGGACCCGGCCGCGGTACGGCTCGTCGCGGTCACCAAGTATGTCGGGCTCGATGTGCTCCGCGCCCTCCTGGCCGCAGGCGTGTGCGACCTCGGCGAGAGCTACGTCCAGCAGCTTGTCGCCCGCGCCGCGGCCTGCGGTCCCGCACGCCGGGACTGGCCGCCGCCCGCTCCGGACCCCTCACCGCCCGACCACGTGCGCCCGCGCTGGCACATGATCGGCCACTTGCAGCGTAACAAGGTCCGCGCCCTGCTTCCGCATGCCCGGATCATCCACTCGCTCGACTCCGACCGCCTGGCGGTCGCGCTCAATCGCCATGCGGCCGAGCTGGGCATCGACGTGGACGTGCTGATCGAAGTCAACCTCGCCGGCGAGCGGAGCAAGACGGGTGTGCCGGCCGCGGTCGCCCCCGCGCTGGCCGAGCAGGTCGCCGCCTGCCCGCAGTTGCGCCTCCGGGGCCTGATGACCATGGCCCCCTACGACCCGGACCCTGAGGCGTCGCGGCCGCACTTCGCGCGGCTTCGCGAACTGCTCGAGGAATACCGGTCGCACGGGCTGGTCGGCCCCGACTGCGTGCACCTTTCCATGGGCATGAGCCAGGATTACGCCGTAGCGGTGGAGGAAGGCGCAACGCTCGTGCGGGTCGGGTCGGCGCTGTTCGAGCATCTCCCGTCCGACGATCCACGCCGCGGCTGAGGTCGCGAGGCGCGCTTGTGGAGCTGCGGCCACCCGTGTATAAGGGCAGCGTGGGACCCTGGTCGCGTTGAGAGATCCGCGATGCCCCTGCGCAGACTGGACGGCGAGGCCCGAGAAGTCGTGGCGCTCGCAAACGAGATCGCCCACGAGTATGAGCTTGAGTATGTCGGCACCGAACACATTCTGCTGGCCATTCTGCGGCACGGTACCAACCCGGCAGCCCGCGCCCTCGGACAGCTCGACGTGGACGAGGCCCGTGTGCGAAACACCCTCGACCAGCTCTACGAGCGCGCCAAGGAAGATACGTGGGTCTTCGGCCGCCTCCCCGGAAGTCCGCATTACCGCAACGTGATCGAGCGGGCGATGGAAGTCGCCGAACAGCTCGAGGCCCAGTTCATCGGCACGGTCCACCTATTGCTTGCCCTCTACTGCGACCGCGAGAGCACGGCCCAGCAGACACTGCTGACGCTGGGCGTCACGCAGAAGAAGTGTCGCGACGCGGTGCTGCGGGAGCTGTCCGGATCTTGAGCGCCGACCACCGGGGACTGCCTGAAACGATCGTTCCCGCCCTGGGCGGCGCGGCGCGCGCGTGAGGTGCGCGATCCTTGGGCGGCACCGCCGGCCCGCGCCCAAGCCGCTCCGTGCCCGCGCATCGCCGCCCGGCATCTACAGCCGCGCGCGGCCGCGTGCTATACTGCCGGTCGTGACGTGGGACGCGTTCCTGAACCAGATCCGCGGTTGGCTGCACACCCGCGACCTGCTCCAGCCTGAAATCCCCTGGGTCGTCGGCGTTTCGGGGGGGCCGGACTCGGCCCTGCTGTTGCACGTGATGTGTGCCATCTCGGAACGCGAGGCCTTGCAGTGGAAGCTCCACGCGGCGCACTTCCACCACGGCCTGCGCGGGGCCGAGGCCGACGCCGACGCCGAGTTCGTCAGCGAGCTCGCCGATCAATTGGGCGTCCCGTTTCACACCGCGCGGGCCGACATCCGCGCCGAAGTCGAGCGCGGCGGCGGCTCGACCGAGGAAGTCGCCCGCGACCGCCGCTACGAGTTCCTGGAACGTGTCGCGCTGCGGACCGGCAGCGAGCGCGTCGCCGTCGCCCACCACGCCGACGATAACGCCGAGACCGTTCTCCATCGCATCTGCCGCGGCACCGGCCTGCGCGGCCTGGCTGGCATCCGCGACGTCCGGCCGATCCGGCCCAACAGTCATGTGCGCATCGTGCGCCCGCTGCTTGGCCAGCGCCGCGCGACCATCGAGGCCCTCTGCGCCGAGCTGGGACTGAAGCTCCGCATCGACAGCACCAACCGTTCCCCGGAGTTCACGCGCGGCCGCATTCGTCACACGGTCATGCCGCTGCTGGCCGAGCAACTCAATCCAAACGTCTCGGAGGCGCTCCTGCGGCTGGCCGAGCACGCGCGGATGCTGGGCAGCTACCTCGAAGACGCGGCCACGCGCACCTTCGACTCGCTCGTCGTTACGCAGGGTGACGGACAGATCGTCCTCAACACCCGGGCCCTGCTCAGCAAGCAGCGGATCATCCAGGCCGAGGTCGTGCGCCGCGCCGTTTCGCTGGTGCTCGGCCGTGAACAGGACCTCGGGTTCGCCCACGTCGAGGCCATCCTGCGGCTCGCCGAAGACCCCACGAGCGGCAAGGAGGTCCACGTGCCCGGCCCGGTCGCCGTGCGCAAACTGTACGACCGGCTCGAGTTCGGCCCCCTCAGCCAGCAAGAACCGCTCCCCGACCTCGGCACTACCTACGTCAATTGCCCCGGCCGCACGGCCCTGCCCCTACTCGGCGTGGCCCTGACGGCCGAAATCGGCGCGGTGGACGCCGAGCGCGTCGCGGCCCTGCGCCGAAACACGAATCCCAACGAAGAATGGCTCGACTTTGCGGCCATCCAACCGCCGCTGCTGGTCCGCGGGCGGCAGGAGGGCGACCGCTTCCACCCCTTGGGCGCCCCGGGGGCCAAGACGATCGGCGATTTCCTCGGCGAGCAGAAGATCGACCCGCGCGTGCGGGCGCGGACCGGGATTCTCTGCGACCAACAAGGCCCGCTCTGGGTCATCCCGCTGCGGATCGACGAGCGGGCCAAGCTCCATCCGCAGACTCGCGAGGCTCTGCGCCTGACGCTGACCCCCCTGCACGCCTCTCTGTCAGAGCAGCCGTGACCCCGCCTGTGCCCACCGCGCGCGGCTACGCCCCCCGCGATTTGGCCCTTGGGGGCGTGGTCGCTCTGGCACTGGCCCTGAGAGTCGGCTGGGTTGTTCATTGCGGGCTGACGCAACACGGCCTCACCTACCCGGATGAGGAGCTGCATTGGCAGCTCGCCACGAACCTCGTGAAACACGGCACGCTGACGACCGACGACGGTCGGCTTGCGGCGCGTATGCCGGTCTACCCGCTGTTCCTGGCTGCGTTCGTCTCCCTCGGCCCCGCCGCCCTCACGGCCGTGCGCCTGGCCCAAGCTGTCGTGGGCGCAGCGACCGTCGGGCTCGGTTATCGGATTGCACGCCGTGCGTTCGGCCGGGCAGCCGGGCGGGCCGCCGCCCTGCTGATCGCCGTCGATCCGTTCAGCGTCTTTTTTTCGAGTCTGCTCCTGAGCGAGGTCTTGTTCACTTTCCTGCTGCTGGCGCTGGTCGCGAGCACACAAGCCCTGTGGGCCCGCCCGCGCTCGTTGCCGCCGTTGCTCGCACTGGCCGTCATCGGTCCGCTCGCCGTGATGACCCGCCCATCGGCTGCCCTTCTGGTTCCGTTGCTGTGGCTGCTGCCGCTCCCGGCCGTGATCCGCGCAGGAGTCTGGCCTCGCGCCGTGTTGTTCACTTTCGCGGCCGCGGCAGCGTGCTTCGCGCCTTGGGGGCTGCGGAACCGGGCAACCCTCGGAGACTTTGCGTGGCTCTCGACCAACGGCGGCGTCACGCTCTACGACGCCCAGGGACCGCAGGCGGACGGCAGCAGTAACCAGGAGTTCCTTCGGCAACTCCCCGACCTCCCGGCCGGCGAGGTCGCACGCGACCGGGCGCTGCGCCGGCTGGCCCTTGATCAAATGCGCTCCGACCCGGGACGTGTTGCGCAACTGGCGCTCGTAAAACTGCGGCGCACCTGGAGTCCCTGGCCGAACGTGGCGGAGTACCGCACGGGCGCGGCCGCCACAGCCGGGGCGGCCTACCTGCTCGTCGTGCTTGTCGGTGGCATCGCGGGCACGGCGTGGGCTCTGTTGGGCGCGCGCGGTGTACCGCGCCGTACGCGCACGAGGCGTGTGCTGGGCCTGACGTGGGTCGTTGTTCTATACTTCGCGGCTCTACATTGTCTATACGTTGGCAGCGTCCGATACCGCCTGCCGGTTCAGCCGCTGCTGGCCATCGCGGCTACGTCGGTTTTCCACTGGATTCGGCCGTACGGCCGTGATTAGAATGGTGCGAAGAGCCCGTTCAGGTATCGCGTAGACGCCGTGCCCGCTTGAGGAGGCGTCTTCGCCTAGACGTGGCTGAAGGCCGAGTGTTTATCGGACGTCGGGCTCGCGTCGACGAGGAGGGTCGGTGCGCGGCCATCGGCCGGGATACCAAGGAGCACGTCGTGCAGCGAACACGCAGAATCCGCGAAAGGCTGGGCCGCTGGGCCGCCATGTTGCTGGTGTCCGCCGGTCTGTCCTGGTCGGCACGCGCGGCCGACCGAGTGGTGATCGCCGAGGAATTCACGAACGTAGGTTGCGGCTATTGCGGCTACGCCGGTCCGGCGTTGAGCACGATGCTGAACAACTACCCGGGCACGTTCACGCTGGTGCAGTACCACGTGGGCGACAGCTACGCGACCACGTTCGGCAACACGCGGGCGAGTTTCTATGGCATGACGGGGACTCCGACGACCTGGTTCGACGGCTGGGTCGAGCACGTCGGCGCGTCGAGCTACAACGAAATCCTGGCAACGTACACGAGCACGTACAATCAGCGACGCGGGGTTCCGACGGACGTGACGATCTCTGTCACCGGCACTCAGGGCTACAGCACGACGTACAACATCCGCGCGCGGATCTCCATCGAGCCTGGCGGCACGGCCAAGACGCTGCGGATTCACATGGCCAACGTGCTGGACCACTGGCCGAGCACGCCGACGTATCACCGCAACGGGCTGCGGGCCGGAGCCACGCATCAGGACGTCACGCTCCAGCCGGGCGAGTCGACCGTGGTCACCCGCTCGTTCACCTTCGACAGCACGAGCTGGAGCCACCAGAGCGACATCCGCATCGTGGTGTGGGCCCAGACCCCGAACTCGACCCATCCGGCCGAGATCCATCAAGCGGCGCAGATGAACTGGCCGTTCCCGCCGGACTGCAACGCCAACGGCATTCCCGACGAGGCCGACATCGCCGGGGGCACCTCGCCGGACTGCAACGCCAACGGCATCCCGGACGAATGCGATTTGCTCAACAACGACTGCAACCTCAACGGTGTCCCGGACGAATGCGACATCGCCGGCGGCACGTCGCCGGACTTGGACGGCAACGGCGTTCCGGACGAGTGCGAGTTCCCGGTCGGTGACCTGAATTGCGACGATGTGGTGAACTTCGGCGACATCAACGCCTTCGTGCTCGCGGTGACGAACGCGACCGGCTACTCGCAGCAGTACCCCAATTGTGACCGCATGCTGGCGGACACCAACGGCGACGGGTCGGTCGGCTTCGGCGACATCAACCCGTTCGTGGCCCTGCTGGTGGGCGGCTAGCGCAGCCCCGCCCAAGAGCCCCGAGCCGCGGCGCATCCGCCCCGCCGTGCCGACGCACGGTCGGCTCGCGCGAACGATCCCGGGTGGGCATGCCGGGAGTGGTCGCGCTTGGTGTGTGAGCCCCACCTCCACTGTCGTACAGGCGATCAGCCTGTGTTCCTGCGCCCCGTTCCTGCTCCCCGCTGAGAAAGGGCACCGGCGCCGCGTCGATCCATCATCGCGGCACAGGCGACGCGCCTGTGTCGCCGGTCCCCGTTCCGTGCCGCGGTGCCGGTCCGCTTTTTCAGTGGGCTGCTAAATGCCCCCCTGCATCCACTTCACGATGTCCTGGAACGTGACCAGCACGAACACGAGCACGATCAGCGCCAGTCCTGCGATCGTCGTAATCACCTGAACCTTCATGTTCAGCGGCCGGCCCCGCAGCTTCTCCAGCAACAGAAACACCGCCAGTCCGCCGTCGACCACCGGCAGCGGGAGGAAGTTGATCACGGCCAGGTTCACCGAAATGAATGCGAGGAAGTAGAGCAGCTCGCCGAAACTCGCCTGCGCCTGGGCCACACCGATCCGCACGATCCCGATCGGTCCCGACACCTGCTGGACCCCCACGTTGCCCTGCGGCGTGAGCATCGCCCGAACCGTGCGATACACGCGGACCAGCGTCCGCCACGACTCCTGCGTCCCCATGACAAGCGCCCGCAGCGGGTTCCCATGCGCCGACACGTTCGTCTTCTTCAGTTCAAAATGGCCCGCCAGTTCATATCCGTAAAGCACACGCATCGGCCACAAGTCCACCAGCTCCGGCTCGACCCGCACGTCCGCGGCCAACCGCGTCGTGTCGAGCCGACTCGGCGAGTACTCCACCGGCACCGTTTGCCCCACGTGGTGCTCCAGCAGCAGGCGCACGGCCTCCAGCGTCGGCAGCTTCACCCGCCCCTTCTCCGTTTCCACCGAATCACGGCCCGCGATGCTCAGGATGCGAGCGGTCGGCGGCAACTGCAAAGCGCTCACGATGCTCGCCGGAATCCGCATCCGGCCGCTGACCTCGTCGGCTCCGCTCCGGTAGCGCACCGTGACGCTCGTGCCCGCGGCGGCCCGCAGCGCCTCGTGGACGTCGAACCAGTTCGCGACCGCGCGCTCGCCGATCGCCACCAACTCAGCCCCTCGCGGCAGCCCAAGCTCCGCCGCCGGCGTGCCGGGCACGACGTCGGCGCCCACCGGCCGCCGGTCCTCGTCGCGAAAGGCCCGCCCGACGCGCGGCGGCTGGCTGCGAAACAGGCTGAACGCCCGCTTCGG
Organism: uncultured Planctomycetales bacterium; assembly: GCA_964564785.1. GTDB lineage: Bacteria > Planctomycetota > Phycisphaerae > UBA1845 > Fen-1342 > CAZMCT01. The sequence goes on from CAZMCT010000037.1 coordinate 6,770, forward strand.
CACCACGCTCAGCGTCAGCGACTGCCCCTCGCGCTCCACGACCACCGGCACCCCCGCGTTGCCCGCGGCCTCGATGCTGCGCACGATGTCCTCGTACAACGGGCTGGCCACCGTGCCCCACTGCGCAATCACGTCCCCGGTCTCGAAGCCCGCTTTCGCGGCCGGGCCCGCAGGGGCGACCTCGGCCACCTCGCACCGCCGCACCAGACCCAGCAGGTGCTTGGTGCGCCCGCTGCCGTAGCGCGGCGTCTCGGTCGGCACCACCAGCATGCGCGGTCGTTGCGGCAGTGTCAGCACTTGCGCGCCGTCCGCCGCGTTCGGGTCCGGGCGCCGCACGGTGAATTCCACCGGGCGGCCGCCGCAACCCTCGAACGCAACCTGGATGTCGAGGCCGTTGCTCACCGGCCGCCCATTCACATGCGTGACGACGTCGCCGGGCCGTAGCCCCTGCGGATCGGGATCGCGGCTCAGCGACGGGCCCAGCCGCGTCGTGAACATGGGCTGGATCCCCAACACCGGGACGTCCGAATCGGCGCGCGAAAGCGGCACGACGATTTCATTCTCGAGTACGTGCCCGTCGCGCTGCACGCGAAACCGCACGTCCCCGTGTGAGAGCAGGCTGTCCAGCCCCACGTCATCGAAAGAATCGACCGCCTCCCCGTTGACCGCCACGATCTGGTCGCCAACTTGCAGGCCCGCCTTCGCGGCCGCGCTGCCCGGCTCGATCGGCCCGACGACCGGGGCCGCGACCTCGCGCCCCGCGAACAGGTACACCAGCATGTAGAGCAGGACCGCGAACAGCACGTTGAACACCACCCCCGCGGACACGACCAGGAGCCGCTGGCCGACCGTCTTGTTGGTGAACGCGCGGGGGTCGGTGGTGGTCTTGATCTCGCCCGTCTGCTCGTTGATGGCGATGTCGTCCTCGCCCATCATCTTCACGTATCCGCCGAACGGCAGCGCGTTCAGGCAGTAGTCCGTCTCACCCCACCCTTTTTCCGCGACCTGCTCCGGCGTGTACGACGGCTTCGGTCCGAACGTCAGTCCTTCGCCCTTGCGCCAGCCCACCACCCGGTAGACAAACCCGATCGCGAACCGGTTGACCCGCACGCCCACCGCCTTCGCCGCCAGGAAATGTCCCAACTCGTGCACGAAGATGATGATCGAGAACCCAATTACCACCTTCGCCACACCCAACGACGTCAGCAGCCATTGTCCCGCATCCGCGGCCAGAAGCAGACCGGCGACCACGGACGGCGTCTTCAGCTCAAGCATCGATCTACCTCTTCCCGCGCCCAGGCGTCGGCCGCCAGCAGGTCTTCGAGCCGCGGCTGCGCCACCTGCCGGTGCCGCGCCAGCACCGTCTCGGCCAGGGCCGCAATCTGTCCAAACGTGATCCGGGCGGCGCGGAAGCGCTCGACGGCCGCTTCGTTCGCCGCGCTCAGCACCGCCCCGCTCGTCCCGCCCTGTCGCGCCGCCTGGTATCCCAGCCGCAGCGCCGGGAAGCGCTCAAAATCCGGCGGTTCGAACCGCAGCGTGCGGGCCCGGCTCCAGTCCAGCGGTTCGGCTACGCCTGCGACCCGCCGCGGGTACGTCAACGCATACTGGATCGGGGTCTTCATGTCCGGCGTGCCGAGCTGCGCGATCAAGGAACCGTCCCGAAACTCCACCAGGGAATGCACGATCGACTCGGGGTGGATCAGCACGTCGATCTGTTCCACCTCCAGCCCGAACAGCCAGCGCGCCTCGATGATTTCCAGCGCCTTGTTCATCATTGTAGCGCTGTCGATCGTGATCTTGGGGCCCATCGACCAGGTCGGATGGCGTAGCGCATCCGCGAGCGTCGCCTCTTCGATCCGAGCCGCCGGCCATTCCCGGAACGGCCCGCCTGAGGCCGTCAGGTGCACCTTCCGCACGTCCTCCCGCCGCCCGGCGTGCAACGCCTGGAAAATCGCCGAGTGTTCGCTGTCCACCGGGATCAGCCGCCCCCCCCGCTGGGCCGCCAGGGGCATCAGCAGCGCCCCGGCCATCACCAGTGACTCCTTGTTGGCCAGTCCCACATCCAGCCCGCGATCCACCGCGGCCAGGGTCGCCGGCAGCCCGGCCGATCCGACGATGGCCGACAGGACGAAGTTCGCCTCTGCGGTCCGTACCAGCTCAACCAGCCCGCACGGCCCCGCCAGCACGCGCGTCTTCGCGGGACAAGCCGCACGAAGGTCGGCCGCGTAACGCTCATCCGCAATCGCTGCCAGGGCAGGCTGAAAGCGGGCGGCCTGCTCGGCCAGCAGGCGCCAGTCCTGCCCGGCCGCCAGGCCCACGATGCGGACCTCCTCGGGCAGCGCGGCCGCGACCTCGAGCGCAGAACGCCCGATGGAGCCGGTGGAGCCGAGCACGACGACACGCCGCTGCATGGGCCGCTAGTATACGCTGCGGCTGCGTTTGCGGCGAAGCGGTAGCCGCCGACGGCTCGTCGGCCGGGGACGTTCGCGGAGCGCCGCGCCGCTGTCATTCCGAGGAGCGCAGCGACGAGGAAGCTGGCCGCGAACGGAGGAAGCTCGGCCGGGCCGGCTTTGCCCAACCATCAGGCGTACCCCATCCCGGGGCCAGATTCCTCGTCTGGCGCCTGCGGCGATTTCCTCGGAATGACAACGCGCGGCGTTTGCGGCGCACGCGTTGGGGCTCCGGCCCACGCCACGGCTCACGCCCTGCGGGTCCGACGCGGTAAAGACGATGCGCTCGGCCGCGATCCCGCGGGACACCAGCGCCCCCTGCACGCTCAACTGGGAATGGCCCCCAGACTCGACCCGCGCGGTGCTGGCATCTCCCGGTGGACCGAAGGTCCGACAACCGTAGCCCGTCGCCGCCGAACCCCGGTCGCGCTGCCCGCAATCGCAAGAACCAGCCTCGCTCCCAGCGCACTTGGCCGCATCATCGTCCGCTCCCCGACACTCGCTTCCCCATCGCCCTATACCTTCTCCTGGGCTGAAGCGGCCCCGGCGGTGCCCGCCACCTGAACTCCAACATCCGACCTCGGTGTGTGGATGTCCGTGTTATCCGACAGACGGCGGCCCGGGTCGCGGCGTGCGGCCCCGCGCCCGGCGGGTGTTTATAAGGGCTTGGAACACGCCGCGTGCGGACGCGCGGAGATTATTCCGGCCGGCTTCGCGCCCGCGCGGGGCCGCCGGCTCGTTGACCCTCCCGGTCATCCCCGGGCGTCCGCGGTGGGCGCGCGTCGGACCGTCCGAGAGCGGCCGATCGTTCCCTCGGCCGCGCCAGGATCTTTCGGGACGCCGCGCCCCGGCCGCGTCCTCAAATCCCGGCCGCGGGGCGTCGAAGTCCGAGTTCCCGCCGCCTGGTTCCGAATGTGTCGCCGCGTTGCACGGTCCGTTTTCCGGGCCGCGAGCTGCCCGTCAAGTCACTCCTGGCGCGAGACGACATACCTTGCGGTTTCCTGTCGAGGAGTCCAAATGCCCGGATTGTGCCTCACGCGTCGCCGCACGCAGCTCGACCTGCTGGCTGGGGCTTGCGATGCTCGCCAGCGGGCCCAGGTCCGGCACGCCGGCACTCCGGACCAGCCGCTGGAGACGCGTCTGCTCGCCCTCCAGCCGGACGGATTGCTCGTCGAATGGCCGGTCGGCAGCGTCACGCCGGCCGAGCTCAGCGGCATCCCGGTCGATGTCCACTTCGAGCACCTGGGGCAGGCGTACGCCTTTCGCAGCGCCACCCGCGGCCGGGTCTGGTGGCATTGTCCCCGACGGGCCCAGATCGCGGCCTGGAAGCTCAACGTACCGCTCCGCATCGAGGCGCGGCGCGCGCGGCGCAACCTCCGCCTGTCACTGCACGGCCTGCCGGTCGAGGTCCGGTTCACGCGTGTGGCCGATAGCCGCACGACCTTCCAGGCTCAGCTCCGCTGGCTGTCTGGGGGTGGGTTGTGCGCGACGGCGGGCGGGCCGCCGGCCGGCGGCCGGCTGGGTGAGCTCTACTGGGCGCGGTTCGGCCTGCCCGGGGAGGCCCAGCGCTACGAATTCGTGGTGCGGGTCGCGCACCTGCGGCCGAGCCCGCGCGGCACAGCGCTGGGCTGCAAGTATTGCGCGGCCGACGAGCCGTCGCTGCGCGCGCACCAGCTCGAGCGGCTGGAACAGTATCTGACCACCCGGAGGCCGGCCACGGCTTCCGCGGTGCATGCTGAGGGAGCCTAGCATGCTCGTCGCCCTGGATCTGACCGCGCGACAGACCGCCCGGGTACTGACGCAGGCGGTCCGCACGCACGCGAAACTCGAGATCGAGCCGCGGCCCGAACACCAGCACGTCCTGCTGTGGGGCTGTGTCGAAAGCCAGGACCGCGACACGCTGCTGGTCGAGCTGCACGATCCGCCGGCCGCCGTCTCGCTGGCCCTCCTGCCGGGCTCGATGTGCGACGTGCGGACAATCCTCTCGGGCCAGTTGTGCATGTTCTCAACGTACGTGGTCGAGGTGAGTGAGAACACGGTGCCGCGGCGGCTGAGGCTCGCGGTGCCGGAGACGATCCGGGTCGCCAACCGCCGCCGCTTCGCGCGCCACACGCCGCAGGAGCCGCTTCCGGTGCGCATCCATCTGCCGGGCAATTCGACCCCGTTCGTCGCGATCCTCTCGAACATCGGCCCCCAGGGACTGGCATCGCGCATCGTCAGCCAGGAGCTCGGCGAGAGTCTGTTCATCGGGGACGAGGTCCAGCTCGACTTCTCTCTGCCCTGGTCGGCAGAACTCTACACCCTGCCCGCCGCGGTCTGCTCCAAGACCGTCTGCGGCGACGAGGGCCACTTCATCGTCGGCTTCAATTTTCTCCACCGCGCCAACGACCACTTACTCGGCCAGCTCCGCGCCGCCCTCCACGATGAGGCCGCTCGGCTGGTCGAAACGGACGGTGAACCATGAGACCACGACGCGTGCTTGCCACGCAGGACACAGCCGAGATCATCGACCGCGCCGTTCAGGAGCGGGCCCTCGCCGTTCTCACACTTCAGGACGGCGACAACGAGTGGCAGACGTTCAAGTCACGCTTCCTCGAACGCGATCGCCGCAATCGCTATTTCGTCCTCGATTACCTCCCCTGCGACGACCAGCCCCTGCCCCCGCTCGCTCCCGGCCATTATCTCGGAGTCAGCTTCCGCCAGCGAAGTCGCAAGCTGCTGTTCGCGACCGTCGTCGAGGCCCGCGGCCGATTCATGATCGACCAGAACACATCCATTCCCGCCGTCCGCTATCGCTGGCCCGACAGCATGACCGAACTCCAGCGCCGCGCATACCACCGCACGCCCGTCCCCGATGGGACGGTGCTTCCGGTAGCTGTCTGGTCCGGTGGAGCGAACGCCCGCACCGTCGCTCAGACCGAGCCGCGCAGCATCATCACCGGAGAACTCGCGGACCTGTCCTGCGGCGGGGCTCTTTTGCGCCTCGGTCAGGCCGACATGCCCCCGTGGCGCGACGATCAGACCGTTGGGCTCGAACTACACCTCCCCGACGGCCGCCCCCCGCTCGTCATCGACGGTCGGTACCGCGGCAGCCGGCAGGATGAGACAGGGCAGGTTTGCGCGGCCATCCAGTTCATCGGCCTCGAACTGACCGTAGACGGCCGGGCTGTCCTCCAGCGTCTGGCCAATTCGGTGCAGCGGCTACACCGTCTCGGGCTCGCTGCGGGACGCGATTACGGCCGGCAGTACCCGCCCTGATGAGGCGGAATGCCCCACCGCGCTCGAGTCTGCACTGCCCTGAAGTGGCGGGGCAACCGTAAGCGCTCCCGAATAAAAAGGGCACAAAAACCCTCTCCTTGCGACACTTTTAGGAACCTGGATTGTTGAGATTTATGGAACGCTTCAAAAGCCCATCCCAGCGCATGGGTCACCGAGTGTGGCGCTAGCCCACTCGGGACCCTTTTTTTTGAGCTTGTTTCCGCCGCAGCGCTGGACGTCAGCAAATAGCTGCCGCTACGCAAGTTACGTGTGTGTCGGCGTCAAAATCGCTCGCCTGGTGATACCGCAACAACCGCAAATCTCCGTCGGGCAAAGCCGCACGCAACGTCAACAGGGCCCCGGTGCTACAGATTCGCGTCGGGTTCCCCCGCCGCGCCAGTGCCTCGAACGCGTCAACCCAACGCGACTCCTGAATCCCTTCAATGAATTCCGTATCTGACGCGGCAACGGCTCGAAGCGATTCACGCGTCGTAGGCGCCGGGTCGTCAAACGCCTGGCCAACGTGGCTGAGGTCCGCCCCGGCGATCACCACCGTCCGCAGGCCGTCGGCCGCGATCAAGTCGTGGATCGCGGCCCCCAGGTGCAACAGGTCCGGACCCGTACCCGCGAGCGGGCGACTGCGGGTCGGGCCGCAGACGTCGGGACACAGGATGGGCACGATCGTAAAGGGTCTGTTTTTCGCGATCACCTGCAAGAAGTGCACCTGGAGTTCGATCGAGTGCTCGCGCTGGTGATCGGCCTCCCCGCCGCGCAGCGACATCCCCAGCCGCTGCTCCAAGCGCTCCAGGAAAACGCGGTCGTTCGCCACGCGCCCCAACGGCGTTTCGAAGTCCTTGCCGGTGGCCACTGCGCTGAGCGTTGTACCCGCGTGGTTTGTCCCGAGGATCACGTACCGCTCGGCCACACCGTGGGCCGCGAGCGTCGCGTACGCCGCCGCGTACGCGGGCCGACCGCGCGGGTAGTCCAGGTGCGGCGCGATGAGCCCCCGCAGGCCCACAGCCGACGTCGGAGGCTGTTCCGCGACAATGCTCTCCAGCAAAACTCGTAGCTCGGCGGCTGGCGGGTAGCCGTCGCGGTTGACCCGTGTCTCGGCGCGCACATAGGCGGCCTCCCGCTCGGCCAGGGCCCGGGCACACCGCTCATTGTCGAGCAGGAGCCCATGATCCAGCGCGGCCAGCAGCTTTTCGATCTCGGCCGGCGGCAACGCCATCCCGGTCTGGGCCTGGAACTCCTGCTGCGCCTGAGCCTGCGTGTGGCGTCCGTCGAGGTAGGTCAGCACCAGCCCGGCGGCCGCCGAGACCGCTACCGACCGGTTGGCGAGCTGCAAGGGGTCGCGCAGGGCGAAATAGATTTCTCCGTCCGCGGCGCGGAACGGCACGACCTCGATCGGCCGGATCGCCGGGAGCAACTCGTCGTTATTGCGCTTCACGGTCGCACCTCGCAGCCCCAGCGAGCCCGGGAGCCCCAGAACAAGTGTATTCGCGGATCCGTCAGCGGTCGAACGAACTCGAACCGCAGCGCGGTGATTCCCTGGGCATCGCGCTCGAGCACCCGCATTCGGAAGCCCAGGGCCGCGGTGTGGTCGGCTTCGTCGGGCACCTCGCGCCCCAACGCCTCGCGCACCAGGAGTCCGAAAGCGTCCGCGAAATAGCGGTCACCGCGGATGTGCAGTTCGATCGTCCGCTCGTCGAGCCAGCGCAGCTCGGTGGGCGTCGTCACGCCAAGCACCCGCGGGGCCCACGTCAGCGGGACCAGACGCAGCCCGCGCCGACCGGTACGCTCCTCGAGCGCGAGGCGCGCATAGTGCCCGATGATCGGCATGTTCGCCGTGTAGAGCACGTCGCCGTCCGCCAGATCCGCCGCGGCCAACTCGTCGACCAGGCAGTCCTCCACCTGCCGGCCGGTCTCGAAAATCAGCGCAGCGTAATACGTCAGCAATGCAAACAGCACGCCCGCCCCGCCCACGGCCACACCAACCGAGGTTCGACGCCACCATGCCGCGGCGTCGCCGGCGAGCGCCCGCAGCGCCAGCATCGTCACGATGGCCCAACCTACACCGGGCAAATACAGATGGTGCGGCGACGCGAACACCGGCAGCGTCGGGGCCATGAACCCCGCCAGCCAGACCGGAACCAGCACGCCCGCCGCCGTCCGGCGATACCGGTACGCGACGCACGCCAGCAGTCCCACCACAATCGCCCCGAGCGTGTAGAACACGGCCGGCCGGGCCTGAAAATACGGCAGCCCCGCGATCGGCACACAGGGAATCAGCAGAAACTCGCCCAGCAGGTAGTACAGCGCCTTGTCGAGCACGAAACGCGCGAAATCCGGCTCGACCGGCTGGATCACGTATGGCCGCGGCGGAACCTGCACTCCGCCCAGAGCCGCGCCGCGGAGCACAACGTAACCGGCCGCGATGCCCAGCAGCGCGACGTAGTACCAGCCGGTCCGCCGCGCGATTCGAACGCCCGCCAAGAGGTCAACCGCTGCCAGCACGACGGGCAGCACAATCGCGTTCTCGCGGCACCCGAGCGCCAGCGCGAAGAACCCGGCCGCCGCCGCGCCCCAGCGGGCCGAGCCCCCCGTCCACGTCGCCCCCCACGCCGCCCAGCCGCGAAACCGCGCGTGACACAGCGTCGCCGCCAGCAGAAACACCGTCACCATCAGCTCCGACTGGCACGCGATCCACTGCACCGTGCCGACGTGCGCCGGATGGATGGCGAACAGGGCTGCGACGCCCCACGCCACAAACGGTCCGGCTCCCAGCCGTGCCAGGAGCTGCATGAGCAGCACGCATGCCGCCCCGTGCCACAGCAGGGATGCGACGTGCAGGGCGGCGGGGCTCCACCCCGTCAGAACGTACTCCAGCCGCATCAGACCGAACGCCACCGGGCGGAAGAACCGCAGCGTCGTCTCCGGCAGCCACCACACTTCGGCCACGCCGCCCACCAGCTCGAGCCGGCACGCGTCCGTCAAGCCGGCCAGCGACCAGCCGCTCTCCCGTAATTGGCGCCGGTGCGCGTAGTCGTCCATGAACAGCCCGCCGCCGACGGAGCCGCCATGCAGCGCGGCGACGAGCGCGGCCAGCCCGAGCACGGCGAGCAGCGCCCGGGGCCTGCGGCTCATGGAACGGGGTCGGTCGGTCGTGGCGAAGCCAGGCAGCGGAGCAAGCGGAGCGGTGGTCATCGGGCGAGCGTGGACGGTGCGCGGGCGGGCTCCGTCTCCGGGGCGGCCGGCGTGTGGCCCTCGAGCCGGGCCAGTTCGTCCTTCGAAGGCAGATGGGCCCCGAGCAGCGGCACGAGCACGCCCGGGACGGCCCACACGAGCTGGATCAGGCGCACGGCCAGCGCCAGGGCCACCGCCTGAGACGCAGTATTCAGTCCTCCGGTCGCGAAGAACTTGACGTACGCCGCCTCCATGACGCCGATCGCCTGCGGCGGCGTGATCGGGATCGCGGCGATGAGGAAGCCGACCGAAACATAGATGAAGAAGTAGGCCAGGTCGTCGAACCAGCCGCCCCCGCTGCGCATGTGGACGGCCCACGCCATGACCGCGGCACTGAGAATCGCGATCGATTGCAGCACCAGCGTGGACAGCATCGCCAGCGCCACCTTCGCCGGGTGCGCGCGCAGGGCGATGGTGGCGCGCCCGATTCGCAGGAGGTGCTGTCCGCCGGGCAACTGGGCGGCCAGATCGGGCAGCCGCAAGGCGTGGCGGATCCGCCGGCTGAACACGATGACCGTACCCAGGCCCAACCCGGCCAACAACAGCAGCAGCACGAGCGTCAGCGCCCCATACGCGCGGGGATTCCAGGTCACCACGATGCCGACAATGGCAATGAAAACCAGGCCCAGCAGCCCGATGGCGCGATCCAGAAAAACCGTCGTCACCACCTCCGTCTTGAGGTGCGTGTAGTGCGTGATGTAGTACGCTTTCACCAGGTCGCCGCCGGTCGTGCCCGGCAGCGCAAAGTTGAAGAAGTTCCCCGCGAACGTCAGCTTCACCGCGTTCCAGTACGACAGCCGCACCCCCTGAACGGCCACCATCAGCACCAGCCGGTAGGCCTGGATGAACCACACCGGGGCGAAAATCGCGACCGACACCAGCGCCAGGCCGACATCGAGCTGCCGCACCACGCCCAGAATCCCGTGCTCGATGTCCGGCAGCCGCGTCCCCTCGACCGCGACGTGATACACCGCGCTCCACGGCAGCACCTCGCGCCGCCCGTCACGCTCGATCACCACCCCCTCCGGGCGCTCCTCCACCAGGCGCACCAGCGGCCCGTGCGCTTCCCCCAGCCGCACGCGATCGTGCAGCGTCACCCGCGTTGCCAGAAACACGATGGCCGCCACGCATAAGCCGTAGCGCAGGAGCGGCATCAGCCACCGTGGGCGCTTCATCGGGGCCTCCAGGGCATGACTCGCACGGCCCGGCGCATCATTCCGCCACGACCTCCAGCACCTCGATTTCTCCCACGGGCGATTCGCCCGGCAGCAGCACCGGACGCAGGCCGGCCGTCCGCAAGGCCGCCGCCCAACTCCGTGTGACGCCCGGCGCAAAGCCGTACGTTCTGCGGAGCCGCTCGATCTCCGGCCACGAAAACACCACGTGCGTTACGCCGTGGCTCCGCAGCCATTCGACCGCCGCGCCCGGCGTCGCGTCCGCCGCCGATTCTAGCCAAGGGTCACGGCTGAATGCGACCGTGTACTGCACCCGCGGCCGCAAGTAGAGGGCTCGGGCCTCGCCGACCAGTCGGACGCAACTGTCCGCCGGGAGTGCGTTGAGCGGATTGGCCGCGGCCATCACCGCGACCTGGCCGGGCAGCTCGTCCAGACCCACGCCCCGCTTGCCGAACCAGGCCGCGTGTTCCCCGTACTCGCGGGCCAGCGCGACAGCCCCGAGGCTCCCCGCGGTCACCGCGACCAGCCCGGCCAACACCGCCGCTGCGCGCCCGCCACGCGTCCCCGCGCGTTGGACCGTGGCCGTCAACCCCGCGGCGAACAGCAGCGCGAGCGGCACGACCGCGACCACGGCGAACCGGCCGGGCATGTGCGTCAGCGCCGCCCACGCGAAGACGATCACGGCCAACCAGACCGTCGACAGGAGCACTCGCCGGTTGCGGGCGAGGACCAGCCCCAGTGCGGCTGCGCCCCAGATCCCCACGCCGAATTTCCCCGCCAGTACCAACTCGTCCGCCGCCGTCCGCAACCTTGCAGCCGGACTGTCGTGTTCCGCTGGCACGCGGTGACCCGCGGCCCACTGCCGGTCCTGTACCGGGCTCCAATCGCGGCCGCCGAACCAGGCATACGCGAACGGATACACGGGATTCCCCGTGAACACCGCGTTCCGGATCATCCACGGAGCGAACGCCGCCGCCGCCGCGGCCGCGAAGATCACGCCGCCCCACATGCGCCGCCGAACCGTCGCTGACCCGGCGGCCAGCCATGCCGCGGCCAGTCCGACGGATACGAAGACCAGCGCCGTGTACTTGCAACCGGCGGCGAATCCCGCGAGCAGCCCCGCCGCCAGCAGCGGCCGCCAACTCGCTCGCGGTGCCGCGGCTGCATCGAGCACTAACAGAGCCGCCCCCGCGGCATACATCAGCACTCCCAACTCCACGTACGCGAGCGCACCGAGGTATCCCAACCAGGGCACCGAGCCGGCCACGAGGGCGACCGCGGCCCGCGGCCAGCCGGGCGGCGCCGCGCCGGCCAGCAGCACGACGGCCACCGCGCCGCATACCAGGTGCAAAAGCTCCGCGGCAATGGCGGCCCCCAGCGGCGACCCGGCGAGGTGCATGAGCAACAGGTAGAGCATCTCGATCTGCTGCGGGAAGGAGGCGTACACGTTGTGCGGCAGGAACTCGATTCGCCCGGCGTCGAACCACTCGCGCGGAACCTGGAGGTGGTATTCGAGCACGTCGTACCCGCCGGCTTCCTCGTTCCACAGCAACCCCGGCGGCAAGGTCGCACAGAAGGCGCCGACCCCGAGGGGAACGGAAAGCACCAGCAGCAACGCGCCGGCGATGATGCGATCGCGGAGGGCGTTCGGCGCGGCGGGCTTCGAAAACCCGTCTGTTGCCCGAAGACTGAAGCCGGCCAAACTCCGCTCGTGGCCCTGCGGGTCGCGCGTGCCCCGCAATCGGGCATGCAGCACAAGCAGCAGTCCGCCCCCCGCGAGCAGCACCCACCCTCCGACCCGCAGCATCCCCAGCAGACCGACAATCAGCGTCAGAATCCCCAGAATACCGAGCCCCAGCGCGATCGCGAGCGCGGTTCGCTGTGCCCGCGGGCGGTCGCCGACGAGCCACCCGGCCGGCCACACGCCCCAGCCCCACGCCGCCAGCAGCAGCATGAGCACGAGGCGCCCTTGGTCGCACAGCGTGACCCACGCGGCCGGGCCCAGCAGCGACACGACGGCCGCCGTTGCGATCACCAGGACCATCAGCGGCAAGTGTTGCAGCGCCGCGGCGGGCGGGGCGGCGGCAGGCGGCGCGTCCGGGCGGTTGGCCATGGCCGGACACGTTCGGGCGGCCGCGCTGCGGCGTCAAGGGCCGGCGGCTGCCGGCGGCGCGGTCGACGCCCTGTCGTCGGCGTGCGTGGCGTACCATGCGAACCAGAATGCGTAGATGCACTCCAGCGGCGCAGCCGGGTCATCGGCGAGCGCGGGCCACAACGCCGGCGGGTCGCTGCGATAGAACATCCGTACGTTCGCCCCGTCGACCGCCTCAATCCACTCCCGCGGCCGGCTCGCACCCGCGGCCAGATCGGACAGCGCGATCACGCGCCAGTTGGACGTGGCACCGGTCCGCAGCGCGACGATCGGCGTCTTCAGCGGCCACGATCCGGGCGGCGGCAGCGGCGCAACCGGGAAGTGCAGCCGTGTAGAAGCGAAATACGCGTCGTAGGACCGCTTGTACAGCTTCAGCCGCGCCCGATCGGGCGCCAGCAGCGTGGTCTCCGGGTAGCGGGCCTTCCAGTCGCTCCAGTGCACCCGCACCGCGGGCACGAGCGTCAGTCGCTCGCCGCGCTCGGCCGCCGGCCCCGCGATCGCCCGGCACTCCAGCGGCGACCACAGACTTTCGCCGCCCTGCCCCGCGTCCGCCGCGCGGTCGTACAGCAGCGAGTTGGAGTTGTAGACCAGCCCGCTGATGCCGAATTCCAGCACACGCCCGCCCACCCGGCGATCGCATACGACCGAACTATCACACAGCGGGTTATATGTCACGACGATCGGCCGGCCGCCGAGCGTGTCGTTCACCACCTCGTGCCAGGTCATGAACCGCAGCGGATACGCTCGGGCGCACCCCTCGACCTCGACGCCGATGACCAGGTCGCTTGAAACCAGCAGCTTTCCCGCGTGCGCCGCCCGCAGATCGGCCGCCAGGGCTTCGCTCTCGGCGATCGTCAGCACGCGCGGGTTCGCGAGCACCGGGAGGCCATCGCGCGGAAAGCCGGCGGCCGCGATGAGGCCGCGCGGCACCCGACATGTCTTCAGATCGAATCCGTAGCTCGCGACCGTCCGCCCATCGCCTCGGCGTCGCCCCGCGCCCCCCGCACCCCAGAGTGCCCAACTGAGCAGCAGCACGGCGATCAGACCGGCCGCCACGAGAACCCAGCCCCCGCTCCGAAGGTCGAGCAGCCGCGCCGAGCGCCGCCCGCCCATCAACTCAGCGTCGCCCACCGTCCTGCCCCTGTGCGACCGCGGGCGGTGCGCCGGCCCACGTCGCACTGCGCAATGTCACTGGGGGGTCGGCCGCATTCGCCGTCACCGTCGGGCGCTGCCGGTCCAACAGCATCAGCCCCAGCAGCAGCGGCAGGTAAATCACGCTGCCCACAAACACCCGCCGTGCGGCGAGGGCCGTGCGCTGCCGCTCGAGCCGCACGGTGAGGGCCAGCAGCCCCACACCTAGAACGGTCGCCCCCACCGCGTACAGTACGCCTGTCACGCCCACGCCCGAAAGCGACAGCGTCGTCGGGATCAGGCTCAGCGTGTACACGACGACGATGCAGCCCGTCAGATCGCCGGTCGCGTCGATGGACGGGAGCATGCGGAACCCGCCGCGGGCATAATCCTCGCGGTACAACCACGCGAGCGCGAGAAAGTGCGGGATCTGCCACAGAAACAGGATTCCTCCCAAAACCCACGCCCCCGGCGCGAGCGTGCCGACTGCGGCGGCCCACCCGATCAAGGGCGGAAGGCCACCGACCACGGCCCCGACGACTGTGTTCACAGGCGTGATCGTCTTAAGCGGCGTGTATATAAAGACATATATCGTCAGCGTTCCCATCGCTAGGACTGCTGCGGTACCGTTCACGAAGACGGCCAGGATTCCCGGGCCAGCCACACCCGCCGCAAGCCCGAACACAAGTGCCGCATGCGGCGTCAGCGCCCCGGCTGGCAGCGGCCGGCCGCGGGTGCGATCCATCCGCGCATCGCGGGCGACCTCTGCGTACTGGTTAAGGGCATTGGCGCCCAGCGCGGCCAGCCCGGTGCCCAGGAGCGTCCAGCACAGGGCGGCGACCTCGAGCTCCCGCCCCGATCCCAGCACGAAACCGACCAGAGTGGTCAGTAACACGAGCGCGCTCAGCCGCGCCTTCCCCAGTTCCAGGTACAACCCCACCGCGCGGCGCAACCCATATCCTCGAATGGTCGAGCGCCCGCGAAGCGTGGCCGTCGGCTGCAACATTCGCAAAAGCTCCCTCAAGGCGCCCAACGAAACCAACTGGGGGACCGACCTCCGGTCGGTCATCTGACAGGCCAGCGGCCTGTCCCCCAGGGCTGACAGGCCAGAGACCTGTCATGCAGTGTTGTGATAACCCTGTCGCGCCAGATTGTAGCCGCGCCAGCCGGGCGCGGTATCACGCTACTCTCCCTGGGCGGCTGATGCTATCCTGAACCCTGGCAGCCCGTTTGAATAGGGGGCTAGCACCGCGCCAACCTACGCTTCCGGTCGCACCAACAGCCACGGGCGCGGTGCCTGTCCCCTTGTTCGACGGCCTGTTGGCGACGCATCGACCGGGCTCGCGAACCCTGGTGAATCCACGTGCCGCGGCTGAACCGGCCAATCATGCTCTTCGCGCTGGCGGCGTTCGTCGTCTGGGGAGCGTTCGCCCGCACCTGGAACCTCGGGACCCGCCCCTTCTGGCGCGACGAGGCCTGGGTTGCCGGCCAGGTCCGGAATCTCGGTTACGCCGAACTCCTGCGGCAGACAGCGACCCCTCTGCCGCCGCTGTTCGCCGCGGCCGCCAAGCTCACCGGCACGTGCACGGGCCCGCCCGAACGAGGGCTTCGGCTCGCGCAGGCCGTGGCCGGTATAGGGGTGATTCCGCTGGTCTACGCCGCCGCCCGAGCCCTTCGTGGCCCACGGTCGCTTGCCTTGGCCGCGGCCGGGGTTGCCGCGAGCAGCCTGATGCTGGTGATCTGGTCGCGCGAGCTCAAGCAGTACAGTTTCGAGGCACTCGCCTCCGTGGGGGCAGCGGCCCTGGTCTTCACCGCGCGTCGCGCCCGGACTCGCAGCAGATTCGTGCTTTGCATGGCCGGCTTCGGCGCCCTGTGCGCTCTCGCGCCCTGGTTCGGGTATGGCGCGATCTTTCCGCTCCTCGCGCTGCTCGCCCTGCTGATCATCGCCCCTCCGACCACCGGCCCCCGGAGTCGCGGTCTCCTCGCCGGGGCGGTCTGCACGCTGGTATTCGCAGCATCTTTCTGGTTGCTCTGGAACCTCGCCGCGGCCGCGCAGTGCAGCGAGCCGTCGCTCCAGCGCTACATGGCCGCGCGCTATCTCGGCCTGGACCCCGTCCTGCTCCAGCGCGGCTTCGGGCATTTTGCCAGCGGCACATTCATGCTGCTCTTCCCGGCCTCGTGGTTCCTCCCCGTCGCATACGAATGGCAGCTCCTGCTGCTGGTCGCCGGTGCGGCCGGCCTCTGGCTGCTGGCCCTGATCGGCGTGCTCGCATGGGTTCGGGGAGGGCGGCTCGAGCTTGCCGCCTGGCTCTTTGGTCCGCTCTTGTTGCTCGCCGCGGCCGCGTTCCTGCGCAAATACCCGTTCGGCATCGAACGCATGATGCTGTTCTGGGCGCCGCCGATGATCCTCGCAGTGACCGCGGGGGTCACGGCACTGTGGCGCGGGGCATGGGGCCTGCTGGCCCGCCGCGGCGGCCCGGCGCTGGCGACCGCCCCGCTGCTCGGCGCCGTCATCGCCCCCTTGGCGTGGCTCCACGCCTCCGACCATCGCTACTGGGCGATGCACGATTTTCCGGCCGTCCTCGCCACGCTCGAGGACCGGCGATCCGCCGACGAGCCTGTATTTGTAGAGCTGACCGCCGCGCCGTGCGTCCGCTACTACGCCCCGCAGTTGCCGCCGCCCGTGACTTGGACCCCCACCGTGGCCGGCACGGTCGCCCCCCTCGGCACGGACCGCCGCGAGCTGCTTCGCCAAACCGTCCGCCGCGGGCCGCGCCGCATCTGGGTCCTCTGTACAGACGAGCATGCGTCCGACCCGGTCCGTGAGCTCTCCGAAGTGCTCGCGGCTGCCGGCTACGCGATTGAGGTTGTCGACCGCGTCGGCCCCCCCGCCCATTGGGCGGGCTCGGCCGCCCTCCTGCGTGCCACGCGTCGCTGATTGGGCGTCGACGTAGCCGTCCGATCCAGGGTGCAGTACGCTGCCGCAACCCGGGCGGGCCGCTCCGGGCGGGCCGGCTCGAAAACGGCGCCCCGTGCGCAAAGAATCCACTGTCATGACCATCACGAACCTGCTCACGATCGGTTTCGGAACCACCGTCCTGATGTGGACCGTCGGCTACTTCTGCCGCCTGTTCGGCCAAGCCGTGTCCGCTCCGCTGCTGTTTGCACTGCTGCTGCTCGTTCAGCTCGCGGGCGGCGTCGCGGCCGGCCATTGGACGGGCCGCGCGGCCCTCGGCGCGGGCGCCGGCCTGTTGAGCGGTGTGCTCAACCTGCTGATCGTCGGCAGCCTGATCGGCGGGGACACGCCGAACGCGATCCGCAGCGGCGCACTGCTGTGGGTTCCCGGGACGCTCGTGCTGGGCACGCTGCTCGGCGCGGGCGGCGCGCTGCTCGGCCGCGCGCTCCGGTCGGGACCGCCCCCCGCCACCGCCCTGCTGCCGATTCCCGGCGGCTTGGCGAGCGTCGCCGCCGTCGCGACCTTCGTCCTGCTCGCGGCCGGGGGGCTGGTCACCGGATTCGACGAGGGGCTCGCGGTCGTCGACTGGCCGAACACCGAGGGATACAACATGTTCCTGTATCCCCTCGCGCGCATGACGGGCGGCGTTTATCTCGAGCACTCGCACCGGCTCCTCGGCTCGCTGGTCGGCCTAACGACGCTCGTGCTCGCATTTCACGTGCAGTTTTCCGACGGCCGCGGCCGGGCGAAGCTGCTGGCCTGGACGGCCCTCGTGCTCGTCGTCGTGCAGGGCCTGCTGGGCGGCCTTCGCGTCACCGGACGTCTCACGCTGAGCACCGATCCGCAGGACACCAACCCGAGCGTGCTCCTCGCGATCGTGCACGGCGTCCTCGGCCAGCTCGTGTTCACGGTCCTCGTCGCACTGGCCGTCTACCGCACGCGCGTCTGGCAGACGGCTGGTCCGCCCGCGCCCGCCCCGTCGGCGAGCACCGATCGCACGTTCGCGATCGCACTGGTCGTCCTCCTGATCATGCAGCTCGTGCTTGGCGCGCTCGTGCGGCACTTCACCTGGGCGCTCCACATCAACCGCTACGGTCTGGCGGTCGACGCCGCCCGGCTCACGGCCATCGGCAAGTGGGCGCTGCACGTCCACATCACCATCGCTGTCGTCGTTGTGCTCGCGGCCACCACCGTCGGTGTCCGCACCTGGGGGCTGTATCATCACCGGCCGCTCCTCGCGCGCCTGGGCAGCCGACTCCTGCTGCTGATCGCGATCCAGCTCGCGCTCGGCATTGCCGCGCTGGTCGTGACGGGCGACGACGCGGTAAGCCGCCGGCCGTCGGCGCTCGACGTGGCGATCACGACGGCGCACCAGGTCGCCGGGGCCGCCTTGCTCGCCTGGGCCGTCATGCTGGTGATGTGGAGTTATCGGTTGCTGGACCCGAACGCCGCGGAGCCCGCCGTCGCCGCAGCCCCCGCGCTGGCCGGGTCGGCGGCGCAGAATAGGCTCCCGGCATGAACCCGCTCCGCGCGAGCTTCGCCAGTCTCACGCGCCGCGTACTCGAGGACGCGGCGGGGGAGAGTGCTACCGCGCCCCGCCTCTCCGGCGAGGGGCGGGTGGAGGGTCCGATGACTCACGTCGGCCGGCGAGCCGCCGGCCGCTACGCTTCTGAGGACGGGCCGCGGGCGGCGGCTCCGCGCAAAGCGCTGCTACCGTACGTCACCGGCGGCTACCCCGACCCCGGCGCGACGGTGGAGATCCTCCGGCGGCTCGAGCCGCGGCATTGCACGGCCGTGGAGATCGGCATCCCGTTTTCCGACCCCGTCGCGGACGGCCCCGTTATTCAGACCTCGTTCTCGCGGGCGCTCGAGCGCGGATTTCGACTGGGCGCGCTGTTTGACGCGCTGGCGGCCGCGCGCGGCGACATCGCCGTGCCGCTGCTGACGATGGTGAGCTACTCGATCGTGTATCGCCGGGGACCGCGGCGTTTCGTCGAGCAAGCCCGTGCGGCCGGGATCGACGGCCTGATCGTGCCCGACCTCGCGTTCGAGGAGGCGGCCGAGCTGGCCGAGGTCGGCCGGGCGTGCGACTGTCCGCTCGTGCTGATCATCGCGCCGACCAGCGAGCCGACGCGGCGGCGACAAATCGCGAAGCTGTCGGAGCCCTTCATTTATTATCAGTCGCTCGCGGGCGTCACGGGTGAGCGCGCCGCGCTGCCGCCCGACCTCGCGCAGCACGTCGCGGAGCTGCGGGCCGAGTCGGACAAGCCGATTTGCGTCGGCTTCGGGATCTCGACGCCGGAGCAGGTGGCCGCAGTCTGCGCGGTCGCCGACGGCGCCATCGTGGGCAGCGCGATCGTGCGGCGGATGAACGCGGCCGTCGAGCGCGGGGCCGGCGCCGCGGAGCTGGCGGACGAGGTCGTCGCGTTCATCGAAATGCTGGGGGGCGGGCTGAAGTAGCAGCCGGCGGCTCGCCGGCCGAAATCCCGCCGACACGGCCGTGATGCAATGCGCTTCTCGGAAATGACGGCCCGCGTTCCGCCCTTCAATCCCTCTGTGCTGCTGTCGCGAAACTCAGATCCCGGCCGCGTTGTCGCGCCGATGCGGCTCGAGATGCACCAACACGTCCTGGACGTCGGGCATCGCGCGGCAGACGGCGTCCTTCACGTCATGGGCCACCGCGTGGGCTTCGCGGACCGGCATCGCCGGATCCACCTCGACGTGCATGTCGATCAGGTAGCGCAGCCCCGTCTTGCGCGTGCGGATCTTCTCTACCGCCGCGACGCCCGGCACGCTCTCGGCCACGCTCCGTGACCGGTCGGCCACCTGGGGGCGATGCGTGTCCATCAGGTCACCGAGCGGCTGGCGGGCCAGGAGCCAGGCGTTGAGCACGATGATCGCGGCCGCGACCAGGGCGGCCAGCTCGTCGGCGTGGGCGTAGCGCGGGCCGCCAACCAGGGCGACAGAGATTCCGAGCGCGGCCGCCAGCGACGTGATCGCGTCGCTGCGATGGTGCCAGGCGTCGATGTTCACCGTCGCGCTGCCGGTCTGGCGGGCCACACGCCCCGCGTAGCGGTACATGCCCTCCTTGATCGCAACCACTGCCAGCAGCACGACGAGGGTGTACGCTTCCGGCACCTCGGCCGGCGTGAAGAGCTCGTGGACCGCGCCGGCCGTGATGCCCACGCCGGCCACGAACAGCATCATCGCGACGATGATTCCGGCCAGGGGCTCGGCCCGACCGTGGCCGTACGGGTGCTTGTCGTCCGCGGGCACGGCGGCGATCCTCAGTCCGCGCCAGACGACGAACGAGCCGAAGACGTCCAGTGACGACTCCACGGCGTCGGCGACCAGGGCGTAGGAGTGCCCGAGGAGGCCGGCGGTGAGTTTGCCGGCCACCAGCAGGACATTGACGATGAGACCGACGAGCGAGGCCCGCGCGCCGCGCAGCAGCACGGGGAAGTGGGCCGTTGCCGGCGAATCGGGGTCCGGGGCCATCGCATCACGCTCCGCCCGGCCGCGCGGGCTTGTTCCGGCGCGGGGGCGTCCGTAGTATAGTGGGTTCGGGTCCTGTAGACCGACCGGCCGTCATTGCACCGGCCGGAAGCCGACCTCAGAAGGAGGCCACTTTGGCTGCCACGCGCAAGCACCTGTTCACGTCCGAGTCCGTCAGCATGGGGCACCCGGACAAGGTCGCCGACCAGATTTCGGATGCGATCCTCGACGCGATGCTCGCGCAGGACGCGTACTCGCGCGTGGCGTGCGAGACGCTGGTCTCGACCGGCATGGTCGTCGTCGCCGGCGAGGTGACGACCCAGGCGTACGTCGAGATTCCTGACGTGGTCCGCGAGACCATTCACGAGATCGGATATACGTCCGGCGACATGGCGTTCGACTATGAATCGTGTGCGGTCCTGACCTCCATCAAACGTCAGTCCCCCGACATCGCCCTGGGCGTCGATCGCGACGGTGCGGGCGACCAGGGCATGATGTTCGGATTCGCCTGCCGCGAGACGCCCGAGCTCATGCCGCTGCCGATCCGCCTCGCCCACCGGCTCGTCGAGCATCACGTCGGCGTGCGGCGCGAAGGGGTCATCCCCGGCCTGCGGCCTGACGCCAAGAGTCAGGTCACCGTCGAGTACGAGGGCAATCGCCCGGTCCGCATCGACAACGTCGTCCTCTCCACCCAGCACTCCCCCGCCTGGAACGACCGGCAGAAGGAGCTGGCGGCCCAGGTCACCGAGCACATCATCCGCCCCGTCCTGGGTGACTGGTGGAACCCCAAGATCACCGTCCACGTCAATCCGACCGGGCGATTCGAGATCGGCGGGCCCCACGGTGACTGCGGTCTGACCGGCCGCAAGATCATCGTCGACACCTATGGCGGCCGCGGGCGGCACGGCGGCGGGGCGTTCAGCGGCAAGGATCCGACGAAGGTCGACCGCTCGGCCGCCTACATGGCCCGCCACATCGCCAAGTGCATCGTCGCGGCTGAGCTGGCCGACATCTGCGAGGTGCAACTGTCGTACGCGATCGGCCTGGCCGAGCCCACGAGCGTCTTCGTGAGCACCGAAGGGACCGGGCGCATCGACGACGACAAGCTCGCCGCGCTGGTCCGTGCGCACTTCAAGCTGACGCCCCGGGGGATTATCGAGTATCTGAACCTGCGGCGGCCGATCTACCGCGAGACGGCTCGGCACGGCCACTTCGGCCGCGAGCTGCCGAACTTCACCTGGGAGCGCACCGAGCCGGCCGCAGCCCTGAAGAAGGCCGCGGGGCTCTAACGGCATGCGGCCGGCCAGACCGGCCGCGCAGCAGCCCTCGGATATGTCGCAACCGTTGGCGCGCGGGGCACTGGTGGTGATTTCGGGCCCGTCGGGGGCGGGCAAGACGTCCATCTGCGACGAGTTGCTGAAGCGCATCCCGCGGAGCTGCTGGTCGGTTTCGGTGACGACGCGGGCGCGGCGCGGCAACGAGATCGACGGGCGGCATTACCGGTTCATCTCGGAGGAGGAGTTTCGGCGGCTGGTCGAGCGGGGCGAACTGCTCGAATATGCCCAGTACCTGGGGCACTGGTATGGGACGCCGCGGGCGTTTGTCGCCGAGAGCTTGGCCGCCGGGCGGACGGTTATCATGGAGATCGACGTCCAGGGGGCCGCGCAGGTGGCGCGGCAGGTCCCCGAGTCGATCCGGGTGTTCATCCTGCCGCCGACGATGGAGACGCTCCGCGCCCGGCTCGAGGGGCGGCAGACCGAGACCGAAGCCCTTCAGGCTCGCCGGATCGCCGAGGCCGACGGAGAAATCGCTTTCGCCCGCTCGAGCGGGGTCTACCAGTACTTCATCACCAACGATATACTTGAGGATTCGGTTCAGAGGGTCCTGAGCATCATCGAGAACGAGACGCGCGGATGATCGAACTCCTGCGGAACGACGATGTCATTCAGAAGGTGGGCGGCCGGTTCAAGCTCACGAGCCTCATCCAGAAACGGTGGCTGGAGTTGATGCGCGGCTCGCGGCCGCTGGTCGACAACACCGCCGGCAAGACCGAGATGGAAATCATCATGGAGGAGATCATGCAGGACAAGATCTCCATCGACTATGAGGCCTCCGGCCTGACGCCGCCGCAGAACCTGCAACCCAAGTAACCTGCGGCCCGCGTGGCACGGTCCGCAGCGGCAGTGCCGCGC
>CAZMCT010000038.1:0-28794 GCA_964564785.1 uncultured Planctomycetales bacterium
CCCCGGCTCCGGCGTGCCGTGGGGGCGGGGACCCGCGAGACACGGGGCGCCGGCGGCCCGTGCGGGCTGCGGCCACAGCGGCGAGGGCCGGCTGACGTCGTGTGGCCCGCCGACGAGGCTGCGGCGGGCGGCGTGGCAGCCGCTGCACAGCTCGGCGGGCGGCGTGGCCAGGAAATCGCCGTGTCGCGGCTGGTGCGGGTTGTGGCATGCCGTGCACGCCACCCCTGGGTGGTTCAGGGGACCGAGCGGCGTCGCGCCGGCGAGCTGATCGGGCGCATGGCAGGTCATGCAGCGGCCCTGCGGATCGAGCCCGGTCGCAAGCGGCTCCCGCGCGTAACGGTGGGCGGTGTGGCAGGCGCTGCACGCGCCGCCCTCGGCGGGCGTGAGGTCCACGAGGTTCGGCAGGTCTGCGTACGCGCCGCGCAGGTCGTGCCCCGAGCCCAGCACCATCTGTTGGTTGGGGTGGCAGCCCGCGCACGTGTCCTGCTCGCCGGGACGGAAGGCCAGGAGGTACCGCGGCGTGCGGGCGTGATGCGGCGCGTGGCAGGTGACGCACAGCAACTCGCCGCCCGGCCCGAGGCGTGTTTCAAAGCCGGCCGCCACGCCCCGCTGCTCCGGCGTGAGCACCGGCTCGCGGCCGTGCTTGCTCCGGTGTTCCAAGCCGAAGACCGCGGGTTCGAGCGCGCTGTGGCACGCCGCACACAGGGTGTTGTCGCCCGGATCAAGCAGCAGCAGCGACTCGTAACGCCCGCCGTGACCGGTATGACATGCGAAGCACGTGACTTCCTGGCCGCGCAGCTTCATACCCGGATGCCCGAGCTCAGGCGGCAGCGGCACGTCCATCGCTCCCAGCGGGTGCGAGCCCGTTGCCGCCCCGCCGGAGTACGCCGTATGGCATTGGGCGCACAGCTCGCTCGGGGCGGTGCCTGCCCGCAGAAACACGATTTCCTCGAACCGCGTGCCCGAGCCCGGACCGTGCGCCGAGTGACACGTCCGGCACGCCACCCGCCCATCCGCCAACGGAAGCTGGGCGGGCACGCCCATGTCCGGCGGCGGGGCCATCCCGGTCCGATGTCCATGATCCACCCAGACGCGCCGCCGCGAGTCGCCGACCGAGGCGTCGTGGCAGTTCAGGCAGACTTCGCTCCGACTGACGGCCGGATGACTCGGCGGGTCCGCGGGCACGTCCAGCAACTCCGTCCCGCGGCCCTCCGAGAACGGCGGCACCCACTCCAGGTGGCAGATCGTGCACGCCTGGGCCTGGGGACCGGCCAGAGTTCCCGGCCGCCGGCGCGGAATTGTCGCGGCCGGCGCCCGGGCGTCGACCAGCACCCGCATCTTCCGCACGCGGTCGGCCCGCAGCTCGACCACGTACAGGAACCCAGCCGCATCGAACGACACGTGCATCGGCAGCTCGAACTTCAGCGGCCGTCCCTCCGCATCGCGGAGCACGTCGATGAGCCGGCCGTCCGGTGTGAATACCTGCACAACGTTCAGCGTGCCGTCCGCAATCCATACGTTGCCGGACGCATCCAGCGCCAGCCCCTTCGGCCGGTGAAAATGACCGAGCTCGACGCCATAGAGGCCCAAGCTGCCGGTCGGCTCACCCGCCGCGTTCAGAATCTGTGCCCGCCCATTGATGGTGTCAGTGACGAACAGGTCGCCCCGGTGCGAGATGGCGAGGCTGAAAGGGTACTGGAAGCGGCCGAGAGACTCACCGCGCTCGCCGACCGTGGTGATCTGGTTGGTGGCCAGGTCGACCCGCAGGAGCCGATGATGATCGTTGTCGACCAGCCACGCCGCGCCGCCATCGGGCGTGAGCGCGACATCGGTGACATCGGGCGGCGGACCGGTCCAGTCGTCCGGCACCGTCAGAATCCGCTCCAGGGTGCCGTCGGGAGCGCGGACCACGACGCGCGCGTGGCCGTTATCGGCGATCCACAGCCGACCACCCGCGTCGATCCGCAGTCCAACAGGGTTCGACAGCGGAGCTTCGCCGACCCGGCGGATCTCCCCTTCGACTGCTCCGTCCGCCCCGAAAACGACGATGCGGTCGTTCACGCCGTCGGCGACGAACACCCGGCCGTCGGCCGCGACCGCAGCGGCGGTCGGCATTCGCATCCCCGGCGCGTCCGCCACGAAGTCCAGGAGCGGCGTGGCCGTATATCGAACCGGCGGCCCAGCCGGGGCCAGACCGGAGAGCATCGCCAAGCCGGCCGCCAGCCCGGCCCAGTGCGGGCAGCGGCCCCGTCGTTCGTGCGCCGCGGCCACGCCTCACTCCTTACCCGTGGGGGCCGCGGCCGGTGCGGACGGTGCAAGGAAGGTCGGCATATGGAAGTCGCGTCCCTGCATCATGTGCTCGATCGCGCGCGTGATCAGCGGGCCCGCGAGCTGCCGAATGCGGGCCGCCGGGTAGCCGACTTGTTCCAGGTCCACCAGAGGCGTTTGTGACTGGTGGCAGTCGGTGCACACGAGCGTCGGCCGGCGCCGCGCCGGGTGCACCCGGGCGAGCAGCGCCTCGCGCTCGGCCGGGCTCAGGCCCTCCTTCCGCCGCCGATATTCCTCGCTCGCCGCCTCGCTATCGGGGTGATCGAGCCGCGGCCGGCCGCGTGCATCCCGCAGCGCCAGCTTGGCACCATACTCTCCGCGGAAGTGTCGCGGCACCGACTCGGCCGCCGCCTTGACCAGGCCCGGGAAATCCTCGCTGTCGGCCCGCACCGCCGCCAGATGCTCGGCGAGATGTGTCAGGGCATAGTCCCCGGCCGCCTGCCGTGCCGCGGTGCGCAGCAGGCCGACGATGAGTTGCTGTTCGGCGGCGGTGTACTCGGCCGGGGGGTTCTCGGCTTTTTCGGTCAACCAGGCGTAGGCCGGGAGGAGGGCGGGCGTGGCGGTCGGCCGGCCGCTCTTCAGGTCGTACCACGTGAGCGGCAGCGGTACCTGGTCCGAGACGAGGTGGCAGACGCCGCAGTGCAGGCTGGTGGCATGCAGGTTGAGGAACGCGCGGCTGGCCTTGTCTTTTCCGTGCGGCAGGGGCGCGTGGCAGCCGCTGCGGGTGCAGCCGTTGAAGCGGTCGGGCTGGAACCACGTCTCGAGGTGGTGATAGTGGCTGAGGGGCGCCCGCGGGTTCTCGACCGCGGTGATGCCGGCGAAGGCGGGGGCAGGGGGGGGGCGCACGGCTCCCGCCGTGCGCCGCGGGATGTCAACGATCTGCGGCGGCGCCGGCGGCGGCACCACGAGCGCCATGAACAAGTACTTGACGGCGCGGTAGCTCAGCCACAGCACCACGGCGATCAGCACCAACGCCCACAGCCGGCCGATCACGGTCCGCACTGCGGCCCACGTGGCCCACGCCACGACTCGGCGCCGTGCGGCGGGGCGAACCGGTTGCTCACTCATGCGTCACCGCCTCGGTCGAGATGCCCAGTTCGCGGGCCGCCCGCAGGACCTGCCCGGTGTGCTCCTCGGCCATCACGGCCGTCGGCGTGCGGCCGGTGATTGTGGCCGGCGAGAGCGGGAACACGAGGGGATGCAGCATGACGTTGATGAGGTGCAGGATTCCCACGTGGATGACGGCCAGGAAGGCTTCGTAGGTGTGGGCGATCAGGGCCAGGTTGAGCAGTCGCCCGCTGAAGAAGCGCGAGGCGATCTGCTCGCCCCACAGCAGCGCCCCCGTCACGCCGAGCAGCACGGTTCCCCAGAAGACGCCGAAATACTCGAACTTCTCCTTGGGGTTGAAGCGGTCGAACACCGGGCGGTCGGGCCGCAGGTGCAACAGGTAGGCGAGCAGGTGCAGCGTCTGCCGCAGGTCGATCGGGTTCACCCACATGGGCAAGTCACGGATCGCGGCGACCAGGCCCGGGGGCCGTCCGGCCACCGCGCGCCGCCGCTGCTGCATCGTCCACAGCACGTAAAGCAGGTGAAACGCGAGCCCGGCCACCAGCAGCAGTCCGCCCCAGTGGTGAAGCTGGCGGGCGACGGCCAGGCCGCCGAACAGGTCGATCACGACCCGCGCCCACGCCTGATCGGCGAACTTCATCGGGAAGCCCGTCAGGGCCAGCAGCGTGAACAGCAGCGCCAGCACCCAGTGCTGCACTCGCTGGCTGGGGGTGAAGCGCGTCAGCTTTCGCCGGCCCTCGGGGTGCGCCCACACCCGCTGGGTCAACCGCTCGAGCTCGTGCGCCCCGTGATGCTGCCGGCCGATCACGATCGCGAACAGCTCCAGGACCACGATCGTCATCGACGGACCGAAGGTGATGATGGTGAAGAGCACGAACCCCACCGCGAGCGCGTACTCGAGCGTGCCGCGTAGGTCCGAGAGGTTCACGTGCACGGCCGCTGCGGCGAGCCGCTTGTCCGCGCCCGGGTGACAGGCGGTGGTGCGGCAGGAGTTCGCGACCCGTTGCGGTGCCACGGCCGAGTGGGGGTCGGCGACCGCCAGCATCAGGTGCGCGCTGCCGCCCGACGCGACGTGGCAAGAGATGCAGTTGGCGGTGGACTCGTCGCCGAGCAGCGCGGCCTTGCCGTGGAAACTGCGGACGTAGCTCGCGACCGCGTCGCGGAGTTCGTGCGTCCGCAGGACCTCCGGGTCGCTGTGGCACACGGCGCACACCTGGGCCAGTTCCAGCGTCGGACGCGCCGGCTGGATTCGGGAGATCACGTGCCGCAGGTAATAGCCCACATCGACCGGCAACTGCGGTCCGTGACAGACGTCGCAGCGGTCGAACGTTCGCGGGCCCAGGGCCGCGACCAGTCGGCTGGTTCGGGCGGGGTCGCGAAAGAGCGGCTCATCGTGGCAGTAGAGGCACTCGGACTGGTTGGGCAGCAGCAGGGGCCCGCCGGTGAACTGGAGCCGCGCCAGCAGCTCCGGCGGGTGCACGCTGCGTGCCAGCGTCTCCGCGATCGGCGCGTGCGTGTAGCGCCGCTCGAGCCCGCCGGGGTCTTGGAGGTGGCATGTCTGCGTACAGCTCACGCGCGTCACCGGCCGGTGCGGCACGACCTCGACCTCGGCCCGCGGGTGGCAGTCCGTGCATGCGAGTCGCGCGTGCGGCCCCAGGCCGTGCAGCACGTAGTCGGGGTCGACGAAGAGCAGGTTGAGGCGGTCCTGCTCGGCGTCGTAACGGCTCAGACCACGATACTGATGGCAGAAGAGGCAGTTGTCGCGGTCCTGTGCCGTCGCCGCCGGCACCATCCCGAGTACCAGTGCGGCGAGCAGGAGTGGCGCTGGAGCAAAGCCCGACCGCGGCGGGCGTGCGGCGCGTGGGGTCGGGGCCGCGACCGCACGCGGGTGGTGCCCGGCAACACAGCCCACATCCGGGCCCGCGTGGCCGCGGTTTGAAGCGTCGCGTCGGTTGCGCTGCGCTTCGCTACTCATGGTCCTCACCCTCCCGCGGTGGGCAGAACGAATGCGCCGGCTCGATCCACAGCACCGATGGCATGAGCGGACGATCTGTCACGTGCTCGAACCGCGTGGGCGGATCACCCGGCTGCGGCAGATCCTCGGTGTGGTGCGTTTCGCCGCGCGCATCCGATGTCCGCGGGCGGAGCCGCCCGTGACGGTGCATCGTAACGCCGCGCGCCCGGCGCGAGCGAGTTCTCCGCTCATGTTTCAGTCGATTTGAAAGGCTGGTCAGGGCAAACTGCCGCCGATGGCATGCATCTGCGGCGCGAGCGAGGTCGCCGTGCCGGCCGAGATCGTAAACGCGTTGCCGACGCCGTTGTGGCAGCGCAGGCACACGAAATCCAGCGTCACTCCGAAGCGCCCCTGTCCATCAGGCTGCACCCGGGCCCCGTCCGCGCTGAAGAGGTCGTGGTAGTCCGCGGAGGCGGTGTTGATCCGGAAGAGGTGCCCCCGCACGTCTCCCTGCCGCCCGTGCGCCCCCACCACCTCCGGGCCCGCGGCCGCCGCTTGCAGCCCGGTGAACGGCATGTGGCAGCTCACGCACGTCAGTGGTTCCGTATAATCGCCGCGGACGAACACGAACCCCTGATGGATCGCGAGGTTGGTGTCCGCGTGGCACGCGGCGCACGCGTTCCGCAGGCCGCACTCGCGGTCGTACACCGTCGAGCAGTGCGAGTCGTGGCAGATGCCGCAGGTGAATCCGGCGTGACCGCCGCTGCGCCGCAGCTCCGCGAACTGGGCGCTCGGCACGACGTAGCCCCCGCCGGCGGGGATGACGTCCGGATCGTCCCCGCCCGTGTGACAGGCCGCGCAGTCCGCCGAGTCGTTCGCCACATACAGGTCGCGCGCCTCCGGGTTCGGCACGTGCCGCGAGCCCGGCCCGTGGCACGCCTCGCAGTTCACGCCAGCTTCGACCCACGTGCCCGCGATCCCCGGCCGGCCGCCCTGCGATCCCTCCGGCTGAGCGCCGGTGGTACGCATCGACAGCATCGAGAACTCAAACGGGACGTCAGCCGCATCCGGTACGAACGGCGCAAAACCTTCCGGCGTCCCGTTCGCGGGAGACGCCAGGTTCCATTGCGAGTTCACGCCCGTTCCGCCGTCGGTGAGCAGAAATCCGTCCTGACCGACGAACAGCGCGCGGTGCAGGTAGCCGTCAATCACGAACGCGACGTCGGTCCAGCCGAACCCGGCGGGCGGATCGGGCACCCCGGCCCGCTCCACTGCCGCGGGATACTGTGGCGGACCGCCCGTCACGGGCTTCAGCGCGTGCGTGTGGCCGTGGAGCTGCACGCGCTCCGCGTAGTCCGGGTGGCACGCGCTGCACGCGGCCGAGCCGACGTACGCGGCTCCGCCGTTCGTGGGGTCCGTCGCGTTGTTGTAGATGCCGGGGGTGTTCGCATCACGGTCGTCGGTACCCGGTGTACAGCCGCCGACGAGCAGCCCGGTCGCACCCGCCAGCGCGCCCATCAGGCAGGCTCGCTCGACAAGCAGACGGCAGGTGCCGGACGGAGTGCGCATCTTCGGGCTCCGGTGGGTGCGCGCTGCGCGGAGCCATTCGCCCGCCGCGCACGGCGAATTGTAGCGGGGCCCGGCCGGCTCGGCAGCAGCCGCGTTCAACGCTTGGCGAGCGGCGCGGGTGCCCCGCCCGGTTCAGCCGATGCCCGCAACGTTCATCCGTCAGGGCGGACCGCGGCGGGCCGAACAGGACGGGGCTCCCGGTTGCACTCACTTGCGCTGCCGGGCCGCGTTCAGCGCTGTGCCAGCGCTGCTTCCAGATCGGCCCCGGGCGACGGGCCGATCAGCTTCAGGTCGTAGCGGTCGCGCAGCACGCTCATCACGCCGGGCGAGACGAACGCGGGGGCGGCCGGCCCGATGCGGATGCCCTTCACGTTCAAGGCCAGCAGCGTCAGCAGCACGGCCACCGCCTTTTGCTCGAACCACGAGAGCACGATGGTCAGCGGCAGTTCGTTGACCGAGCAGCCGAAAGCCTGGGCCAGGCCGACCGCGACCTGGATCGCACCGTACGCATCGTTGCACTGGCCCATGTCGAGCAGCCGCGGCACCTCGCCGGAACCGTTGAGCCGGATCGTGCCGAACTCCTCCTCACGGATCCGGTACTTGCCGCAGCCCAGTGTCAGCACGACCGTGTCGGCCGGTGTGCGGCGGGCGAACTCGGCGTAGTAGTTGCGGCCGGGCTCGGCCCCGTCACAGCCGCCGATGAGGAAGAAGTGCCGCAGCTTGCCGGCCTTCACGGCGGCGACGATTTCGCCCGCCAGTCCGAGCAGCACCGAGTGGTGGAACCCGATCGTGGACTGTCGGACCGGCGCATCCGCGAGCGGCTTGCAGCGGCGGGCACACTCGATCACGGGGGAGAAATCATCGCCCGAGAGTCGCGTGCCGCCGGGGACGGCCGTGACCCGGGTTGTGAAGAGCCGGTCGCGGTACTGTTCCGGTGGGATCAGAACGCAGTTCGTAGTCGCCAGCACCGGGCCGGTGAACTCGGCGAATTCGCGGCGCTGCTTCTGCCACGCACCGCCGAAGTGGCCGGCCAGGTGCGGGTGCTTGCGGAGCTCGGGATACATGTGCGCCGGGAGCATTTCGCCGTGCGTGTAGACGTTGATACCCGTGCCGGCGGTCTGCTGGAGCAAGCGCTGGAGGTCGACCATGTCGTGGCCGGTGACGAGGATGCCCGGCCCGGCCCGGGTTCCCTCATAGACCTGCGCCGGAGTCGGCCGCCCCAGCACCCGCGTATGGCCTTCGTCGAGCATCTGCATGACGCGCAGGTTCTTGCGGCCGCACTCGAGCACTAGCTCTAACAGCGATTCCATATCAAAATTGACGTTTGTCACGGTGGCGAACAGCGCTTCCTCGATGAACGCGCTGACGGACTCGTCCACCATCCCCAGCCGCCGCGCGTGGTGTGCGTATGCGGCCATGCCCTTGACCCCGTAGAGCAGGAGCTCCTGGAGCGAGTGCATGTCCGGGTCTTTTCCGCACACGCCGACGGTGTTGCATCCGACGCCGCCCTTGGTCTGTTCGCACTGATTACAGAACATCGTGTCTCCTCTGGATACGGAACGGGAGCCCCTCCCTGCCCGCGAGGGACAAGGGAAGACGCATCTCCCGCGCAAACGAGCCCATCACCAACGAAGCACCATTTCATTCCGCAGGCCCCGGTACGCCCTGCGTCTCCGCGGCAAACAGGACGCGGCGGCTCAAGACCTCTCCGCGTGTTCCGATCACCACATCGATCACCGGCACGCGGCAGCCGGCCAACTTCCGCGCCTCGAGCGCAGCCGTCAGGATCCCCGTGCAGCAGGGCACTTCCATGTGCGCCACCACGACCTCCGCCAGGTCGTTGAGGCTCATCATCTGCGCCAGCTTCTCGACGTACCCCCGCGTGTCGTCCAGCTTCGGGCAGGCAATCACCACCGCCCGGTCCCGCAGCAGGTCGCTGTGAAATCCGCCGTACGCGACCGGCACACAATCCGCGCAGATCAGCAGCCGCGCCCCCCGCAGGAGCGGCGCCCCGGGCGGCAGCAGCCGAAGCTGCACCGGCCAGTGCGTCAATTCTGACGCGGCCGGCGTTGCCGTCCGGTCTGCGTCCCGTTCCCGTGCGAGCGTGCGGAACTCTGAGAGCCGGCTGCCCGGACACCCGCCGCCACTTGCACCGGCCGCGCCACCCGGGCCGACGGCCGGTTTCATCGCCTGCTGCCGCGCCGCAACCGCGGCCGGGTCAAACTCATCGACCGTGCGCTTCTCCACCCGGATCGCCCCGCGCGGGCAGTGGCCGAGGCACGCCCCCAGTCCGTCGCACAGCCGCTCGGCCACGAGCCGCGCCTTGCCGTTCACGATCTGGAGCGCGCCTTCGTGGCAGGCCGGCACGCACTGGCCGCAGCCGTCACACAGCTCCTCATCAATCAGCACGATATCGCGAATCATCACCGGCTCCTCGGGGCCCGGCTTCTTCAGCCGGACGCCACGCCCCGGCCGCATTCGATGCCTTGCCGAAGAAGTACCAGTGTCGGACAATGCCCGGCCGCGTGCCTTGATATGGATCAAACGTGGTTCCGTTTTTTGTCAGAGCATGAGGCCGTGGCTGAGCAGAGCGTCGCCGAGATAATACGTAAGTGTTTATTGTTCAGAGGCTTGGACGAAGAAAGCCTTGCGCGGCTGGTCCGGATTGGTCGATTGGTCCGGCTGGCGCGCGGGGCGCGTATTTTTTCGCAGGGCGACGAATGCCCAGGGGTCTATTGTGTCGGGAGCGGTCTCGTACGAGTTTACAAGATCGCCCCCAACGGCAAGGAGCATGTCCTGCACTTGGCCGGCCCGGGAACCACATTTGCTGAAGTAGCTGTCATTTCGGGGTTTGAGGCGCCCGCCCACGCCGAAGCCGCCGAGGACACCACCTGCGTCCTTCTCTCGGCATCCGAGTTCCGGAGGGGGCTCGATGCGAGCCATGCGCTGTGCCGCCAGATCCTCGCCGGCATGGGCATCTGGGTCCGGCAGCTCGTGGGCCTGCTCGAAGATGTTGTGCTCCGCGATGCCATCGGCCGCGTCGCCGGCTACCTTGTCCGCACCGGCCCGCCTGACTCCCAGCCCTTCACCCTCGCGGCGCTCAAGAAGGACCTCGCCAGCCATCTGAACCTGACCAGTGAGACGCTCTCGCGCACGCTCCGGCGACTCGCCGACCTCGCGCTGATCGAGTTGCCCGATAGCCAGCGGGTGCGCATCCTGAATCGGCCGGCGCTCGACGACATCGCCGCCGGCCTCCTGCCGGGCGAGTTTGACTGACAAGTCCGAGGACCGCCCATGCCGCGGCACATGCTCATCACGGCCGGCCCCACCTGGGAACCGATCGACGCCGTCCGGTATCTCGCGAACCGGTCCAGCGGCCGGCTGGGAATCCACGTGGCCGAAGCCGCCCACGTTGCCGGCTGGGAAGTCACGCTGCTGCTCGGTGCCGGCGCCACCGCGCCGCCACCGGCGGCCCGCGCCGGTCCTGAGGCCAACCTTCGCACGCTGCGGTTCGAATCCACGGCCGACCTCGAGCGATTGCTGGCGGAACACTTCCCCACCTGCGATGTGCTGGTGATGGCCGCCGCGGTCTCCGACTATCGGCCGCGTGCGCCCTCGCCCGGGAAATGGCTGCGGGGCGCTGCGCGACTGGTGCTGGAACTCGAGCCGACACCCGACCTCGTTGCGGCCTGTGCCGCGCGTCGGCGACCCGAGCAGCTCATCATCGGGTTCGCCCTCGAGGAGCCCGCCGTGCTTGCCGCCCGTGCCCGCGAGAAGCTGGCCCAGAAGGGGCTCGACGCGATCGTCGCCAACCCGCTCGAGACGATGGGCGCCGAACGCATCCGCGCCACCCTCTACACCGCCACCGCCGAGACGATCCGTCCGCCGGCCGCGGAGCTCACCAAACACGAGTTCGCCGCCTGGCTCGTCGGATGGATTGACGAACGTCTCCGGCGGCGAGCCTGAAGCGATGTTCCGCGCGTACAGGCCGCCGCGCCTTCGGGCGGCTGCGGGCGACGACGACCGCAGCGGTCCGCGCATGCACCGACTCCACGGCATCGCGGCACACGCGTGCGTTGAGGTGCGCTGCGAGTTGCCGCGTCGTGAGAGGTTGCAATCTGACGCGGGCACGCGTCCCGGCCGTGAGCGCTCGTGCGATTCGGGGGCTGGACAGACAGGGCACCGGCTCGCGCCCACGCCGACCGTGCGAGTTCCTGCGCAGCACCGAGCGTGGTCGCCGTGCCGAGCGCGCGGGCTGGGTCGGGGGATCCGGCTCACGTGCCCGGCCGCGCCGACTGCTGCGCGAGAACCCAGCTCACAGCCTCGCGCAGGGTGGCGGCATCGAACGGCTTCTCCAGGAACATGTCGGGCGACATCGCGTCGGGACACACTTCGCGGCCGTATTCCATGCCGATCGATTGGCCGATCGCGGACATGAGAATGAGCGGAATGCGTTTCAGCTTGTCATCCCGCCGCAGCTCGCAAGCCACCTGTAGCCCCTCGGAGGGATGCGTGAGCATGATGTCCAAGAGCACCATGTCCGGGGGGTCGCGTCGGATAGCTTGCAACCCCGCCTGGCCGGTCTGATAGCAGGTCACCGTGTAACGAAGCGGTTCGAGGATCATCTGTACGGCGAGGTGGATATCCAAGTCATCGTCGATAAGCACGATCCGGGCGGGGCTCCGAGCGTTCATGCAGGTCCGCCTCCGGGTGCGGCCTATCCCCCTGCCGCCAGCTGGACGAGCGCACCTTGCAGGCGGCGGCTCAGCGTAGCGGCTAGCTCCTTGAGCAGATGATACCCCAACGTGTGGTCCTGCTCGCACAAACTGCGAATGGCCGGCCCGTCGATCCGCACGACCCGGCCGGGCGCCCGGGGAATCGCGGTCGCCGTGCAGCGGTACGGTTCGACCAGCGATGACCAACCGATCAGGTCGCCCGCGACGACGGTGTCCACGACGCGGCCCTCGTCAACGTGGTGCTGGTAGACGATGTCAACTTCTCCCGCGCGGAGGATGTAGAGGGCTTGCGCCGTTTCGCCTTCCTTGAACAGCGGCTGACCGGCCGGAAACGTGCGCTCTTCGGTGATGGCCGCCACGGCCTTGAGGCTCTCGGGTTTTACGCCGGCGAAATAGGGGAAAGAGCGCAGGACCTCGATCGAGACCATGATGCTATCTCCACTGGGTCAACAGGGATTGCACCAGTTCGGCGGCGCGGGGGATGCCGGCGGCCACGACGGGCGTACACGCTTCGCCGAACGCATCCACTTCTGCGGCCTCGATGGCGACGATGCGAATGTCGCCGGGTTCCGGCAGGCGGAAGCCGGCGTGTCGCCCGACCCCCAGGGCGGTCCACAGGTCCACGTCGTGGGCGGAATTGCCGTGCCGGGTGGGCGGGGCGTCTGCCGCCAGAACCGTGACGGTGCCGGGGGGTGCCCCGGTGCGCTGGGCGTCGATGAGGATGGCGCGGTCGTAGCCGACGAGCCGCTCCATCAGGCGCAAGCCGCCACAGTAGTCCTCCGCCAGCTCCAGGCCGGGCCGGCCCGCGAGCACGGGCCTCAATCGGGCGACGACGCGCAGGCCGACGCCGTCGTCCGTCAAGAGCGGATTGCCCAGCCCGATTATGACGGTTCGCGGCGTTTCGCTGGCCGCGAGATTTCCTGCGGACCGCGCTGCACGAGTTGGAGTTCGCACCGTTGTCATGTCTTACCCACGACCGGGCCGGTCCTCCCGGCAAATCGTCTGGAGCACCTGGCCATCGGGCGCTCGCAGGACGACTGTCAGCGGCATTCGGCCCGGCAGGTAGTGGGTTGCACAGCCGAAGCACGGATCGTAGGCCCGGAACGCCATCTCGATCTTGTTGAGCAGGCCCTCGGTGACCGTCGTGCCCTTGCGGATGAGCGCCTTGGCCGCCTGCTTGACCGACAGACTGATCGGGGCGTTATTGTTCGTGGTGCCGACGATCAGATTGACGCGCGTCAGCACGCCGCGGTCGTCGGTCCAGTAGTGGTGCGTGAGGGTGCCGCGCGGGGCCTCGACGCAGCCGACCCCCTCGTCGGGCGTGGCGGTCGGCAGCACGCGGTATTCCGTGCCGGTGATTTCAGGGTCCGTGGCCAGCTCGACCCAGCGTTCCGCGGCGTAGAGCAACTCGACCAGCCGCGCCCAGTGGGTGGCCAGGGTGTGGTTCACCGGCTTGCCGCCGAGCGTGTCATACAATCGCTCGTATTCCTTCTGGGCCAGCGGAGTAGCCAGGCCGTCGGCCGCGTTCAGCCGGGAGAGCGGGGTCGCTTTATACAGGCCGGACTCCTCGCCGTCGACCAAGCCCTTCCAGCCGATTTTCTTGAGGTACGGGAATTTCAGGTAGGACCAGGGTTCGACGTGCTCGGCGATGTACTCGCGGTAGTCCTTCGGGGGGTACTTGGCGTGTTCCCGGCCGTCCGGACCCGTGATCCGGATTTGGCCGTCGTAGAAGTTCACGCGATTGTGCGCATCGACCGTGCCCATGTTGTATGTGCGGTGCGTGTACACGTCGCTGGTGATGAGCTGCACGTACTGCGTGTTGCCCAGGACGATGTCGCTGAAGAGCTGTAACGAGAACTTCGCGAACTCGATGGCGTCGCGTCCCAGGGCCTCGATCTCCTTGCGCTGCTCCTCGGTGATGCCGCGACTGACGCCGCCGGGCAGGCCCCAGTTGGGGTGCACCTTCCGGCCGCCGATCATCTCGATGAGGTGATGCCCGTCGCGGCGCATCTTGAGGACCTTGCCGGCGATCTCCATTCCGACCTTTTGGATGACGCCCAGGATGTTGCGCTGCTCCGGGGGGGCGTCGGGGCCCAGGACGAAGTCGGGTCCGCCGAGCGCGTAGAAGTGCGTGGTATGGTCCGTCGCGAAGAAGATGCAATAGAACATCTCGCGTAGCTTCTTCGCCGTGGGCGGCGGGTCGACGTGGAAGAGGGCGTCCAGGGCCTTGGTGCCGGCGATATGGTGCGCTTCCGGGCAGACGCCGCAGATGCGCGCGGTCAGGTTGGGCATGTCCTCGGCGAGTCGGCCGATGCAGAAGCGCTCGAAACCTCGTAGTTCGGGAATCTGGAGGTACGCCTCGGCCACATCGCCTTTGGGGGTCAGGAAGATGTCGATCTTGCCGTGACCCTCGAGCCGCGTGATCGGGTCAATGCTGATGCGCTGGGTTGTCATCGGCGACTGCTCCTTTGGAAACGGAACGCGGGCCGCCTAGGCCTGCGCGACCGGTCTGGGCAACGGCAATTCATGACGCTCGGCGTCGGGCACCAGGGCGGCCCGCCGCAAGAGACTGTGCGCCAGACTGAACCGATAGAACGTGCCCACGGGGTCCGGGATCCCCTCGCAGATGATGCGCTCGATCTCATCCGGGTCCTGCGCATCGATCACGGACGCCAGGGCCGTCATCAGGCGTCCCCCGAAGTCCGTGACACCCGCATTGGGTCCGTAACAGCCGATGCAGGGCGAGTTCACCCGCGGGCAGCGCGCGCCGCAGCCCGCCCGGGTCGCCGGCCCGCAGCACAGCAGCCCCTGCTCGAGGAGGCACGTCTCAGCGTCGGGAACGATCTGCCACGTGCGCTTGAAAGCCTTGATCTTCTTTTCGCTCCGCGTGCGCGGGCATTCGTCGCAGCAAGTCGTCGTCGCCCCGATGACCGAGCCGGCCGGCGGCAGGGTACCCTCGCGGATGGCCACCACCGCATCCCAGATGCGGTCGGCCTCCGGCGGGCAGCCGGGCAGGTAGTAGTCGACCGGCACCGTCTGGGCCAGGGTGTGCACCGTGTCGTAGAAAACCGGCAGCGAGAGGTGGTGCCCGTTGGCCTGGACTTGCGGCAGTGGAATCACGCGGCCGGAGTTGTCCGTCGAGGCACTGTCACAGTAGACCGTCTCGAAGATTTCCTGGCGGTTGGTCAGGTTCGCCAGGCCGGGGATGCAGCCCTCGGTCGCACAGGAGCCGAAAGCCACCAGAATCCTCGATTTCTTCCGGAGCAATTTGGCCATGTATTCCTGTTCGCTGGTGCGGACGCTGCCGTTGAAGAGGCAGACGTCGACGTATTGATCGGGCCAGCTCTCGACTTCGCGCACCTTGGTGTCCATGATGCAGGGACACAGGACGATGTCGAAGGCGCCCGCGACATCGAGGATCTTCTCGTTCAGCGCGAGGATCGAGATCTCGCACCCGCCGCATGAGGCCGCCCAGTAGATCGCCAGCTTGCCCTTCCCGCTCATCGCCCGACCTCCATGGCCGCCTGGTGCTCGAGCAGGATCTTCTCCACGTCATCCAGGTGGCTGTGCTCCTCGGACCAGTTCGCCGACCAGTTCAGCGGGCCGAGAGTCCGAATGTCCTCGACCATGGCATCGATCGACTCGGCGAGCCGCGAGGCCTCCGCGGCCGACGCCCACACCAGCCTGACCCGGCGCTCGCTGATCCCCAGCGCTCGCAGCGTGTGCCGCAGCATGACAAAGCGCCGCAGGGTCTTGTAGTTCTGTTCGATGTAGTGGCACTCGCCGGGGTGACAGCCGGCGATCAGGACGCCGTCGGCGCCGAGCGACAGGGCCTTGAGCACGAACGAGGGATCGACGCGGCCGCTGCACATCAGGCGGACGACGCGCACGTTGGGCGCGTGCTTGATGCGGGCCGTACCGGCTCCGTCGGCCGCGCGGTACGAACACCAGTTGCAGAAGAAGCCGACGATCTTCGGTTCGTAGATTTCGCGCTGCATCGTGTGACTCCTACGACGCCGTGGGTTCCAGAGCGGGTTGCGCTTCGAGCCCGGCCGGTTCTCCGTTGCCGTGCGCATCCCACAGCAGCCCCTCGATCTCGGCCTCGACCTGGTCGTTGGAGAAGTGCGCTCCGGCGATGGCGCCGGCGGGGCAGGCGGCGACGCATGTGCCACAGCCCTTGCACAGGGCCGGATTCACCCGGCTGACCTTTTCCTCGGTCAGGAAGTCAATCGCGTTGAAGGGGCACAGGTTGTTGCAGATCCGGCAGCCGGAGCAGTTTTCCTCGTTGATCGTCGCGACCACCGGCTCGATCATGACCGTGCCCTTGCTGATCATGCCCTGCACGCGGGCGGCCGCCGCGGCCCCCTGCGAGACCGAGTCGGGAATATCCTTCGGGCCGTGGCACGCGCCGGCGATGAAGACGCCCTCGGTCATGGTGGCAACCGGGTCGAGCTTCGCGTGGCGCTCGATGAACCACCCGGCCATGCTGCACGAGATGCCGACCTTCAGACCGGTCTCGCGCGCGTCGCGGCGCGGCTCGATCGCCCCCATGAGCACCACCATGTCCACGGGGATACGCCGCTGCTTGCCGAGCAGCGTGTCCTCGACCTGCACGATCAGCTTGCCTTCTTCCTCGGGCAGCCGGGGCATGTCCGTGATCTCGGCCACCTTGCCCCGGACGAACAACATGCCCTCGTCGAGCAGACGCTGGTAGAACTCCTCGTAGTCCTTCTTGTTCGGCCGCAAGTCGATGTAGCAGGCGTACACCCGCGCGCCGGTTTTCTCCATGACCAGATGCCCGAGTTTGAGCGACAGCATGCAGCAGATACCCGAGCAGTACGTGTTGTAATGCTGGTCGCGGCTTCCGACGCAATGCACGATGCACACCGACTTCGGCTCGGTGACGCCGTCGCGGAGCACGATCCGCCCGCCCGTGGGCCCCGAGGCGTTGCACATCCGCTCGAATTCGAGGCTGGTGAAGACGTTCGCCAGCTTGCCGTAGCCGTATTGCGGGATGCGGCGGCAATCGAACAGGTCCCAACCGGTCGCGAGAATGATATTGCCCACGTCGACTTCGAGGATCTCGTCCTTTTGGTCGAAATCGACCGCGCCCGTCGGACACAGCTTCTCGCACGCCCGGCAGCGCTGCCGCTCGAACCAGATGCACGATTTCGTGTCGATCGCCGGGATTTTGGGCACCGCCTGCGGAAAGGGCGTGTAGATCGCCTTGCGATAGCCCATCCCGGCTTCGAACACGTCATCCACCACCTTGCGCGGGCATTTCTCGATGCACAGGCCGCAGCCCGTGCACTTGTCCTCGCGCACGTGCCGGGCTTTGCGGCGGATGCGCACCTTGAAGTTGCCGATCGAGCCCGACACGTCCTCCAGCTCCGAGTACGTCAGCAGCTTGATGTTCTCGTGCTGGCCCACCTCGGACATCTTGGGCGTCAGGATGCACGCCGCGCAATCCAGCGTCGGGAAGGTCTTGTCGTATTGGGCCATGTGCCCCCCGATGCTCGGCTCGCGCTCCACCAGATAGACCGGGTAGCCGGCGTCGGCCAGTTCCAGGGCGGCCTGGATGCCGGCGATGCCCCCGCCCACCACCAGGGTGTGCGGATTCACCGTTACGGGCATCGGCTCGAGCGGTCGATGGCGCTGGACGCGGGCCACGGCCCCGGCGACCAGGGCCTTGACCTTCGCGGTGGCGGCCTGCTTGTCCTTGGTGACCCACGAGACATGCTCGCGGATGTTGGCCATTTGCAGCAGGAACGGATTGAGCCCCGCGTTGGCGCACGCCCGGCGGAAGGTCTTTTCGTGCAGGTGCGGCGAGCACGCGGCGAGCACGATCCGCGTGAGGCGCTCCTTCTTGATGTCGTCCTCAATCAGCGCCTGTCCCAGCGAAGAGCACATGAACTTGTACTCGCGGGCCACGGCCACCCCGGGCAACGTGGTCGCCCAGCGCGTGACCTCCTCCACCTCCACGGTACCGGCGATGTTGCTGCCGCAGTGACAGACGTAAACGCCAACACGCTCGGCCATGAGCCGGCCTCCTAGTGCACCACCGGTTGTTCGGGCACCGGCGCAGGGCCGGTGCCCGCCGCCGCGGGGGCCGGCGAAACGCCGCCCAGACACGCGTCGGCCACAAGCTCGATCAGGTCCTTGACGACCAGGCGGTCTTCCAGCCCGGCCGTCTTCACGGCGTCGCGGTACATGGTCAGGTCCTTCGGGCAAGCCACGACAAAAACCCGCACGCCGCCCAGGGCCGCGGCTTCGCGCACGCGGCTCTCGGCGGGGCGCTCCTTGACCTGGCCCTCTTCCATCCAGATGCGTCCGCCGCCGGCGCCGCAGCACAGCGCCCGGTCGCGGTTGCGCGGCATCTCGACCACCCGGCAGCCCAGGGCCATGAGCACACGGCGCGGCGCGTCATAGATTTCGTTGTAGCGGCCCAGGTAGCAGGGATCGTGGTAGGTCACGACGCAATCCAGCCTCTGCTGCACCGTGATCTGCCCGCGCGCGACGAATCGGTCGAGCAATTCCGTATAGTGCAAGATGGGGAACTTCGCGCTGAGCGGCTCCGTATGGCCGTTGGTCCACGCGTATTCGTTCTTCAGCGTGTTGTACGTATGCGGGTCCGTCGTGACGATCTGCTCGAATCGGCATTTTTGGAGCGCCGCGATGTTCTTCTGCGCGAGCAGCTCGAACAGCCCTTCCTCGCCCGCGCGGCGCACGTCGTTGCCGGCGTTGCGCTCGGCGTCATACAGCAGCCCGAAATCCAGGCCCGACGCCTGGAACACCCGCGCCGTGGCTTGGGTGACTTCGGTCAACGCCGGGCTGTACGACGCATAGTCGCCTACGAACCACAGCGTCTGCGCCGGCTGCTTGCGAATGTCCTTGATCTTGAACTCCAGCCCCGTCGTCCAGCGGGCCCGCTGCTTGTCGGACTTGCCGAACGAATTGCCGTAGCGGCGCAGGTTCTCCAGGGCGCTCGTCAGCCGCGGGTCGCCGCGCTGCTGCGCGAGCAACGAGCGCCGCAGGTCGACGATCGGCTGGACGTGCTCGACGAAGAGCGGACATTCGCGGTCGCAGGCATAGCACGTCGTGCAGGCCCACAGCGCCTCCTCCGCCAGGATGTCGCCCGCGAGTCGCTTGCGCAGAACGGCCTCCACCGCGGCCGCACGGCCGTTCGACGGGCGCGCCCGCAGCGCCTGCCCGCGCTCGAACAGGTGAGCGCGCAGCCCCATGATGAGGAGTTTGGGCGACAGCGCCGCGCCGCTGTTGTACGCCGGGCACACGTCCTGGCAACGGCCGCACTCACTGCACGAGTACCAATCCAGCATCTGCCGCCACGTGAACTGCTCGATGCGTTCGACGCCCTCGCCGTCCGCGCCGCGCACCGCGGGCGCGAGGCGCCCCGCGGGCGCGCGATTGCGCAGCAGGACGTTGAAGACCGAAGTCACGACGTGGAAGTGCTTGCCCAGCGGCAGCCACGTCAGGAAGACCAGCACCACGCCCAGATGCATCCACCAGCACGCGGCCGCCACGATGTCCTGAGTGCCCGGCGGCAGGCCGCCGAACAGGCGGCCGAACAGGGTGGATACGGGCTGCCAGGCGGCCGGCACGTGTGCCGCGCCGAGGTTCTGCCGGATCCCCGTGTGGCCCAGCAGCGTCACCATGATCGTGAGAATGAACCCCAGGACGAGGTTGCCCTCGAACGGGTGGCTGCCCCGGTACCGCTCCGGCCGGACCCGCAGGCGGTAATACAGACCGTACAGCACGCCCGCGATGACGGTCAGTGCGATGAGGTCTTGCAGCAGCAGCAGCGGCCCGAATGTCGCGAAGAACGGCAAGACGTAGCCCGGAAACAGACCTTCGAGCAGGGCTTGCAGGATCGTCGGCAACAGCAGCACGAAGCCCCAGAAGATGAAGGCGTGTGCGATGCCCGTGCCGCGCACCCGGAACAGCCGGCCCTGCGCACAGACGTAGATCAGCACGTCCACGATGCGGCGGCCCCACTCGCCGAACGGCCCCGCGGGCCGCCCCAGGCGCAGGTGCTGCACGCGCTGATAGCAGCGATAGCCGAACACGCCCAGCGAGGCGAGCAGGCCGACCAGGACGATGACGATCGAGGCGGACATGGTGCGTGACCCTCAGGCCCGCGGTGATTTCTTGAGTCTCTCCGCCAGCACCGGCATCAACTCGAGCGCATTGCAGGTCGTGCCGAACTGCGCGACGTCGAAGATGGGCGCTTTCGCATCGGTATTGATCGCCAGCATCAACTCGGCCTCGGGCACGCCCTCCAGGTGCTCGGGAGCGCCGCTGATCCCGATCGCGAGATACAGCTTCGGCTTCACCTGCTTGCCGGACTTGCCCACCAGGCGGCTGGTGGGCAGCCAGCCTTGGTCCACCACGGGCCGCGACCCCGAGACGACGCCGCCCAGCGCCTGCGCCAGGGCTTCCGCCGCCGCCAGGTTGTCCCGGTTCTGAATGCCGCGCCCCACCGACACCAGCACGGCCTCTTTCGCGATGTCGACGTCGGTCGTGGGCGGCTCGCGATATTGCCGGAACCGCGTGCGCACCAGATCCAGGCCGGCGGGCGGGACGACACTCTCGACGGCGGGCGCCCGGCCGGCGCGTCCCTCGTCCGGCTTGTAGCCGCCCGGCATCACGGTGGCGAGGCATGTGGGTTCCGGCAATACGCCCGTGGCGATCAGCTTCCCCCCGCAGGTCGGCGCGGAGTACTGCACCGCCCGACCGTCGAGAGAGAATGACCGGCAGCCGCTGGCCACGGCCCAGTTCCGGCGCTGGGCCAGGCCGCAGGCGAGATCGGTGCCGATGGCCGTATGACCGAACAGCACGAGTCGCGGCTGGTGCTGGGCAAACAACCCCGCCAGCACGCAGAGGTACGCCGCGGGGTTGAACTCGGCGAGGCTGGCATGCTCGATGCACACGGCGCGGTCCGCCGCCCCCAGTTGACCCGTGAGCTTCTGAACGTCCTGCCCGATCAACACGGCTGTCAGCTTGGTCTTCAGCCCGTCGGCCAGTCGGCGTCCGGCGGCCAGCATGGTGAACGAGATGTCCTTGATTTCGCCGCGGAGCAGCTCGATGACGACGCAGATCTCACCGCACATGGTTCATCCTCAAGCAGGCCGCGCGGTGCGGGCGCGTCGCCCGTCCGCGTCGGCCGACGCTATGCCACGACACCCCGTTCGCGCAGCAACTGCACCACTCTCTCCGCGACCTGCTGTGCGTCACCCTCGATCATCTCGGCGTGGCGGCCGGTTTCGGGCAGCGCCATCGCGGAAACCTTGAGTTCCGTGTCCACGGACACCGCGTCCACGGCGAGTTCTTCGATCTTGGCCGTTTTCATCGCTTCCATGACCTTGCTGGTCACCACGTAGCGCGGCGGCTTCTCGGCGGCCTGGATTCCGAGCACCGCCGGGCCCGTGACCTCGATCTCCGCGTTGAGACCGCCCGGGTATTCCTTCTGCGCCACGTAGCACCCGCCGTCGGCGACGACCTTCGTCACGTAGCCGACGTAGGGCAGACCGAGCTGCTCGGCCAGCAACGCCCCGACGAAGCCGTCGAGATCGTCCACCGCCTGCGTGCCGGTCAGAATCAGGTCGAACGGAATACCGCCGACCGCTTGGCGGAACGCCGCCGCGATGCGCCGGTTGCCCGGCCCCTGATCGAAGCCCTCGCCGGTCAGCTTGATCACGCGGTCGGCCCCCTTGGCCACCGCCGTGAACAGCGTCTCGTCCACGTCGCCCGCGTCGAGCGTGAGCACGGTGACCGTGCCGCCGTGCCGCTCCTTGAGCAGCAGGGCCTCCTCCAGTGCGTGGTCGTCGAGCTCGTTGGGCATGAGCCGCAGGAAACTGCGGTCGAGCAGTCCGGTGCCGGCGTCGATCTCCAGGTCTTCCACCAGGTCCGGCACGAACTTGATCAGAACGACGAGATCCATCACGAACTCCTTCACGGCTCTCAGTCATCCGCCAGACATGCCGGGCGACTCTGGCTGAGCGCGGACCGCTGAGGGCCGACCGCTCACCCGAAGATCGACTCGGCCAGCAGTTCGACGACGTCCCTCACCGCCAGCTTGCCCTCGTTACCCGTGCTCTTGACGGCATCCTCAAAGCGCGGCGTTTCGTAGGGGCAAGCCACCGCCAGCACGTCGGCGCCCACCGCCAGCGCCTCTTTGACTCGCCACTCGGTAGTGCGCGTGTGGGCTTTCTCCCAGGAGAAGCCGTCCAGCCACATTCCGCCCCCGCCCCCGCCGCAGCAGACGCTCAGCGCCCGGTTGTGCGACATCTCGACCAACTCCACGCCCGGGATGGTCTGGAGGAGCTGGCGCGGCTCCTCGTAGATGTTGTTGTCATTGGCCCGCCCCAGGTAACACGGGTCGTGGTACGTGACGCGCTGGGCACCGCGGTTCTGGAGCAGCGGCTTGAGGCGCGCCAGATGCTCCACCAGGTACTGCGTGTGGTGCTTCACCGTCCGTTCGAATCC
This sequence comes from uncultured Planctomycetales bacterium, assembly GCA_964564785.1. GTDB lineage: Bacteria > Planctomycetota > Phycisphaerae > UBA1845 > Fen-1342 > CAZMCT01. The sequence goes on from CAZMCT010000038.1 coordinate 22,159, forward strand.
GAGCCGCGGGTATTCGTGCTTGAGCGCGTTGAACGCATGCGGATCGGCCGTGATGATCTCGCCGAACGTGTACTTTTTCATGGCGAGGACGTTCTTGCGGGCCAGCAGCTCGAACAGGCCCCACTCGCCCGTGAACGCCTGCGTGTCGCCGTCGCTGTTCTCCTCCGGCCCGAGAATGCCGAATTTCACGTCCAGCACGTACAGCACCTTGGCCAACGCGCGCGTGACCTGCTGCACGCGCGGATGGTACGAGCCGTAGTCGCCCACGAACCACAGCACGTCCACCGGCTCTTTGTGTGTGGCCATCACCGGCACCGGCACGGTGAAGTCCTTGGCCCAATCCGCCCGCTTCTTCGGCGATTCGCCCAGCGCGTTGCCGTAGCGCCGCGAGTTGCCCAGCGCGGTCTGCAACTCCGCCGGAATGCTCCCGGCCACCAGCATCTCCGTCTTCAGCGTCGATAGCAGCCCCCGCGTGAGCGGGATCTTGCTCGGACAGACACTCGCGCACGCGAAGCACGACACGCACAGCCAGATCGTGTCGCTCTCCAGCACGCCGTGCCAGTCGTCGGCCCGCAGGGCCGCAATCAGCGAGCGCGGCGGGTAGTCCATCGCGAAGCCGTAAGGGCACACCCCGCTGCACGTCCCGCATTGCAGGCACTTGCGGATTTGCTTGCCATCCGGCGTCGCCTGCACCACCTTGTCGAGAAACTCGTGTGATGTTGCGACCGACATGACCTCACACCTCACGGCCACCAGGGCTCGGCTCGGGCGAAAAGCGACATGGAAACCGCCGGACGCGTCATGCCTGGGCCACCTGCGGATCAGCGCTCACCGCTCGAGTGGCCGGCATCTCATGACCCGGCCGCGGCTCCGCCGTATCGACACCGTCAAAACGATGGTCGTCGTCACCTTGGAGAAGTTGGACGCACAGGCGCGGCGCTCGAATCAGCGAGCAGTGTGAGAGACGCACCAGCAACTGCGCCCGGCTATTGACCCGAAACCGACTATACAGGCGCTTCACATGGTCGTGGATCGTGTGCGGACTGAGCTGCAACCGGGAAACGATCTGCCGCTCGGAAAGCCCCTCCAGCAGGAGTTCCAGCGTCCGCTCCAGCGAAGGCGGAAGGTCCGCCACGACCTCGTCCCCCGTGTGGCGCCAGAGCCGTCCCAGCTCCGCATGGAACAACCCCACAATGCTCCGGTCGAGCTCGTCGAACGGGGGCGCGCGCCCCCCACGCGTCAGAATCAGGAGATGCACGCAGCCATAGCTCGGCAGATACTGGTTCGAACAGATGAAATGCTCGCAGTCGAGCGTGCGCCAGGGGTCGAGGTCCGGTCGCAGGCGCCAGGCCCGCCTCTCCGCCATTTGCTGGCGTGTGCGAATTGCGGTCGAGTTCGTCCGGCCGCCGCCCCCCTCCGGCCGTAAGTCAACCGCGTAGGCCCCCCGCTCGACCAACGCCCGATAAACAGAGACCAGACGCGGATCGCTGACCCCGCCGATCACGGTGCCCAGGATCCTAGGGTCGCCGGGTTTCCGGGAGACCATCAACTCGGCCGCGATTCCGGTGGCCCCGTCCACCAGATTCAACAGCCGGGTGATCATGTGGCGTCGCCAAGCCAGCGGCGAAGCTCCCAACTCTCGCACTTCGGAGAGGAGTCGGAAGACGGCACGGACGTGACTCAGTTTCAGGCGTCGCCGGCCACTAATTGGCGGCACCTTTTTAGGGGTATAACTGGCTGTGGCACGTTGAGAGATGGCCACGTCTCACCCCTAATTAGGGGTTCGGGCAATAAACGTCCACACTCGGAATGCTACCGAGTTCACAGTTTGAGTTCAAGAGATCGCGAGCGAATTATTTACTGGGCATGCCTGTGCCACGATCGTGTGGTCGCAGCACAACGGGGCCGGCCGGCAAAAAGATAGACAAAGCATACTGGGCATACTGGGTGTAGGAGTTGAACGGGGAGGTGTTGCGACCGGAACGGGGTCTGACTTCGCGTCCCCACCGGCTTCCGCCGCTGAAAAACGGGACAGTCACCACGGGAGGGGGGGTGGCTTTTCACGCTGCCGTGATGGTGGGTTGACGCGGAGCCAGCCCCGTCTGTCAACGGGCGGTTAGCGGTGAACGGCGGGCACCATGCCCCGTGAGGTATCTGTTCGCAGATCCTGCGCGGCGGACCGCGGCGAGAGCAGCTTGCCGGGAGAAAGAATGCCGATGTTCCGGCCAGCGGATCACGGGCTGCGTCGTGATCCGATGTCAGTAATCCAGCGTCAGAATCCGTCCCCGGGTGAAGTTGAAGAACGCGTCCCTCTCGGCGACCTTCACACCGGGCATCAGGTCCTCGGGCTGCCGGCCGGCGGCTTTGAGGCACCCAGGACAGGCGTAGAGTGGTACGCCCTTGCCGATCAAGGCTGCGAGCTGTGTTTTCGACGAGTCGAAGGTCGGGAACGTCACATCCTTCGCGTCGTTGAGCACGAGGTTGACACCCCTCAGGTCGAAGTATACGAGCACGTCGCGATCGGCCGACATCAGGTTGGCCATCTTCAGCGCCATGAGGACGGCGTGCGGGTCCTCCACGCCTTTGCTGACATGCACGAAAACGCCGTCGCGCGGGCCGGTGCGCTGTTCATGCCGGCCGCTGCTTTGACAGCCTCCCACGACGCCCGCGAGCAGGAAAACTGTTGCCCATGGACACCCTCTGCCGTGCACCATCGCCTGATCTCCATTGTGAGCCTGTCCACCAGTTCTCGTCCCGACGGCGGAGCACGAGCCGGGCGCAAAAACCCCGGGAGCGCCGCCGAATCTCAGTCGCCCGGCCACCTCTTACACGAACTGCAACGCCCGATCCCGATCGCGGCGCATATCCTCCACACCTTCAAGTCCGACCCAATACCGCATCACGCCGTCGGTGACGCCAGCGCCCATGCGGTCCTCGTGGGACATGCCCACGTGCGTCAAAGTATGGCGGTACGACGACCGTCCGCCGAAGCAGGCCGGATGCTGCTCCACCAACCCGCGCGACGGTGTCCTACAGCCCCCGCACTGTCGGGTTGCGGACGCGGGTATCAACATCGCCGGTCGCCCGCCCGCCAACGGGCGCGGCTCCATTTGCAGCATGGCGTGACGCGCGCGTCGCCGACCGGCGGATCGGCCCATTGACCACGCCGCCAGGGTCGTCTCCGGCCCGGGCACGCACCGGCCGCGTATTGTTGAACCCTGCAATGCAATGAGTCGCACGGACCTCAGTTGCCCCGGCGCTCGCATTGTGAGACCGCATGTGTTTCACAACCTGTCTCCGGTTGCCGGTTCAACACAGCGGCGATCCGCTCACACCTGACCTACCTGCGAACGTGGCCGTCGGCCGGGAGCGTTCCCGGACTCTGTGGCCGCAGCGCTGCGGCTCACCGTGACTCTCGCAGATGCTCGAGCGCGTGGATCACCTCCGGAACGTGAGTAAACGCGGGGCCGCCCCGCATCATGACCGCGACCCCGGCGGCCTCGAGAATCTGTTCCGGCGTGGCCCCGGCGTTCAGACTCTTCTCCACGTGCAGGTTCAGGCAAGGTACGCAGGTTTCGGCCACCGCGATACCGAGCGCGATCAGCTCCTTCTCGCGCACGCTGAGCGCGCCCTCCTTCATTACTGCCTGAAAGAGCCCGCCGAAGCCGCGCAGCAGCTCGGGGGCCGACTGTTTGAACTTGCTCTGGTCCGCGGCCCACTGTTCGAAGAATCTCGCCACTTCACTGCTCATGGAATCCTCGTCGCACATCATTTCGGCCCGCAGCCCGCCGCAACCGCCTGCGGCGCGGCCATCGGGCGTCTTTTGTCCAGGAACTTGCCGACCGCCGTTGCACGGAGCTGGTTGGCCTGACGAAGCTCGGCCCGCAGAACGAACAGCGGCGGAGACGCTCGTTCGACGCGCGCACGCAGCTCCAACAAGGCGTCGCTCTCCACCGGATGCCGAAAACGTATGCATAGCTCAGCGGTCAGGCCGCAACGCCCGTGCGCGAACAGGCAGTTCGTCATCGCTGCGTCCAGCAGCGTCGAAATGACGCCGCCGTGCACCATGCCATTGTAGCCTTCGAGCGTCACGTCGGGCCGGAACGTCGCCCGCACACCGCCGTCTTCCGTCACCCGGAAACGCAGGCGTGGCGCATGTCCATCGACCCGGCCGCATGCAATGCAGCGGCCGTGCGCCTGCGCGCGAGTCCGCTCCAGCAGTAGCTGGCAGCTCTCAATGGTCACAGGGGTTGGCTCCGGTCGGCAGTGTGCCCGCGAGATAGGCCGCCACGATCTCGTCGGCCGCGTCGGGCGGCGCGCCGATGACCACTTGGATCCCCTTCTGGGCGAAGAGCTGCTGGGCACGTTGCCCCATCCCGCCGGCGATGATCACCTCGGCGCCCTGCTCATGCAGCCAGCGCGGCAAGACGCCCGGCTCATGGGGCGGCGCGCGGTGCACCGCCTTGGCGCGGGTCGTCTTGGCGGCCGGGTCGACGTCGTAGATGGCGAACTCGGCGCAGTGTCCGAAATGGCTGCTCAGGCGGCCGTTGTCCATCGGGATGGCAATCTTCATCTGGCGATTCTCCTCGGGTTACTGGGTCGTCCTGTCCGCGCCCGCTCAGATCAACTTGCAGGCGTCCCACACTGCACGTACGTCCTGCGCAACCCCATCCGTCGCATGTTCCACGATGGTGCGCCCGGCCACCTGGGCCGCGGTGACGGCCCGGTCGTAGCGCACCCGGCCGGCGACCCGCAGACCCTGTTCGCAGGCCGCGGCCTCGATCTGCGCGGTCAGGTCGGGGTTCAGGTCCCACTTGTTGACGCACACCCAGGTGGGGATTCCAAAATGCCGCGTCACCTCCGCCACCCGCTCCAGGTCGTGCCGGCCGCTGACGGTGGGTTCGGCGACGATGAGTGCGGCGGTGGCCCCCGTCAGCGAAGCGATGACGGGACAGCCGATGCCGGGGGCGCCGTCAATCAGAATCAGCTCGCGTCCGGTCTGCCTGGCAACATCCCGCGCCTGCTCCCGAACCAGGCTGACCAGCCTGCCGGAGTTCTCGGCGGCCGCCGCCAGCCGGGCGTGAACCATCGGCCCGCAGCGGGTGTCCGAGATGAACCACTCGCCGCAGGTGCGCTCGACGAAATCTATCGCCTCAACCGGACAGAAGCGCACACATACTCCGCAACCCTCGCAGGCCAGCGGGTCGATAACGAACGCCGGCAGTGCTGTGTTGCCGGAAGCCTCCTGCATTTCGCGCAGCGCCAACTGCGTGTGTACGGTGCACGAGCGCCGACAAAAATCGCAGTCGCGGCAGGCTGCCTGAAGGTCAACGTTGCTGACCAGCTCGCCACCGTCACTTGGCCGGACCGCGCCGAAGCGACAGTACGTACGGCAGGCGCCGCAACGAATGCAGTCCGACTGACGTATGGCCGCCTCGCGCCCGCTGCGGAACTTCACACGTTGGCGAATCTGCGGCGTCAACACCAGGTGCAGGTCCGCCGCGTCCACGTCGCAATCCGCGACGACGGCGTGGCCTGCCAGGACGGCGAACGAGGCGGTGAGGCTCGTCTTGCCGGTCCCCCCCTTGCCGCTGATGACCACCAGTTCCTTCATGCGAGGCGGCTCGCATCAACTTGGACCGACATCTCGTGCTCCAGTCGTTTCCACAGGTCTACCAGCGCCGCGCGCAGCTCCGGTACGGCCGTCACCATCAGATCCCCGCGGGAATAGGCCTCGGCCACCCGTCGATCGTCCGGAATGCGCCGCAGCACTGGAATGGCTTCCTCGGTACAGTAACGCTCCACGCGATCGTCGCCGACATCGGCCCGATTGATGACCACCGCCGGCGGCACGCCGATCTGCCGCACGGTCTCGACGGCCAGGGTCAGGTCATGCAGGCCGAACGGCGTCGGCTCGGTCACGAGCAGGACGAAATCACAGTCGCGCACCGCGGCGACGACCGGGCACGACGTCCCGGGCGGCGCGTCGATGATCTGCCAATCGACGTTCGGGGCGGCGGCGCGGACGGCCCGAATGACCGGGGGACTCTTGGCCTCCCCCACGTTGAGCAGGCCGTGAACGAACTGCACCGGTCCCGCGTGTCCGCTCTCAACCCGCCCGATCTCGCGCGGCACTTCGATGATCGTGCGTTTCGGGCACACGAGGGCGCAGCCGCCGCAACCGTGGCACAGCTCGGGAAAGACAAGCGGCTTGTCGCCCAGCCAGACGAGCGCGCTGTACCGGCAGACCTGCGCGCACAGCCCGCAGCGGTCGCAGCCGTCGACGAGAACTTGCGGCACCAGCAGCGTCACCGGCTCGCGGGTTTCGATGGTCGGTTTGAGGAACAAGTGACCGTTCGGCTCTTCGACGTCGCAGTCGACATAGGCCACGCGCCGGCCAAGCTCGGCCGCGACGACGGCCAGGTTCGTGGCCAGGGTGGTCTTGCCGGTGCCGCCCTTCCCGCTGGCGATGGCGAGCTTCATGCCGGCACCTCAGCGGGCCCCGCCACGACCACCGCCCATGCCGCCACCACCGCCGCCCCGGACGCGTCCGCAGCCGCCACCGCCGCCGCGCCCACGGCCCATCCCGCGACCCTGGCCGCGGCCCGGACCGGGACCACAGCCTTGGCCGAGGCC
>CAZMCT010000039.1:0-28761 GCA_964564785.1 uncultured Planctomycetales bacterium
GTGCCACATGCGGCGGTGCCACATGCGGCGGGGCGCTGCGCGGCCGAGCCATCCGGCTGCAACCGCCGGTGGCGCTCGACTACGTCGCGCGGGGGCGCCGGGCGCGGGCCGCGCAGACCCGCCCGCCAGTTGACCCCCAGAACCAGCGCCGCGACCGCGCCGAGCAGCGCCCACGAAAGCCGCTTCGTCCGCCGGTCGCGGTCGAGCGATTCGGCGGTGACACGGTCGTACTCGGCCTGCAACTTCGCAGCGACGGCGACGTCCGTACGGACGCCCACGAGATACTCCGCGACGCGCGCTCGCGCTGCCGCCGTGCTGCGTCGCGCGGCGAGCGCGTCGGCCGTCAGCCAGACGGTGCCGGTGGTGAGGCCCGCAGTCGCGAGGACGACGAGCGCGAGGGCGATCGAGCTCTGAAAGCGGCGCGTCATTCAGTTCACGAGCACGGCGTCGGTCCGGCGGAAACCAGACGCAACGGGCGTCCGCGGGCAATGCCGGTAGCAGCGGCCGCAGGCCACGCAGCCGGCCGGCTGGGCCCGCAGCGCGGTGATCGCGCCGTAAGGACAGGCCGCGCTGCATAGCCCGCAGTCCAGCTCTTTGTCCGGCGTGACGGAGACTCGGCGCCACGCCAATCGCGACAACAACGATAGCAGCGCCCCGTAGGGGCAGAGCCAGCGGCAGTACGGCCGGCCGACGAAGACGCCCAGCAGCAGGAGTCCGCCGCCGATCAGCAGCATGTGCAGCGGGCCGGTGAAGCGGAAGAAGCCGACGAACGGATCGAAGCGGCAAATGAGGAATTCGCGCCGCTCGGCGGGTAGCACTGCGAAGCCGACCGCCAGGCCCAGGTACACCCACCTGAGCCAGGCCAGCCCTCCGTCGAGCCGCCGCGGGACCTGAACCGGCCGCAACGCGGTCAACTCCTGAATCGCCCCGAGCGGACACACGCCGCTACAGAACACGCGTCCCCACAGCACAGCCGCGACCAGCGGAAGAAAGAAGAACGCGAGGACGAAGTACGAGAGTGCGTAGCGCGGGTCGGTGAGGGCGACGGCCACGTTCTGGATGGCCCCGATCGGGCACACGCAGCCCGCGCGATAGAGCCCGAAGTAGGCGAGCCCCCCGGCGGCCAGCAGCCAGAGTCCGCGCCGACTGCGCCGCCGAAGTGCCAGCCACGCGGCCAGCGCGAGTCCGGCCGCGAGCACGGCCACGTCGAGCATCTCGCGCCACGGGGCCCGCGGAGGCGCGTGCTGCACGACCGGCAGGGTGTAACCCGCACCAATGTCCTCGGGGCGCGGCGCGGCGTCGACGGGGCGGACGAAGTCCTGGGCGATGACCGGCGCGCTGAGGAGCAAAGCCCCCAGCCAGCCGGCCCATCCGAACAGGACCCGAGCGCTCACGTCCGCACCGGCTCGCGGATGTACGCGTCGTCGGGACAGGCCTGGGCGATCGAGCAGCGGTTGCAGTCGAGGCACAGGTCGTAGCGCACGGCCAGGCGGATGGAACTCAGCCCGGCCGGCTCCTTGCAGCCGAGCACGCACTTGCCGCAGCCGTTGCAGCGGGTCTCGTCGATCACGTATTCGTAGTAATTGTTGGCGGCATCCCTCGGGTCGATCTCGCCGATGGGCGTCCGGCGAATCGCGTCGCGCGGGCAGAGCTTCTGGCTGGGCAAACCGTCGGGCCCGACGGCGCTTTTGATCTCGAAATACGCCGGACAGATGTAGCAGCGGCCGCATTTGGCGTGGTCGTTGACCGCCCGCACGGCCGACAGCGCGAGGACACACTCGGTCGCGCACTTGTCGCAGGCCTCGATGCCGACCGCTCCGAGCCGGCTGTTCACGCAGCGGCTGGCGTCGATCCGCCAGGCTCCCTCGGCCGCCGAGCGGCGGGCCAGCAGCGCGGCCACGCCGCCCAGACCGATCAGCGCGGCCCCGCGGCCGGCGTGTCCGAGCATCTCGCGGCGGGTCACTGTTGTTCTCCTTTCACCGCCGGCGCGAGGGGCTCCCACACGAGGATTCGCACGCGGGCCGTGTCCAGCGCGAACACCCGGCCGCGGTCGTCCACCGCGAGGTCCACGTTCCTGCTGGTCGGGTCGAGTTCATCCGCGCCGAACACGGCCCGCAGCTCGCCCGCCGACGTGTAACACTTGATCCGCGGGGGGGCCTTCTCGCTCACCAGGACGTCGCCGTCGGGCGCAAGGGCGATGTTGGTCGGATTGCAGCAGCCCGTGAAGCCGGCCGGGTCCTGGCCGTCGAACCGGCCCCAGCGCCCGAGCAGCGCGCCCGCGTCGCTGTAGCGCTCGACGCGGTGCATGCCGGGGTTGGCGACGTGCAGCTCGCCGCGGGGGTCCAGTGCGAAGTCTAGGAAGCCGTTCGGAATCAGGAAGCCGCGCATCCTGTTCGCTTTTCCGATTTCGGTGCGCATTTTCCCGCTGCGCTCGTACTCCCGCACGCAGCGGCCCTGAACGTCGGCCAGAAAGACCCGCTCACCCGCCGCCGCAATCGCCGTCACCCGCCCGAGCCGTTCCCCGTCCTCCCAGACCGTCGCCGCGGTCGCAGCCGGTGCGGGACCGGCCGACGGGGTGCGGGCGGGTCCTGTTGCGGGCGACGCAGAAAGCCCAGCCGTGAACACCTCGACCCGACCTTCCGCACCCGCATACACCGTCCCATCCGCCGCGACGCCGACCGACCAAACCGGCCCGGAGGTCGCGGTCTCACCAATGAACTCGAGTTCCGGGGAATAAACCGCGATTTTTCCATCACCGGCCAGGTAGAGCCGGTTGTGAGGGCCCACAGCTAGTCCCCGCGCTTCGACAAACCGGCCGGGGCCCGCGCCCTTCACGTCGAACGTCTGCACGAGGCGATACGTCACTGGACTCGCCACAGGAACACGTTGGCAAACTGCGTGCCGGACGAGGACTACAGCCGGTCCAGCGTCGGAACTGTCCTCCCCAGCAAGCGCCTCCGCCTGGTCATTCCGAGCGAGCGGAGCAGCCGCAGAGTCTGGCGGGGAACGCGGAACGGCGCCGGCCACGGGCGGTTCATCGGCGTTCGCAGCCTTCTCCGCCCCCACCTGCACGCACACCATCCGCCGCATGTCGCGGAGGACAAGCCGCCCCCCTGCCAGCGCCATCGGGCCCCACACGCTGTCGCCGTGCAGGACGGCCGCGTGATCGAGCTCGCGGTACTCCTGCACATTGGCCTCGACGAGCCGCAATACGCCGGTCTTGCCCTCGAGAATGAACAGCAGCCCGTCGGCCAGCAGGAAGCTGCCGAGGTCGAATTCGGCCCGGCCGGCACTGGTCCAGACAATTTCGCCGTCGGGCCGCAGGCACGTCAGCAGTCCGCGCTGTTCCTTGCCGACCGCCAGGAGGTGCCCGTCGTGCAAGACGGGGGTGTGCACCTCGGCGCTCCACTTCTCCGCCGTCCAGTCGAACAGCGTTTCGGTCGAGAAACGCTCGCCGTCGCGGCGGACGCGGAGCATCACGGTCCCCGCGTCGTACCCGCTGGTCATGAAGACCCGGTCGTCGCCCACGGCCAGCGGCGACGGCGCGACCGCGACGTTGAACTTGCGGTCATGGTGCCACAGCAGCCGGCCGTCGTCCGCGGCCACGCCCACCGGGCCCGCGAGCGTGCACCACAGGTATTGCTTCACGCCGCACAGCTCGGCCGGCATGACCGACGCGTGCGACAGGAGCCATCCCGCCGGATTCGGCGTGCGCCAGCGCTCGTCGCCCGTGGGCTTGTCCAGCGCGACCAGCACGGCCGCGCCGCCTACGCCGAGTACGACCCGGTCGGGCTCGATCAGCGGGTTCTGGCCGTTGTACCACGGCGGCACCTGCGTGCCGTAGACCTCGACCAGGTCCTTGCGCCAGATTTCCTTGCCGGTTGCGGCGTCGAGGCAGTGAAACACGCATTTCGGGTCGAGCGCGAAAACGAACCGCTCGTCGACCGCGGGCGAGGTGCGTGTGATGCCGTGGTTGGGCCGGATGGTCTTGGCCTCGGCGAAGCGCCACAGCTCGCGGCCGTCGGCCAGCGCGAGGCAGCGCAGGAGCCACTCCTTCTTCTCGCGGTCGTAGTCCTCGAAATACACGCGGCCGGAGTGGATGACGGCCGCGGCATAGCCCTGGCAGACCTCGGTCGACCAGAGCACTTTCGGCCCGCCCGCGGGCCACTTGCGCAGCAGCCCCGTCTCGCGGGCGATGTTGTCGCGCTGCGGCCCGCGCCACTGCGGCCAGTCGGCGGCAAGCGCGCCCGCGGCGGCGGCCAGTAGTGCTCCCAGGATCGGAATGACGGCACGCTGGCAGGCGCGCATGGGCGTCCTCACGTCTGGATCATTCTACACGCCGGCGAGCGCGCGTCAGCGGTTGGGGCGTGTTCCGGCGTCTTGATCGCGGAAACGCCCGCTCCCCAGGTCCCGCCCGCGGAGCGCGAACCAGACCGTCCCGGCCGCCCCGCACGCCGCGGCCGTCAGCAGGTTGGCCTCAGGGGCGAGCGCCCACAGCGGCGCACCCACGAACGCGACCACACCGACGAGGGTGTCGCGCGCCAGGTAGTACACGCCGAATGTCAGCGCTTTCCGATCCTCGGGCGCCAGGTCCATGATCAGCGCCTTGCGGGTCGCGTCGCCGAACTCCTTGAGCCCGCGGACCACGAACGCCGCCACCAGCGGCCAGAACGAGCGGCTGGCCAGCAATACCAGCGGGAACGCGGTGAAGAAGACAAACGTGATCAGCACGAACGGCTTCTTCGCCGTGCGGTCCGCCAGGTAGGCAACCGGGATGTACACGAGCATCGCGGTCGCCATTTCGACGGTTGTCAGGATGCCGAACTGGGTCGCGCTGACCGGGTCGGCGATCACGCGCATGGCCCAGAGCACGACGAACGCGTAGGGTATCTGCTCGCAGAAACGAATCAGAATGTCGCTGTAGAGCAGGTTGCGCAGCGCCGGGCTCAGCTCGCGCAGGGCCCGCAGCGGGTGCCGCGGCAGGGGCTTGCCGGCGACCGGCCGGTCCGCCGGGATCAGGGTCTGCTGGAGCGCGATCGCCAAGCCGGCCATCAGCAGCGCTCCGACAAAGGCGATCCGCACGCCGTCGCGCTCACCCCACCGGTCGATGCACAGTCCGCCCAGCACCGGCCCCAGCGCCATCGGAATGCGCCGCACGAGCGAGTGGAGCGAGACCCCCATCGTCCGCTGCGTCGCGGGCACCGCGGCCGCGACCAACCCCATGCTCGCCGGCAGCGAGATGGCAGTCCACGACAGGAACAGGCACGAGCCGACGACGACGGCCGGCCACGCGGGCACGCAGATGACCAGTAGGAAACCCGCCATGGCAAGCAGGTTGAACACGAGGAGTGCCCGCCTGGGCCCCAAGTGCTCGGCCAGGTAGCCGCCGGGCAGCGAGTAGAGGGCCGAGAGGATGTTATCGAGGCTGTTCAGCAGGCCGACGATGTACAGCCCCCCGCCGAGGGCCATGATGTAGATCGGCAGAAAGCGCTCGGCCAGCTTTTCGCCGAGGCCGACGAGGATGACCATGGCGAGCAGGCCCACCATGCTCCGGCGGAGCGGGAGCAATTCGAGAATGCGGCGGGCGAAGGGCATGCCCCACCGTATACGGGCGAATTGCGATTAGCCAGGAGCCGCCTGCGGGTTACAGAGGAGCACGGGCCTCCGCCCCGCCGCGTTGAAAAAGGGGACAGGCCCCGCGAGAGTCGTTATCGGCGCTACCGCGAGGGCGCTTTCGCGCGGAGCCCGTCCCCTTTTTCAACCGGCCGTGGTCGTCCGAGCCGCGTATTCACCCGGCCGGAGAGGTCCGAGAACGCAAGCAGCCGGGCCCACACGCCCGGCCGCAGGGTGTCTGGGAGGTTCGTCGCTCAGCGCGACCAGCCGAAGTGGGCGAAAGCCTTGTTGGCGTCGGCCATGCGGTGGACCATTTCCCGCTGCTGCATGGCGTCGCCCTCGCGCTTGTAGGCCGCCATGAGTTCGTCGGCGAGGCGGTGGGCCATCGGCCGGCCGCCCTTGCCGCGGGCAGCCGCCAGCAGCCAGCGGATGGCGAGCGACTGGCGGCGCTTGGGGTCGACCTGCATGGGCACCTGGTAGTTGGCGCCGCCGACGCGCTTGGACCGGACCTCGACGTCGGGTTTGACGTTCTCGAGGGCCTTCTGGAAAACCTCGGCCGGTGAGACGTCGGTGATCTTCTCGGCGATGCGGTCCATGGCGTCGTAGAAAACGCGCTCGGCGACGGATTTCTTGCCTTCCCACATCATGCAGTTGATGAACTTGGCGACCACGCGATGGTTGAAGCGCGAGTCGCCGCGCAGTTGCTCGTTCGAGCGGGTGAATCGCTTGAAAGCCATCGTCGCCCCTTACTTCTTCCGCTTCACGCCGTACTTGCTGCGGCTGCGGTTCCGCGGCTTGCCTTCCTTGTCGTTGCCCACGCCCGCGCAATCGAGCTTGCCGCGGATGATGTGGTAGCGCACGCCGGGCAGGTCACGCACGCGGCCGCCCCGGATCAGCACGATCGAGTGTTCCTGAAGATTGTGGTCCACGCCCGGGATGTACGCGGTCACTTCCTTGCCGTTGGTCAACCGCACGCGGGCCACCTTCCGCAGGGCCGAGTTCGGCTTCTTGGGCGTCTGGGTTTTCACCAGCAGGCACACCCCGCGCTTCAGCGGCGCAAACGCCAGGTCGCGGACCTTGGACTTCGCCCGTTCCGGATGCCGCGGGCGGCGGACGAGCTGATTGATCGTGGGCATACGGTCTCCGTCGCTCCGTTCACGGCCGCGGCCGCCCTGGCCGCCGGCGGAGGAGCACCACCCGCGCCACCCGGCGCGTCGGCAGAAAAGCCAGTATAACGGTCGGCGGCCGGGTGCCAAGCCCTCGGGCCAGAGAAACGGCCCCGCACTATCCTAGACGGTTGCGCGGGCCGGCTCGCACCCATACGCGCCGGACGGCGAGCAGCTCGGCTGGATGTGAATTGCTCACAGCTTCCGGATCGGTGTTCACCTGCCGTCGCTGCGCTCCTGAGAGTGACAGCCGTGAAGCGCTGCCGATTCGGGTCCGCGCTCGACGCGTCGGCCCGCGAGCCGGCGGCCGCTAGGGCTCACACGGCCCCGCCTTGCGGTTTTCCTTCAGCAACCAGACCTCGTTGCCGCTCTCGGAATAGCGGACGGCGGTCATGTAGGACTGCATGAGCATCAGGCCGCGGCCGCTGGGGCGCTCGAGGTTCTCGTCGGCGGTGGGGTCGGGGACTTCCTCGGGCTTGAAGCCGCAGCCTTCATCGCGGACGGCGAGGACCACGCGGTTCGCGTCGACGTGGTAGCGCAGGTGGACCTTTTTGGCGCGGTCGTTGCAGTTGCCGTGCTTGACGGCGTTGGTCACGGCCTCTTCGAACGCGAGCTTGATGGCGAAGATGGTGTCGGCGTCGTAGCCGCAGCGGCGCAGCTCGGCCATGATGCGCGCTTCCGGCTCCTTCATCGCTTTCAGGTTGTTCGGCACGGCGACGTCGATCAGGTCGCGGTCGTCGATGCCAAACTCGGGCGGCACCTTCATCGCGGGAACCCGGCGGGCGGCTAGACCCGCCCAAAGGCCTCGAGGGCCTCTTCGGCGGTTTCGTGAATGTCGAACACGCGGTTCAGCCGCGTGATCCGGAAGACCTGGAAGATCTGCCGGTTGATGTTGGAGAGTTTCAACTCGCCGTGCTGCTCCTGCACCTTCTTGTGGAGCGTGATGAGCATGCCCAGGGCGGCGGAGGCCAGGTGGTCGACGTTTTCGAAATTCAGCAGCAGCCGGACGCCCTGCTCGTGCTCGGCCAGGTTGCGCAGCTCCTCGCCGATCTCCTGGATCGAGAGCTCTTCCAGGATCTTGCGGTCGGCGAACTCGACGATCGAGATGCTCCCGTCACGTCTGATCTTCAGATGGGAAGAAGGCTGCTCCATCCGGCGGTCTCCTCGAGCCGGCCGACACGCGGCGGCTCACTGGCGCGGCGGCGGGCCGTTTCGGCGGCCAGCCTGAGCCGGCTTGATTCTAGCGGATTTTCCGCGCCCGCAAGGGTAGTGTCAACGCGGCGGCCGGCCGGGGGGTATCCTGCGCGGACGCGGCGGGCCCGTCGCCCGCCGGGAGGAACGCGCATGAAGTCGTACCGCCGGGAGTTGTGGTTCCAGGTGCCGGCCCGCCGCGGGTTCATCAACATCACGCCGCAGGTCGAGGAGGCCGTGCGGGCCAGCGGCATCACCGAGGGTTTGGTGCTGGTGAACGCCATGCACATCACGGCCAGCGTCTTCATCAACGACGACGAGCCCGGTCTGCACCAGGACTACGAGCAGTGGCTCGAGCGGCTCGCGCCGCACGCGCCCCCCTCACAATATCGGCACAATGACACCGGCGAGGACAACGCCGACGCGCACCTCAAGCGGCAGGTCATGGGCCGCGAGGTGGTGGTGGCGATCACTGCCGGCCGGCTGGACTTCGGCCCGTGGGAGCAAATCTTCTACGGCGAGTTCGACGGGCGACGGCGTAAACGAGTGCTCGTCAAGATCATCGGCGAGTAGCGCCCCAGCGGCCGCCGAGCCGCCGGCCGCTACCTCTCGGGCGAGCCGGTGGCCGGTACCCGTCGGGCAAGCATGTGGGCGGTAAGCGTGGGGCGAGCCGCCGCCTGCTCCGCATTTCGGCTATTCGCAAGATGTCGCGCGCCGGGTAGCATCGTCGCGTCCGGCCCGGGCCGGATGTCGGAGCCGCCGTTGTCGCATTCTTCGCCCGCCGCTGCCGAAGCCGCGTCCCCGCCGCCGGGCACGACGTGGCGTTTCCCACGCACGTTCTGGTACGCGAATGTCGCCGAGCTGTTCGAGCGGGCGGCGTACTATGGGATGTTCATCGCCCTGACGCTGTACCTGACCGACCGGATCGGGTTCGGCGACATCTGGACCGGGCTGGTGGGCGCGGGCTTCGCGTCGGTCCTGTACCTGCTGCCGACCTTCAGCGGGATCATGGCCGACCGGATCGGGTTCCGGCGGGCGCTGCTGTTGGCCTTCGGGCTGCTGGCGGCGGGTTACGCGCTGCTGGGGGTGGCGGGCGTGCCGGCGGCGGGGAGCACAGCGGACGCATTTGCACCCCTCTTCGGCCCAGGGCTGCGAAAGGTGCTGGCGGTGGTCGCGCTCGCGATCGCCATGCTCGGCGGCTCGATCATCAAGCCGGTGATCACCGGGACGGTCGCCAAGTGCTCGAGCGACGCGACGCGAGCGCGGGCGTTCTCGATCTTCTACGCCGTGGTGAACATCGGGGCGTTCACGGGGAAGCTGATCGCCAAACCGCTGCGGACCGGGTTCACGGTGCCCGGGACCGCCATCCGCTTCGAGCTCGGGCTGGAGTGGATCAACTTCTACGCGGCGGCCATGGCCTTGTGCGGCTTCGTGCTGGTCCTGGCGACCTATCGCAACGTGGATGGCAGCGGGACGGGCAAGACGGTGCGCGAAGCGTGGCGCGGACTGCTGCGGGTGGTCTCCAATTTCCGCTTCATGGCCCTGATTCTGATCGTGGCCGGATTCTGGTCGATCCAGCACCAGCTCTATGCGACCATGCCGAAGTACATCGTGCGGTTGGTCGGGCCGCACGCGAGCCCCGAGTGGCTGGCGAACATCAACCCGGCCGTGGTGGTGCTGCTGGTCGTGCCGATCACGCACCTGATCCGCCGCTACCAGGCCGTGAACACGATTGCCGTGTCGCTGGCGCTGATCACGCTGTCGGCCCTGACCGTCTCGGCCAGCCCGCTGCTGACGCAATTCGCCGGCCGGTCGGTGAGCGTGCTGGGCGTGGTGCTGCATCCGATCACGGCGGCGGTGATCGTCGGCATCGGATTGCAGGGACTGGCCGAGTGCTTCTTGTCTCCCAAGTTCCTGGAGTTCGCGTCGAAGCAGGCGCCGCCGGGTGAGACCGGGCTGTACATGGGCTACGCGCACCTGAGCAGCTTCTTCGCGTATTTCTTCGGGTTCGCGATCTCGGGCTGGCTGCTCGATACGTACTGCCCGGACCCGGCGCTGCTGGGGGCCGCGGACCGGGCCGCGTGGGAGGCGGCGACGACGAGCGGATCTCTCACGGCGCTGCCCCCGCAGTACGCCGCGGCGCACGTGATCTGGTACGTGTTCGCGGGGATCGGCCTCACCGCCCTGCTGGCCCTGCTGGTCTTCAAGTATGTCACGGGCCGGATCGACCGCTTGCGGCAAAGCTCCTCCGAACCCCGGCCGTGAGGGCTCAACGCGGCCGGAGCGCACGGTGGCGGCCGCTCTCCTCCGATCGCGGCTCCGCGCGGTATCGTCCCGCGCCGCCGCCTCGGGCTCGGATCGGCACTGCCGCCGGCGTACAATGCCCCGGCCCGGTCCATGAAGGAGGTCACCGTGACACATCGCCGCTACAACATCGCTCGCGTCGGTTTCGCGCTGCTGTCCGTCCTGGTCCTCGCGGTCACCGCCGCCGGTTCGGAGAGACCGCGTACCCACGACATCACCGTCGACGACTACCTCACGCTCTACCTGCTGACCGACGCCGTCACCGCCCCGGACGGCCGGCACGTCGCGTTCACCGAGCTGCGCTGGGGCGAGCCGGACGAGCCGCGGCAGACGGAAATCTGGGTCGTGAACACAGAAAGCAAGCAGTCGACGCGGCTGACGTTCGACCCCGCCAACGACGGCAGCCCGCAGTGGGCCCCGGACAGTGCCCGCCTGTATTTTCAGAGCAAGCGCAACCGCGGGGACAAGAAGCCGCCCTACGACCACACGTCGCAGGTCTGGGTTACCGGACTGGAGGGCGGCGAGCCGCAGCCCGTCACCCGCGTGAAGGGCGGTATCCAGGCGTTCGAGCTGGCCCGCAACGGCCGCACGCTCTACTACACGAAGGAGGGCGAGGAGTCGGAGCGTGAATGGAAGGAGATGCGCAAGAAGTACAGCGACATTCAGTTCGACGAGGGCGTGGTCAAATGGACCGAACTATGGAAGCTCGACCTGGTGGCCTGGCGCGAGGAGAAGGTGCTCGCGCCGCAGCGCGTGATCCTCGAGTTCCGCGTCGCGCCCGACGAATCGCGGATCGCCCTGGTGACCAGCCCGGACGACCGCCTGATCAGCAAGGAGGGCAAGTCGCGCGTCGAGGTGTACGACGTGGCCACGCAACAGACCACGACGCTGCCCGAGCAGCTTTACCGCGACCAGGCCCCCACGCCCTACGGCTGGACCGAGAACCTCGCCTGGGCCCCCGACGGCCACGCCCTGGCCTTCACCGTCGGCTTCGACGGCTACCCCACGATGCTGCTCGTCGCCGAGTGGACCGGCGGGCCGGCGGCCGTGCGGGCCCTGACCCGCCCCGAGGGCGTCGAGGTCATGGGCACGCTGCGCTGGATCCCCGGCACGGCCGACCTGTGCTTCCTCGGCCAGCAGCGGGCGCGGCAGCGGGTGTACTGCATCACCGCCGGGCGCGGGGGGCAGCTGGGCGCGGCCCGCGTGGTGACGCCGGGCGACGTGGTCGCGTTTCCGTACCGCTGCAGCGGCGACGGCCGGCGCCTGGCCGTGCTGCGCAGCACGACGACCGAAGTCGGCGACGTGTACTGGTACGACCCGGCCGACCCGGACGCCGCGCCGACGCGGCTGACGAACCACAACGCCCAGGTCGACACCTGGAAGCTGCCGCAGATTTCGCTCGTGCAGTGGCAGTCGACCGACGGGACCGAGGTCGAGGGCATTCTCGAGCTGCCGCCGGGCTACCAGCCGGGCGACGGGCCGCTGCCCATGGTCGTCGAGCTGCACGGCGGGCCGACCGACGCCACGCTGTTCAACCTGCGCTACTGGATTTACGGCCGGACGATCTTCGCGGCCCGCGGCTGGGCGCTGCTCAGCCCGAACTACCGCGGCTCGACCGGTTACGGCGACCGGTTCATGACCGACCTGATCGGCCACGAGAATGACCGCGACGTGCAGGACATCCTGAGCGGGGTGGATGCGATGGTGGCGCGCGGAATCGCCGATCCCGAGAGACTGGGCGTCATGGGCTGGAGCAACGGGGGCTTCCTCACGAACTGCCTCATCACGACGACGCAGCGCTTCAAGGCGGCCAGCAGCGGCGCCGGCGTGCTCGACCAGTTCATGCAGTGGGGGCTCGAAGACACGCCCGGCCACGTGATCAACTACATGCGCGGCCTGCCGTGGGAGCGGACGGAGGCGTACGTCGCGGCCTCGCCGGGGTACGACGTCGGTCGGGTGACGACGCCCACGCTGGTGCACGTCGGCGAGAAAGACGAGCGCGTGCCGGCCGCCCACTCCCGCTCGCTGTTTCGGGCCCTGAAAGAGTACACGACGACGCCGACAGCGCTGCTGACCTACCCGGGCGCGGGCCACGGCCTGGCTCGGGCCGACCACCGCAAGGGCAAACTCGATTGGGACGTCGCGTGGTTCGACAAGTACGTGCTGGGGAAGTAACGGCCGGTGGCACACGGGGCGCAAGAGGTCTCTGCATCCGGGGCCCGATCCCACCTCGTCAACTGTGGCGACCGCGCTGGGGATGACAATCGGCCGCAGCCGGGGGCGGCCATGCCGCAGACTCATCACCGCCCTGGCATCCAGCTTGCCCAATAACCCTCCGATACTTCCGGGTAGTCGGCCGATGGGCGGCCGGCGGGCCCGGACAGCGCGCGGAGGCCGGCGATGGGAAGCATCACGAGCGGGGTCGGGCTGATTTCCGGCCTCGATTACAACAGTATTATCGACCAACTCATCGCGCTGGACGCCCGGCCGCGCGACCAGCTCCTCCAGCGGGTCGGCACGATCGACGCGCAAAAAGCGGCCTGGCTGGACATTTCTGCGCGGATCACGGCCATGCTGGCCCGCATCGACGTGCTTTCACGCAGCAGCTCGTTCCGCACGACGCTGGCCGATTCCTCGAACACCGACGTCCTCTCGGCCAGCACCAGCCCGGGGGCCCGGCCGGGCACGTACCAGTTCGTGGTCCAGGCGCTGGCGTCGACGCACCAGTTCGTGAGCCGCGGGTTCACCAGCCGCACGACGCCGCTCGCCCCGGGCACGCTGACCATCGAGTCGGGGCTGGCGCGGGTCGACCGCGACACCCGTCTGGCCGAGCTCAACGGGCACACCGGCGTGCGGCGCGGGTCGATCCGGATCGTGAACACGGCCGGAGGCGAGACGGTCGTGAACCTGGCCGATGCGCTGACGGTCGGTGAAGTGGTGGAGAAGATCAACGCGGCGGAAGCGGGCGTGACGGCCGCGCTGCGGGGCGGGGTGCTGGTGCTGACGGACACGACCGGCGGCACGGGGCCGCTGCGGGTGTTCGAGGTCGGCGGGGGACACACGGCTCAAGATTTGGGGTTTGGCGTGGGGCACTCGTACAGCACCACGGGCGAGCTGATCGGTGACGACATCTACTATTTGGGGAACAGCTCGCCGCTGGATGCGCTGAACGACGGGCTGGGGGTGCGGCGCGGCCTGGCGGGCGGCGATTTCGAGATGGAGGCCGGGGGAACCACGATCCGCGTCGACCTGAGTGACATCGTCCGCACCGACACGCGGCTCGAGCGGCTCAACCACGGGCAGGGCGTCCGACTGGGGCGGGTGCGCATCACGGCCGGCGACGGGACGATGGCCGAGGTCGACCTGGCCGGCGCCCGCACGCTTCAGGATGTGAAAGAGCGGCTGGAGCAGGCGTTCGGCGGCGGCCGGATCGGGGTCGTGTTGACCGGCAGCCGGCTGGTGGTGACCGACAAGACTGACCTGTCCGACCTGGAAGCAAGCGAGATTCGACCCTTCGTCATCGAGGACCTCGAGGGTCACGCGGCCGGCGACCTGGGGATCGACGCCGCTGCGGACGGCAGCCAGATCGACGGCCGCGACATTCTGCACATGGACACGCTGGCGGACGTGATTCAGGCGGTGAACTACGCGGCGGGCAACGAGGATGCGGACAAGCAGCCGCTGGTGCGGGCGACGCTGGCGCCGGGTGGTCGGGGGTTGCAACTGGCGACGACGAGCGGGCCGCTGGTGCTGCGCGCGACGGTGGGCAACCGCGCCCTGGCGGATCTGGGGTTCCAGGAAGGGACGTACTTCGACTTGGGGGGCGGGGCGGTCGCGGGCGGTCGGCGGCTGATCGGGGGGATCGATACGGTGCTGCTGCGGACTCTGCGCGGCGGCGCCGGCGTGACCGGCGGGCTGATTCAGATCGAAGCCAACGGGCAGACCGTCAGCGTGGATGCCAGCGCGGCCGAGACGCTAGCGGACGTGCTCGAGCAGGTGCAGGCCGCGGTTGACGCGGCGCAGATGGGCGTCGAGGTGACGGTGGACCCGACAGGCACGCGGCTGCGGGTGACGAACCTGGCGGGCGAGACGCCGGTGACGATCAGCGGGGCGCTGGCCGAGCAACTCGGTCTGGCGGGCAGCGGCGTCGTGCTGCGGAGCGAGAATCTCCAGCGGCAGTACCTGAACGAGGCCACGCGGCTGGCCGAGCTGAACGCGGGCCGCGGCGTGGCCCTCGGCCGGTTCAAGATCAGTCTGTCCAACGGGGCGTACCATGTCGTCGATCTGGGCGGCGCGGAGACGCTGGGCGACGTACTCGACTCGATCAACGCCCTGGGCGGCGTCAGGGCGAGTATCAACGCGACCGGCGACGGGCTGTTGATCACCGACACGGCCGGCGGCACGGGCCAGCTCAAGATCGAGGAGGACGGGGGGACCGCGGCCCGCGACCTGAACATCCTGGGGACGGCCGACGCCGGCGGGGCGATCGACGGCTCGTACGAGTTCCGGCTGGAAGTCGGCGGCAGCGACACGCTCGACTCGCTGGCGGCGCGGATCAGCTCGCAGACGACGCTGGCGGCGGCGACGGTGCTGAACGACGGCACCGGCGTGGCGCCGTACCGGCTGAGCCTCACGTCGCGGACCAGCGGCGCGGCCGGCGAGCTGGTGCTGGACGACGGGGACTCGGACCTGGGGCTGACCATGCTGGCGCGGGCGCAGGATGCGCGGGTGTACTTCGGCGGTTCGGCCGAGACGGGCATTCTGCTGACGAGTGCGACGAACACGTTCGAGGAAGTGGTGGACGGGCTGAGCGTGACGGTCAGCGCGGTCGACGACCAGCCGGTCACCGTGACGATCGACCGGGACGTTGACGGGCTGGTCGAAGCGCTGAACAGCCTGGTCGAGGACTACAACGCGGCGATGGACCGAATCGCGGAGGTGGGCAAGTACGACGCGGAGACGGAGACGTTCGGCGTTCTCCAGGGCGAGGGTGGGCTGCGGACCGTCGAGCGTCGCCTGCAACGGTTGTTCACGGGCGCGATCGACGCCGGGGGGGCGTTCGACCGGCTTTCGGAGATCGGGCTGAAGCCCGTCACCGGCAACCGCCTGGAGTTCGACGAGGAGCGATTTCGAGAGTTGATGGCCGCGAACCCGGAAGCGCTCGAGACCTTCTTCGCCGCCGAAGAGGTCGGCGTCGCCGCTCGGCTTCGGGCCGAGGTGGACAAGCTCACCGGCGCCTCGGGTGTGATCAGCGGCCAAACCGATGCCCTCGACGGCCGCAAGGAGCTGCTCCAGGAGCGTGTCGATACGCTGAACGAGCGGCTGGAGCGGAAGCGGGCCCGGCTCCTGCGGCAGTTCCAGGCGATGGAGACGGCCCTCGCCCAGTTGCAGGGCCAGCAGGCGTCGCTGGCCAATCTGGCGGGCCTCGTGCAGATGTTCACGACGGGAACAAGCAACGGCAACAGCGGGCTGACGGCGTAATTTGCCGTGCGTCGCGGCACGGCGCGTCCGGCGAGTGGAAGAACCCCCATGAACCACCCCTCGAGTCCGTCGCAGGAATACCTGAGAAACGCGGTGCTGACGGCGACGCCGGAGCAGCTCGTCATGATGCTCTATGACGGCGCGATCCGGTTCGCGACCCGCGGCCTCGAGGCCCTGAAGGCCCGCGACCGCGAGGCGACCTTCAACGCCCTCGAGCGAGCCCAGCTCATCGTGCTCGAGCTGCACAGCGGCCTGCGGCGCGAGGTCAATCCGCAGATCGCCGACCAGATGGGCGCGCTCTACAGCTTCATATACCGCCGGCTGGTCGACGCCAACATCCACCAGGACGAGCAGGCCCTCGAAGAGGCCCTTCGGATCCTCCGCTACCAGCGCGAAACCTGGGCCCTGGTCCTGGAGAAGCTCCAGAAGGAACTGCCCGCCGGAACCCGCCCCGCGCCTGTCCCGGATCCCCACCCGTCAACCGGCGCCGTCCCCGCCCGCTCGGCCGAAACGCCGCCCGACGACGATCCGCCCAGCGCCTTCGTCGCCGAGGCCTGAAGCCGGGTCCAGAGTCGTCCCAGTGCGACACGGGCTGTGCCCGCTTCAGCCGCGCGACCGGCTTCAGCCTCTCGACGAACAGATTCCCCACGCCCCGCGCGGCTGCGCTTGACATTGTGTTCGGACTGCGTTAGGTATGTGCGCCGTCGGGCACCGCGGCCGGTAACGGGTTCACAGCGGCGGCTTTGTCCGCTATAGTTCCGCCCCGACCACTCCGGCCACGCCGGGAGGAGCGGCATGTCCGAGACCTGCAACATCGCATTGCTCGGCCAGAAGTTCATGGGTCGCGTTCACAGCAACGCCTACCTGAAGGCCCACCGTTTCTTCAATCTTCCGCTGCGGCCGGTAATGCACACGATCGTCGGGCTCGACCTGATCTCGCTCGCGCCGTTTGCCGACCGCTGGGGCTGGCGGAACTACACGACGGCGTGGAAGGAGGCGGTGCGCAACCCCGAGATCGACCTGGTCGACGTGAGCACTCCGAACAATGCCCATGCCGAACAGGCGGCGGCCGCACTGGGGGCCGGCAAGCACGTCGCCTGCGAGAAGCCGCTCGCCGGCACGCTCCGCGACGCGCGACTGATGAAAAACGCGGCGGCCCGCGCTCGGCGGGCGCGGACGTTCGTCTGGTTCAATTATCGCCGCTGTCCGGCGGTGGCGCTAGCGTACCGACTGATCCGCGAGGGCCGGCTGGGGCGCATCTACCATGTGCGAGCCAAGTACCTGCAAAGCTGGGCCCGGCCGGACGTGCCGCTGGCATGGCGGTTCCAGAAGAAGTATGCCGGGACGGGGGCTCACGGCGACCTGAACGCGCACATCATCGACCTGGCCCGCTTCCTGACCGGCGAGGACATCATCGAGGTGAGCGGGGCCATCGCCGAGACCTTCATTACCGAGCGCGTCGTCCCGACGCACAACCGCGCCGGCCTGCCGCCCAGCCGGCCGCAGAAGGCCAAGGTCGATGTCGACGACTGCGTGCTGTTCCTGGCGCGCTTCAAGGGCGGCGCGGTCGGCAGCTTCGAGGCCACGCGCGTCGCCACCGGCCAGCAGAACCGTAACGTGATCGAGATCAACGGCGAGCTGGGCGCGGTCCGCTTCGACTTCGACGACATGAACGCCCTCGCCTATTTCGACGCCCGCGAGGAGCCGTTGACCGCGGGATGGCGTCGAATCGTGTGCACCGCGCCCGAGCACCCGTACGTGGGGGCCTGGTGGCAGGGCGGACACACCATCGGCTACGAGCATACCTTCGTGAACATGGTGGCCGACATGATGCTCGTGCTGGCCGGACAAGAGCCCCTGATCCCGCTGGCGGATTTCGCCGACGCGTACGAGACCCAGCGCGTGCTCGAGGCGGCCATGCTCGCGGCGCGGCACCGGGCGGCAGTGAAGCTGACCGAGATCAAGTAACGGGTCCGCCGCCGCGGGGATTCGGAATGACACGCGCGGAGAGCGCGCCCCGGCCCCCGACGCTACGGCTCGCTCGCCTCCAGCCGCGACTCGACGAACCGCCGCACCAGCCGCGCGAGGATGATCGCCGCGGCCGAGCCGACCAGCATCGCCCCGACCGCGACCAGCAGAATCCCCGGCTGCTCGCGCCACGCCAGTTCGAAGCTTGCGCGGTAGGTTTCGGCCATCACGCCGGCCGGCTTGCTCCACCACAGCGCAAGCACGAAACCCAGCGCCAGCCACGGACCGAACGGGATCATCACGGTCGTCTTCAGGACCAGCCCCAGCAGCCAACCGGCCAGCCCGATGCCCACTGAAAGCAGCAAACCCAGAAGGGCGATGTCCCATCCGGCGACCGCGCCGGCGGCCGCCAGCATGTAGATATCGCCCGTCCCGAACGCCTCACGCCCATAGACGAGCGTGAAGATCAGCCGCAAGGCCCACCCGACCGCCGCGGCCACGGCCGCGCCCTTCGCGGCCACGACCACGCCCGCCAGCGGCGCAAAGTCGCCCGCGGTCCACCAGATCAGCCCGCGCCAGCCCTCCGCGGCCGGTGGCAGAAACGTCAGCAATGCCCCCGTGCCGAGCGCCGCGAGAATCCCCGGCGTCAGCCACGCCAGCTCGCCCAGCGCCATGCGCCGCGCCTGCGGCCGCTCCTCCTCGATCGCTTCGTGAATCTCCTCGTCGGCCGCACGCCGTTGTCCCCCCACGATCACCACGACGGCGAACATCAGCACCAGCCCGGCGCCGACGCCCACCGCCCCCAGCTCGCGCCGCCCGCTCGCAACCGCGAACATCAGCAGCAGCACGAGCCCGAGCGCCACGACCAGCGCCAGCCCCGCAGCCAGCCGCACGACCACCGAATCGATCGGCGGCTCCTCTTCCTCCTCCGCAGGCTCGGGCGGCTCCTCCGGCCGGCGCCAGACCGTCCACCACAGCATGAACACGCACGCTGCCAAGGCCGCGACCGCGGCCGCCCCCGCGGTGGTCTCCGCCCGTGGCGCGAGGAACTCGGGCCGCGGCCAGAGAGCGTGCAGCACGAGCCCCGCGGCGAGGACCGCGTTGGTCACCCGCACGTCGATCGCGTACGAGACCATGTCCATGGCCGAGCAGGCGAGGAGGCCCGCGACCAGCACCAGCCACGCCGCCAGCAGGGGCACGTCGCGATCGACCCCGGGCGCGTCCAACCCTGCGCGGCTCGCCGCCGGCAGCAGCAGGTGGTACACGAGCACGAACGCGAGCGCCGTCAGCGCTTCGACCAGCGGATACTGGAGCGAGATCGCCGCCCCGCAGTGCCGGCACCGCCCGCGCAGCAGCAGCCAGCTCAGGATCGGCAGGTTGTCGTACCACGCGATCCCCGCCTCGCACCGCGGACAGAACGAGCGGGCCGGGTGCGCGATCGACAGCCCGGCCGGCAGGCGGTAGATCACCACGTTCAGGAAGCTGCCTACGCAGAGCCCCAGCAGCCACACGAACGTCTCGATCAGGACATGCTGCATTCGCCACGCTCCGCCGCGTCCGGCCGCACGAGCGCCAGCACGGCCTCGGCGACCTGCGCGATCGTCCGACCGTCCGTGGCCACGACGTGGTCCGCCATGGAAGCGTACAGTGGTGCGCGGCTGGCCAGCAAGGCACGCACCTCGTCCAGCCCGCCGTGCGCGGTGAGCGCCGGCCGCAGCGCCGCCGATTGCGGGTCGCCGGCCACGCGGCGATCAAGCTCCTCCGCGCTGGCCGTCAGCCAGACGCACACCCCCGCGGCCTTCAGCGCCCGGCGGTTGGCGTCGCGGAGAACGGCGCCGCCGCCCACGCTGATCACCTGCTCCGCTCCGCGTACCACGCGCGCGACCGCCGCCGACTCGAGCGCGCGGAACGCCGGCTCGCCGTCCTCAGCGAAGATCTCGCTGATCGACTTGCCCGCCTCGGCCGCGATCTGCTCGTCCGTGTCGACGTAGGCCCACCCCAGCCGCTCCGCCACCAGCCGTCCGACGGCCGACTTCCCACAGCCGCGATAGCCGACGAGGACGAGATTCCGTCCGCGGGATGGATCTTCGCCCGACATGCGGGCATTAACGGCGGGATGCAGCCGTGCGCCAAGCGGACGTTCGGCCGGCGTCAGTCCGCGATCTCCACGCCGATGACCGTGAGATCGTCCAACGGGTAGCCCATTCTCCGCAGCGCCCGCTGCCGGCCGGAAAGCTGCTCGAGTGCGAAGGCCAAGCCCTGCGCGCGGAACGTGTCGAACCAGTCGCCGGCCGCGACGACATGCTCCGCACGGCACGGGCCCGGCAGCCGTACCAGCGGCGGCGCCTCGCCGAGCGCCACGGCCGATGCCACGTCCGTCCCGAGCGCGCCGTTGCCGCCGGCGGCCCGCACCGCCACCGCGGCTTGCGTGTTCAGAGCCGTGATGCGCGAGTCGGGCCGGTCCGGCGCGGGTTGCAGTTCGCTTACCGCCGGTTGCGGCGCCACGATGCGATCCAGCCCGTCCGTGTAGAACAGCACGCTGTCGCCCGGCGCCAGTTGCACCGTGCTGACCGCGAACCGCGCGCCCGGCAGCACGCCGACCACGCTGCCGGGCACCTCCAGCGCGCGCACCTCGCCGGCGGCCGTGCGGTGCAGGGGGTACGGCGCCCCGCCGCGCGCGAGGGCCAACCTCAGCGTGCGGAGATTCAGGATCGCGTAGACCGCCGCCACGAACGGGCACTCGTTGAGCTGTGCGTCGAGAACGTCGTCGTTCAATCCGGCCAGTACCGCGCCGGGCGAAAGGATCCGGTACGTCCCGTTTTCGATCTCCTTGCCGCGCAGCGCCCGCTTGATGTACACGGTCAGCAGCGCGGCCGGAATGCCGTGGCCGCTCGCGTCGGCCAGCGCGATCCCCACGTGCTCCTCGTCGAGCCGCTGCACGTCGTAGATGTCGCCGGAGACGAAATCCACCGGCCGGAACAGCACCTGGAACGAGGCGGGCCCGATCCTCGGCAGCGACGCCGGCAAAAAGCCCCGCTGCACCTGGCTGGCCAGGCGGAGCTGGTTCAGGTAGCGCTGAGCCGCGCTGTCTCCGCTGCGATGCCCCGCGACCAAGCCGTTGCGCAGCGAATCCAGGGACGGCCGCATCTCGATCATCGTCTCGAGCCGCACCGCCAGATCGTGCGCGTCCAGGTCCTGGGCGTACACCACCGGCACCGCCGGCGGGTGATCCAGGATCGGGAGCGGCTCGCCCCCGGGCACCAGCACGAGTGCCGCGCGCGGGTGCTCCGCCAGCCGGTCGAACAGCAGTCGCAGCTTCGATGTCTGCTCGCCCGGCCTCGCCGGCAGCACGATCACCACCGCGTCGGCCGCGGCCCCAGGGTCCGCGTGCAGCACTTCGGCCAGCGGCCAGAAACTCGCGGTTGCCCCGGTGCGCTCGAGCGCGGCTCGGAGAGCATCGGGGATCGCGTGATCGGCCAGTACGACCTGGACGTGTGGGCGGGACATCGTTTCCCTCGCCGGTTCGGGGGTAGTCTCCCGCCGATTCATCGGCCGGATTGTCGTGCAACTTGCCGCGGCGGCGCAAAAAAGGGGGCCCTGGGGCGCAAGGGCGCGGGGGCGGGGAGGCGCGTGGCTCAGAACGGGCCGGGAACGTCCGCCGACTCGCACGCGGCGATGGCCTGGTAGAGCTCGTCCGCCGTCCGGGCACGGTCGACCGCGTTGCGGAAATCTTCGATGTTCATGAGCCGGCTGATCTTGGCGAGCGCCTGAATGTGCGGGCCGGTCTGGTCGGGCGGGCTGACGAGCAGCACGATGAAGCTCACCGGGCGGCCGTCGAGGCTCTGGAACTCGACCGGCCGGGCGGGCTTGCCGGCGGCCATCACCAGCCGGTCGCAGCCGTCGCTCTTGCCATGCGGGATGGCCAGGCCGTAGCCGATGCCGGTGGTCCGCTCGGCCTCGCGCTTGAGGACGGCGTCAAGCGCGGCCTCGCGGTTCGTCAGCGCCCCGGTTTGCGCCAGCAGATCCACCAGCTCGGTGATGAGGGCGGTCTTTTCCGCGGCGGCCATCGGAACCCGGATGCGCTCCGGGGTCAGAATCTTGCTTAGCAGCATTCATCAACCTGCCATGTAGGCCAAAGATGCCAATTGTAATGCGACGGGGGACAACGTGCCACCACGCGAGTTCGCGACCCACAGACAAAGGTGCAGCAACTCTCGTATGAGCCCGTCGCCGGCGCGGCCGAGCGTCGCAGGACAGGTGTGGAGCGTGAATACACCCCGCCAGGCGGGTTGGGCCAAGCCCATCGGCCGCGCTGTATACTGAACCACAATACGCGGCAGACGACCGGTGAGTTGACCGCGGGCGCCCGTAGCTCAGCAGGATAGAGCGGCGGTTTCCTAATTGATCGGCAGGCCCTTTTTTGCCTGCACGCGGGGGCTTCCGGGCAGCCCGTTTTCTCCGCCTTTTTCTCCGTCATCACGAGGGCGCATCGGTCGGACTCTCTCCCTCAGCGTGGACCGGAACCGTCCCGCTTGAGGGTCAGTATTCTTGCAGCCTGCCACGGGTGAGTGTGTACGCTCGTGAACCGCGAGCTGGTTGCTCGGCACGCCCCGCCCCACCAGGACGACGTGAGGGACATGCGGTCGCGCGGCCCGTCAGGACTCCCCCACGAGTTCGAGTTCCTGTTCATCTGCCAGGCGGACAGCTACGACGCAATGTTCGCCAAGTATGCTCTGCCCGCGCGTCTCGCCGCTTACAGCTTCTTGATCGCCTTCAGCGTTTCTTGGAGCTTTCCGATTCTCACTTCGAGGTCGGGGGCCTTCGCCGCGATCAGCGCGTCAAGTTGCCCGCGAATCTCGATCAGCTCTTCCACGTCCAGGCCTCGCAAGCTTGCCATGAATCCGCCGCCCTTGCTCACTCTTGCCCGCTTGCCACCCGCTGCTCTGTTGGCAGGGTTATCGGGGCACTCGGGCGTGTGGGCCTTCGGCCCGCGACGCGGCCCACCGCATTTCTCGCAACGAGCAATCTTCTTCTTGGCCACTTCTTCGTCCTTTCACGTTCGCGTTTCGTCCCATTCAACGCACGAAAGGCGTCGTTTAGTCTAAGCATTGCTCGATTCTCTTCAAGGCGATGCCGGGTTCATTCATGTTGCCGCCAAAATGCCTGCACGAGCCCGTTCGGTCAGAAAGGGCACGCCTGACCCGCGCCAGGAGCCGAGAAGCCGCCTGCCGGCCACCAACCTGCAAGCGAGCGCCGACCCTGTCCGCCCATCGCCTGACGGCGTACCGATCACGCGGAACGCCATCGAAACCCAGGCAAGTTCGCGGGCGGAAGCCCCAGCAGGACGCAGCATGCGCCCGCTCAGGTCTTACCGCTCGGGCTACAGCCACAGCCCCGGCTGCTGAATCGAGTTCGCCCACTCTCCGGCGGCAATCCCGAGGAGGCGGAAGCCAAACGGCCGCAGCCGCCGAGTCGTTTCCGAATTCTGACGTTCGCAAGTCATTCCAAACGCCACGGTTGGCGACGCTGAAAAAGAACAACTTTTTTCGCGAGATCCTATTGACATTTCCGGCGGACGCGACCTTGACAAACCCCGCCAGGCGCGGTAAGCTACGCTCGTCAACAATGGAATGTTGGCAGTGATCAAACACAAGTGACTAGCCTGAATTGACGGCCGGTTTCTAATCTGACTGGCCGATTGCCTCTCGGCGGAGCCGAGCAATATCTAAAGGCAATCGGCGATTATCCCGAGCGAGCGACTGAAGATCGGTTTCAACGGGATTGCATTGCGCCAACGTGGCGAATGCGACCAGCGGAGATTGTACGCTTACAGAGGATAAGTCGATGGAAACTCCAGACACTCAACTGCCAGAGCCGGGCGATTTCACGGCCCCACCAAACGCATTGACGCCAGAGCAGAGGGCGGATCAATGGGACAAGCGGCCAGAAGAAGAAACGGTCACGGCGACCGACTTGTCATTGACCGATTGTCTAAAACAGCCAATGCCCGCCGAAGATGCGACCATCGACACCATTGCGACGGTCTGCAACCTCTGGCAAGGCGTTATTACTCGTGAGATTCAGAAGTCCGCGATACTCGCCTACCGCATGGGCGTCATGTTTCTTCGCATTCGCCCGCAATACAAATACGGGGAATGGGAGAAGCTCTTCGACGGGGATGAAAGAAGATTCTTTGGATTCAGTCTGTCAACGGTCAAGCGGTATATGCGTTTGGCTCGCTTCTATGAAACTGAGGTCGCCATCAAAAATAGGTCGTTAACGCGAGCATACGAAGACGCGGGCATTCTCACACCGCCGGATTCTGCGGCGGACAAGGCGTGGTATGAAGTCGGCGATGCTCTTATTGAGAAGGTCGGATTCATTCAGAAGAGCCTGACCAGCATCTACAACCGTCGCAAGTCTGCATACGAGGACTTGACCACGGAAGATTATGAAGAGCGGGACGATATGCTCTCGCTTCTACAAGTCGAACTGAAATTGAATGCGGCGTTGAAGAAACTTCGCGATTCGATTCTGGTCAATGAGCGGACGGAGATTTTCGTCAAATGCCCAGATCTTCACGAATGGGCAATTGAGCAAATACGGACCAACGCATTCGCCGTAGTCAACGCGGAGAATATGGAGTTGTTGCCCGAGGGCTTTTTGACGGTGGAAGAGAGTGAGCATTTGCGAGCTGTTGCTCGGGCGAAAGCGGTTGACCGTTATTACAACAGTCAACTTCCTAAAGAGAATACTGCCGTGATACGCGGTCGCAAGCTTCATGCGATGGTCCAAGCTCGTAAGGACGCGAGAGACTTCCCGCCGAATTGGTGAAAGGAAAAGTGAAATATGAATTCCGACCGCTGCGGCATCCCGCTTCTGGCGATGTTGCATATTACAAGCGACGAGCCCGAGACGATTGCTCGTATTGCATGCGTAGCAACCGATGTGTCCCGGAAGTGGGTTAGAGAATGGGCGCAATGGTATATGCGAGTCCCAGAAGAGACCCGTGATCGGATTCACGCTTTGCTTGTGAAAGCGGCATGGAAAGGATGTGAGTGATGAGCTACGGAAACACACCCCAAGATCAATTCAACCGTCGGCGGTGGCTCGCGGAGAATCTTGATACGATTCAGCGAGAATGCCTTGACATGCGTAAGGAGTTAGGGGGACGTATGCCATTCGTGGCAATACTGTGTATTCCCGCCGACATTGGCATATTCGGGGACAAAGAAAGAGCCATTTACCACGCCCGCAAGCATCTCATGTTCCCAGAGGAGTTGATCGACGAGCTAATTAGGATTCCATTGGCTGAAGACGACACGTTTATTGTGGTGGTCGCGAGCAACGGTTTCATGCGGACGACTCTCAGCGCTCAGCTAATGAAAAGAGAAGTCGAGAGCATGGGCGGACTGGCGATTACCTACAATGCGGCCGAGTTGCTGGAAGATGGGCGGGTTGAGCCAGCGGCCGGAAGTGGCGGGATGCTACCACGATGAGATACGGCGGATACCTTTTGAAGACGGAGCAATACGCGGCATACTACCGCTATGCTTCTGCCGAGTCCCCGGATCTGGTTGGGATGCTCACGCCCAACGCGAAGATCGGGGACGCTGCCCGCGTCTTCAATCTTCCATTCCCCGCGACTTGCTGTGGAGCTTCGGTCGTATGTCGCGGGCGTTGCTACGCCCTCGGGCTGCTGGGGGACAGACTCGAAGCGGGCATTGAAGCGCGGGCGGAGAAGAATTTCCGCGTGAGCCAGCGGAAAGACTTCCCGTATCTGCTCGCGGGGGCGATTGAATCCGAGCGGAGAATCCGATTTGTTAAGGCTCACGGCTGGGGCGACTTCTTCGGGGCGGACTACATCCGCGCATGGGCTCACGCGGCGGACCTGTGCCCGGGCGTGGCCATGTGGGCGTATACGCGGGCGTGGCGAGTCCCCGAGCTTCTGGCTCCGCTGGCGGAGCTTGCGTCCCGCCCGAATTTCTCGTTGCTCCTATCTGCGGATCGGGACACGAAGCTTCCGCCAGCCGTACCAGGTACCCGCGTGGCGTGGCTCGCGGACACGGACTTCGATTGTCCGCCCGCTCCCGTCTTCATCGTCTTTCGGGGAGCGGTTAATTGCGATTCTGAGCCTTTGGTGCGAATGGCGGACTCGCTTGTCTGTCCTACTCAGAATGGAACGTTGAATACACTTACTTGCGACCGCTGCAAGTATTGCATCCGCAAAGAAAATCACTTGCAAGAAGAAGGACTCAATTCGGATTGCGTTGTATAATGCGGCATGACGCGATCCAACGTAAAGTCTGTTGCGAGGCACACGAAACGCTTTGATACAATCTATTCTCCCAAGACGTGCACGTTGGATTGCCCACGGCAGCGGACTCGCAATCGCTGCCGTGGGCAGCGTCTTTTTTGGGAGTATCTCAGATGGACAATCTGTTTGCGGGACTCGATAAGCGACAAGCGCAGACTGCAAAGCGAACCGTGTCAGACATTCTATTCGTTATTGTCAAATACGCTCGGGACAACCGAGTGCAAATCGGGACTAAACAGATAGCTCGCGAATCTGGGCATAGCGAAAAGCACGTCAAGAAATGGCTCAAAAGATTGAGAGAAGAGGGCATCCTTACAATCATACAACAGGCAGTTTGGAAGTGCAGGACAACCGAATATTTGTGGGTACGGGGAGCCCTATCTTTAATACATGAGAGCGAGGGACAACCTAACGGTTGTCAGGTTTGTGTTTCTTCTCTCTTCATTGATGGTTCCGACTCCGATTCTGGAAATGAGAAAGAAGCAAACAAACCCGCATTGCGTAGCAATGCCTTGTGTACTTCTACTGAAGGGGCTCCTTGTACCAAGTCTTACCTGCTTGATCCGTTTGATGATATCCCTTACGAGCCCAAGAGTCAGGTTGTTCGTTGTCCGCCGATTTTGAAAGGGCTTGATTTGTCCGACGAAGAGCGGAAGGCCTATAGGCGGGAGAAAAGACTCAAAGAACGTCAGAAAGTAATTAAAGAAGCTAACAAGCTACTTGCTCAGACTTGGGAAATCGTATCCAAAAAACAATTTCCTATTCCGCTGCATCCAGACTTTCTACGCTATCGCCTGATGACAGACGAAGAAAAGGAGCGTTTTCGGGCCAGGTGGGGTTTTCATCCTGTTGACCAGTTCTTTGTGTTCGATGCGGACGACGAATACCGAATGAGAGGCAAGCTTGCCTATGAGTATCGCTTTCTGCCACAGCCCGACGTAAACGACAGGCCGAAGTGCCGATGTTGCGGGCGAGCTATGTACTTGGTAGTGATTGAGCGGGGACCAGCGTTTGGGGCTTTACGCTACCACTGCCGCAACAAGAGCGTCTTTCACAACGTCAATGATCGTTTTGCGGATGTATGGCGCAAGTACCCCGTCTTCCCGCGCTATGGGGGGCGGCCTCTGCGAGGCGACGAGGAGACCACAGAATCACGGTATTCCGATCAGATAATCGCCCGAAACTGAATCGGTTCCAGGCGGCACACCTTTGAGATCGCTCCGCTCAGTACGTAGACCCTGGAGGCCTTCGAGAAATCGAACACGCGGAAGAGCCGATAGCGG
Organism: uncultured Planctomycetales bacterium; assembly: GCA_964564785.1. GTDB lineage: Bacteria > Planctomycetota > Phycisphaerae > UBA1845 > Fen-1342 > CAZMCT01. Next base: position 27,324 of record CAZMCT010000039.1, read on the forward strand.
TCGGAGCAGGCCTCGCAGCGAGCTGCCAACGACGACGCATGGCTGAATCTCCGCACTTGAGCCGTAGAAGCCGTGCTTGTGGGCAGCATTTTACCGCGTCGTCGCCCCTGGGTCCGACCTGCCTCGTCGTACCGTCGTGCTACGCTGACCGTGGGGCCATCATCGGCCCTGCGGAGAGCCCGCGCTTCGAGACGGAAACGCGGAGCGGGTCTCGTACTTCAGCCGCGATCAACTTATCATGGTGTTGATCACGCAACAGCAAGACGGCGGACGCAGCAGGGCGAGCATGGCACGTCGGAACAAAGAGTCGGGACTCGATGCGTTTTTCCAAGCCCTCGTCGGGATGCCGTGGTGGGTCGGCCCAGTTTGTGCGGCGTTCGCTTACGCTCTCTTCCGCTTGATCGTCCCCGCCATCGTGTCGGGCATGAGTGGCCCCGACGATCAGGTGGCGAAGTCCTTCGGGGCGGTGCTCGTGCCGATCTCCATCCAGCTCGCTCCATTTACAGCCCTCCTGGTCCTGCTCATCTGGGGGCTCGCCGAGTTGAAGAAGCTGATGCATCGGCGGCGGCTCGACAGCCAGACGGGGCTGGACAGCGTGGGCGACCTGTCGTGGGCCGAATTCGAGGAGCTGGTCGCCGAGGCCTATCGCCGCCAGGGCTACGCGGTTGAGCGAACGGGCGATTCGGCGGGGGACGGCGGGGTTGATGTGGTTCTGCGACGAAACGGGCAGACGACGCTCGTGCAGTGCAAGCACTGGAAGACCTGGACGGTCGGCGTGAAGATCGTCCGTGAGTTGCGGGGCGTGATGGCAAGCGAGAAGGCGGACTACGGCATCGTCGTGAGCTACGGAACGTTCACGTCCGAAGCGACCAGCTTCGCCCAGGAAAATCGAATCACGCTGGTCGGCGGGAGTCAGTTGGTGGAGTTGATCCGCTCCGTGCAGACGAGGCGGGCGGCCTCGCCTGCGACGGCTTCCGCTTCGCCTGCGAGCGGCCCCGAGCCAAGCCCGTCGGCTTCGCAGGATGCGCCTGCTTGTCCGCGATGCGGCTCACGGAGGAAGCTACCGCATGACGGAGTCCTTCGAGGAGTTCGAACCCATCGATCCTGAAGCGGCGGCCTTCTCGTTGGCCAAGCGGATCGATGCACTCGTCGAGTTCCTGCCGAGGTTCGAAGCGGAAGGGGCATCGGCAGGCGGTTGGACGCCGACGCAGGAGAGGGACGGCTGTTTCACAATGCCCTCATTCAATTTCAGCCCTGAACTGGCGGCCTTCGAGCAAGCCCTTTACCGATACGGGTGGGTCGTCAAGTTCGACTGGCCTGACTGGCAGGAGAAGGCGGCTCGCTTCGTAGACTCGCCCGAGTCGTTGCGAACCGCTGACCTTGAGCCCGGATTATTCACCAGCTTCATGAGCGTTGCTGCAATCTTGGCCTGTTTTGC
>CAZMCT010000040.1:0-523 GCA_964564785.1 uncultured Planctomycetales bacterium
GGCCCCGGCCGCGGGCTCGCCCTGCGCGGCGACCGATCGGGGACGCCGAGGGTGCACCCGGCCGGCCCGTTGAAAAAGGTGGCCGGCACCGCGGGAGTGAGGGTCGCCGCTGCCGTGCGTGATCGTGAGTTGTCACGGAGTCCGCCCCCCTTTCCCCACAGGCTGCTACGCGCCCGGCAGGCGGCCGGGTATGCTGGCGGGCTGGTGGGTTGGCGCGGCCCTTCGGGGGGTCGGCGACACCGGCGGCGCCGCCCGCTCTGACGGAGTTCCCGCGTGTCGCAGACAGCCGTGCAACGCTTCTACCGCTATCAGGCGCTGGTGTACGACCACACGCGCTGGATGATCCTCCACGGACGGCGGAGGGCGGTCGCGGCCATGAATCTGCGGCCGGACCACCGCGTGCTCGAGATCGGCTGCGGCACGGGGCTGAACTTTCGATATCTGCTGGAGCCGCTCGATCCCGCGGCGGGCCGGCTGACGGGCGTCGATTTCTCGGGCGACATGCTGCGGCGCGCCGCGCGGC
>CAZMCT010000040.1:533-28649 GCA_964564785.1 uncultured Planctomycetales bacterium
GCCGAAAGCCGCCTGTCGCTGGCGCTACTCGACCTGCAACCGCTGGCGGCGGGCCACTGCCTCGTCGTCTCGCGGCGCCACGGACCCTGCTGGCTCGACCTGCCGGCCGAGGAGACCGCCGACCTGTTCGGGCTCGCGCGGCGCGTGGCCCGGCACGGTTGGACGAACGTCGAGTTGGTCGAAATGGACGCGACCCGCCTCGACCTCGGCCGGATGTTCGACGCCGCATTCTTCGGCTACAGCCTGACCATGATCCCCGATTGGCAGGCCGCCGTGGCTCGGGCGTGCGCACATCTGCGGCCGGGCGGGCGGCTGGCCGTGCTGGACTTCAGCCGCTTCGCGGGCTGGGGCCCGCTCGCGCCGCTGTGGCGGAGCTGGCTGCGCCTGAATCACGTCGAGACGCTGCGGCCGTATGAGGACGAGTTGCGGCGGGTGCTTGAGGGGGTGAACGTGCAGTACTGGCTCGGCGGGTACAACTTCGTGGCCGTCGGGCGGAAAGGACCGTGAGCATGGTGAAGGTGCTGGACATGCCGGCGAACGAGTCGCGGGCGCTGCTGGAGCGGCTCGTGTTTCGCGGCATCGTCTTCAACATGTCGTGGGAAGACCCGGAGATGGACCGGCAGGCCTTTCAACTGACCGGCGATGACACCGTGCTTTCGATCAGCTCGGCCGGCTGCAACCCGCTGAACTTCCTGTGTCAGAGCCCGCGCCGGTTGATCTGCATCGACGGCAACCCGGCCCAGAACGCGATCCTCGAACTCAAGCTGGCGGCCATCGCCGCGGTCGATCACGCGACGTTTTTCGACATCTTCGCCGCCCGCGACCCGGGCGTGGTGACGCGTGTGTACCGGGGCAAGCTGCGGCCGCGCCTGTCGGCCCGCGCGGCGCGGTTCTGGGATGAGAATCTGTGGATGGCGGCCCGAGGGCTCTACAACTTCGGGCGGATGGGGCTGTTCTGCCGGCTGCTGCGTCGCTTTCTGCGGGCGTTGGGGTTCTCCGCCGCACAGATCGAGAAGTTCTTCGAGCTCCAGTCGCTCGAGGAACAACAGGCCTGGTATCACACGTACGTCGAGCCGCGGCTGTGGGGCCCGTGGTCGCGGCGGTTCGTCACGTTCAAGCCGTTCATGTACCTGGCCGGCGTTCACCCGGAGCAGTACCGGCTCGTCGACGGCCGGCACGACATGTACGAGTACGTCAAGGAACGCGTCGAGTATGCCCTCACGCGCGTCCCCATCTACGACAACTACTTCCTCAGCCAGGCGGTGACCGGCCGCTTCCGCGGACAGCGCGTGCCGCCCTACCTGTTGGAACAGAACTACGAAACCCTGCGACGCAACCTCGACCGGGTGCTGGTGGTGAACGGCTGGCTGGGCCCCTTCCTCGACACCCAGCCCCCCGGAAGCATCAGCAAGTTCAACCTCCTGGACATCTTCGACTGGATGACGCCGGAGCTCTTCGAGTCCACCCTGCACAGTGTGCTGCGCGCGGCGACGCCGGGCGCGACGCTGATCTACCGCTCGGGCAGCTACGCGCTCGATCCGCCCAGCTCGATCGCCCACCGCGTCGAACGGCATGACAAGCTGGCCCGCGAGCTGCTCGCCCGCGACCGCTCGACTACCTACGGCAGCTTCTACGTCCTGACGGTCAAGAGCAACGGCCAGACGCCGCCGGCCGAGCGGGCCGCGAACCACGCCCTCGCGGGGGTGTAGCGCCCGCCGAAGCCGGACTCGCTTTGCCCGCGCACCTGCTCGCCGGCGTGCGGCCGCAGGTCGGGCGGCGACCCATTGGGGCTGGTGTGACTTCGCCCTTCAAAAAGTGACCCCGCGGGCGGCGGGGAACGTCGGCCACGCGCCACGGCAGCCGAGCCGCGCAGCAGACGCTACGGCGCTTCTGCCCGCGCCGGGGCGAACGGGCCGCTGATCATCGTGATGTAGGTCGGCGCCAGGATGCCGCCTGAGATCAGCAGTTTGATCGCCTCCTCGACCGACCAGTTCACTTCGATGATTTCGCTGCGCCTCAGCATGAACACGAAGCCTGTGGTGGGGTTGGGCGTCGTGGCGATGAAGCAGCAGCAGAGCTCTTCGCCGCTGATCGAGTCGCGCATCGTGTTCGTGATGAATGCGACCGAGCGCGTCTTTTCGCTGGGGAACGGGACCAGAGCCACCCGCTGAAAGCCCTTGGTCTGGTCGCCCGAAAACAGCCCCGCGATCTGCTTGAGCGTACGATAGATCGTCTTCACCAGTGGCAGGCGGTCGACCAGCAGTTCCAGCCACTCCAGAACCCGTCGGCCGATCAGGTTCGCGGTGAACAACCCGATCAGGTACAGCAGGAAAAACGTCAAGAGCACCGAGAAAATCGAGATGCCCCAGTCCAGCCAGGGATGCTCGAACAGCAACTGCTTGAGCCGCAGCTCCGAGTCGACCACGTCCGGCCGCGTCGTGCCCGGCGCAAGCTTCCAGATGTTCTCCTGAAACCAGTTGCTTTCCAGCAGCCCCATCACCACCCAGCGCGAGGCATCGCGCAGCACGCGGAAGATCACCGCCAACAGCCACAGCGTGACGATGATCGGCAGCACGGTCAGCAGACCGGCCGTGATGCGCGTGCGGATCAGGGCCTTCAGCGTGGCCAGAACGCGGCTGTGGGTCCGGGGCGACGGGGAAGCCGTTGGGTCAGGCATTCGGGGGCACCTCCCGTACAGATTCACGCGGTTCATCGCCGCGGCCGGCCGGAGAGTATAACCGGCCGCGCGGCGCAGCGCGCGGCCGCTAGCTCCGCTGGATCCGCCGGATGGGGGAGTACTCCAGGATCATGACCACCTCGCCGTGTCCGGGGAAGCGGATCGCCGCCCGCGTCATTTCACCGACCGGGCGGACCCAGACCACCTCTCCCACGCCGTATGACTCGTGCTCGACCTGCATCCCCGCCCGCCAGTCGGCGAAAGCGGAGGCGGCCTGTCGGGTCGCGCGCGACCGCGGTGGCTTCCGCAGCCGCAAGAACGGGCGGACGTCGTCCGCGCCCTCGGGCACGTCTCGCAGCCCGTCCGTTTCGTCCGCGACCTCGTGCTTCCGCAGCTCCGGCGGCCGTGTGCCGCCCCCCGCGCGCTTGCTCTCGCGGCCGGGTTTGCGCAGCGCCGTTTCATCGCGCTCGGCCGCTTCCTCGATTTCGTCCGCATGATCCTCCGCCACAGTCGCGCGCCAGCGCCCCCGACGTGGGACGATGCGCGCCGCCTCGTCGGGCGGCAGGTCGTCCACCAGTGGCACGAAACCCTCCAGGACGCCGACGCGCGGCGCGCCTACCCGCGGGCTCTGGAAATCCCGCCATGCCAACGTGCCGTCGTCCAACTCGCGCAGAAACTGCGACGCCGGCCGCGGCGTCGGACGGCCCCGGATCGTCCGCTCGACCACCCGCGTCAGGAAGAGCCGCTCGCGGGCCCGGGTCAGCCCGACGAAGCACAGCCGTCGCTCCTCCTCGATGTCCCCCGCGTGCTTCAGCGCCCGGTCGTGCGGCAACAGACCCTGCTCGAGGCCCACCAGATATACGACCGGGAACTCCAGCCCCTTCGCCGCATGCAGCGTCATGAGCATCACCGCGCCGGCCGTCTCGTCCACCCCGTCCTGATCGCTGACGAGCGCGGTGCGGCTGAGAAAATCGGCCAGCGACGGCGCCTCGGCTTCTTGCAGATAGCGCACGGCCGCCGTGACAAGCTCTTGCACGTTTGCCAACCGGTCCTCTCCGCCCGAGTCGCGCTCCCGGCGCAGGTCGTCTTCCAAACCGCAGCGCAGCAGCACCTGGCTCACCGCCTCCGGCACCGGCACCTCCAGCAGCGGTTGCAAACTGTCGAGCAACTCGGCGAACGCCCGCAGCTTTGCCAGCGCACCGCCCTTCAACCCGGTGACGCGTTCCGGAAACCGCAGCAGCTCGCGCAGCGGGCGATTCTGCTCGTTGCCGGCGATGCGCAGCTTCTCGATCGTGGTCTTCCCGATCCCCCGAGCCGGCGTGTTGATGATCCGCAGCAGCGAGACGTCGTCGGCCGGATTCACCAGCAGCCGCAGGTACGCCAGCGTGTCGCGAATCTCCTTGCGCTGGTAGAACGCCACGCCACGGGCGATACGGTAGGGAATGCCGTGTTGACGAAGGGCGTCTTCCAACCCGCGCGAGACCGCGTTGATCCGATAGAACACGGCGAAGTCGCTCCAGGCCCGGCCGCCGCCGCGCTGCTCCGCGATACTCCGCGCAATCCGCTCGGCCTCGTCGCGATCGTCGGCGAACTGCCATATGCTGACCGGTTCGCCGGCCGCGTTCTGCGTCCAGAGCGTCTTGTGCTTGCGGTACTGGTTGCGCTGAATCAGGCGATCGGCGACGCTCAGGATGTGGCCCGTCGAGCGGTAGTTCTGCTCGAGGCGAATAATCTCGGCACGGGGAAAGTCGCGCTCGAACTCGAGGATGTTGCGGAGGTCGGCTCCGCGCCAGCCGTAGATGCTCTGGTCAGGGTCGCCCGTCGCGCAGACGTTGCCGTGCGTCTGGCTGAGGTAGCGCGCGATCAGGTACTGGGCGTGGTTCGTGTCCTGATACTCGTCGATCAGCAGGTAACGGAAGCGCACACTGAGGCGCTCGGCCAAGTCGGGCTGATCGCGGAGCACGATCGCGACCTTCATGAGCAGATCGTCGAAATCGACCGCGCCGCGCTGCTCCAGGAGTTGCTGGTAAACTTGATACACGCGGGCGAACGCCTGCTCCATGTGCCAGTCGGCCTGCGCAGCAACCGCCGCGGGCGTCTCCAGCCGGTTCTTGGCGTCGCTGATCCGCGCCCGCACCTCCTGCGGCTCCAGCAGGCCCCGAACCGCGTCGACCCGCTCTAGGGCTTCCTTGACGACCCGCAGACTGTCGTCTTCGTCATAGATCGTAAAATCGCCCGCCAGCCCCGCCAGCGCCCCAAACTCGCGCAGCAACCGGACGCCGAGCGCGTGGAACGTGTAAATCCACATCCCTCGGGCGACGCCGAGGGCTTCGATCCGCCGGCGCATCTCGCTGGCCGCCTTGTTCGTGAACGTGATCGCCAGGACGTTTCGCGGCGCGACCCCCGTATGCACCAAGTACGCCGCCCGCCGTGTGATCACCCGCGTCTTGCCGCTCCCGGGACCCGCGACGACCAGCAAGGGACCGTCGCGGTGTTGCACCGCGCAACGTTGCGGCTCGTTCAGATCGGCCAGCAGCTCGGCGGTCCGGGCGTCGCACGGGGGCATGCGGTCGTCATACCCCATCGCCGTCCGCTCGTCCAACCCTCACGTCCGCGGCCTCCGACGCTTCAGTCTGCCACCTCACGTTTCCGATAGGTGCAGTGGCGTCCTTGCGGAGTAGAGTCATGTTCTGGATCAGCTTCATCGTGATCGTCATTGGCATCCTCACCGGAACGATCATGTTCGCCTGAACCGTTCGCGCGGCCAGCCGCGGCCCGTGTGTTTCGCCCCGATACGGCGGACATCGGGCCGCATTCGCATGCGCGGAACCGGTTTAGGTGTGGACATCCCCGTCCGGCGGCGTAGGATGAGCGGCGCGCGTGGACTCCCGCGCATTCGGGCAGCCGCATGAAGCCGATGCTCATCATCCCGCCCGCTCCGATCCGCTGGCCGGCCCTCAACGACCTGCTGCACCACAAGGGGCAGCCCTGGCTGAGGGATATCGAACTCCGGCTCACCCGCGGCGTGCCCGGCGCACAAGACGCCTACGCGGTCATGCCCTCCTCGGCCCAGTTCCTCGCCGGCGCCTGCATTAACCGCTTCCGAGACACGGGCATCCTCGGCCACTGTTACACCCGCCCCGAGCATCGCCGCCGAGGCTACGCCCATCGCCTGATCACCACCCTCCTTTCCTGGTTCGAGATGACCGGCGGCCGGCGGCTATACCTCAGCACCACCGCCGAGCTTGACCTCGGCCTCTACGGCAAGTTCGGCTTTGAGCCGCTGCGCCGGGCCGCGTGGGCGCCGGCCGATCGGCTCACCATGGTGCGGGTACGCGGCGCCGCGCCCGATCCGTTTGCCGACCTTCGCGGCGACCTGACCTTGCGCGACCTCACCCGGGCCGAGTGGCCCGCGATGGTCATGCTGCTTCAGCATCGTCCCGGAGCCGACCCGCGCGTTCCGCTCGAAGAGTCCGCGGTCACCGCCGAAGCGTTCACGCTCGATCTCATTGATCACCAGGAGCGTGCCGCCGGCATCCTCAAGGGCGCATTCCACGGCGACCGGCTGGTGGCGATCGGCATGCTCGCGATCGACCGCGCGGGCGATCGGACGTATGGACTGCTCCTGCCGCACACCGGTGCCCCCCCGCAGCTGCGGGCCGCCATCCTAGACCTCGCCCACACGCGCGGGTACACGCAAGTCGACTTTCCCATGGAAGCCCTCGTCGGAGTTGCTGCGACCGCGGAGGTCGTTACGACGCACGCGGCCCCGGCTTCGCCGCAGGAAGCCCCCACCCTTCCCCCGCCTGTCCCCGAGGCGACCGCGGCCCAGGCTCCAAGTCTGTCCGGGGCGCGCGCCGCCGATGGGGAATCCCCCGAGCCGCCGCCCGTCGCCTGAGCCGCCCCTATCGGTACGCCGCCAGCGGCCCGCGATCGTGACGCGCGAGTGCCGCACGCAAGCCCGGCACCTGCGCTTTCAATCGCATCGCCAGCCGTCCGAGCACCGGCCGCTCGCTTGCCCAATGCCCCAGATGCACGGCCGTCACGCCGCGCTTCAACAGCTCCAGCGCGTCGTGGTGCTTGAACTCGCCCGTGAGGACGAGCGAATCCGGGTCCCGGAACGCCCGCACCCCGAACGCGCCCGCCGCCGCCGTCACCGACCGGAACGGCCGGCGCAACTCGCCCACCACCATCGCCGCCGACAGGTCCACCGTGCCGCGTAGGTTCCGCAGCAGGACATCCCCGCGTGTCGGCCGTCGCAGCACGCCGACGCGGCCCATACCGACCTCTCCCCGGCCGATCACGCCGCGCAGCGGGTAGATGTCAAATGCGGGCTCTTCGTACGAATGGGTCGCGTACAGCGCGCGGACGACCGGCCCGAGTCGGTCGCGCCGCACGATCATCTCGAGCCGGATCTCGTCGACGTGCTCGAGCCGCCCGCGACGCCCGACCGTGGGATGCGTGCTGTCATCGCCCCGAAACGTCCCCCGACCGGGGATTCCGAAACTGCACTCGTCGTAGTGGCCGATCACGCCCGCCCCGGCCGCGGACAGCGCGGCCCGCAGCCGGTCCACCTCGGCCGGCGGCACGAACACCACCAGCTTGCAATCGTCGTCATCCCGGACCGCGGGCTCCAGCGGATAGCGCTCAACCGGTTTGAACGGATCGAGCAGGACGTCGTTGGTCCCACCCCGAGCCACATCGAGCGCCGTGTGCACTGCGATGACGGCGACGCGCGCCGTGAGCAGATCGGGAAGGAGCCTCGTCGGCGCATCGGCCGTCTCGGTGACACAGCGAATGCCCTTGAAAATCGGTGGGTGATAAAGCAGAAGCAGACTCATCCGGCGGGCAAGGGCCTCACGGGCGACCGCGTCCGTCAGGTCGACGGCCAGCAGGACGCGGCGCGCGGGCCACTCGGGCCGGCCGGCCAACAAACCGACGTTATCCCAGTCCGCGGCGTTGGCGAACGGCGCGATCCGGTCGAGGGCCGCGATCACCTGGGCGACGTGGGGCGGATTCGATCTGCGTGGCATGGGTGACCCTCGCGCGCCGCCGGAACCCTGCGGTGACGCGTCGCAGCGACGCTCCGACTCGGTCGACGGGATGCCGCCGTCCGGGGCACGTTCGCGCATCCTATCGCAATCGCCCGCCCGGCGGCGGCGAGTCGCCGAGCTCGCTCTGAAGACATTATGGAGCCGATTTTACTGGCTGCGCTGCCGCGCCTACTGCCTCCTTGAACAAGGGGGCCGGCTCCGCACCAACCCACCCACACGGCGGTGCCAACAGCCGCTCCCGCGCTCCCGTTCCCTCTTTCGACGGGCTGCTACCTTCGCAGCGTGGGGCCTGCTCGAACCGATAGCCGCTCCGTGCGGCGTTTCCGCCAATCCACGCTTGTACGCGTATGGCGCGGTTGCTACGATGAGCATGGCGGCCGGAGTTGGTGTTCCGGGGCACGGTGCATTTTGAGCCGCGCTGCGGAACGCGGCAGGGAAACGAAGACCCGTTCTGTGGCACGACGGCTCGGGGCCCGTCTCTTCTGCCTCTCCCCGCGCCGACCTGAGACCGGTGTGACCACCCGCGGACAGCCCGCGCGGTCGAAGCGTTCCATCAAGGAGAATCCGTGATGAACAGACTGGTGCTTTGTGGATTTGTGGTCGTTGCGGTGGCGAGCACCGCGGGAGCCGGGGTCATCGACCCCGAGCTGCAAGACATCCTCGCGGCTCGCGCCCCCGACGAGAGCGTCTCGGCCCTCATTTACCTGCATGACAAGGTCAACATCGACGCGCTCTCGCGTCAGCTCACCGCCCAACGGGCCAACGCCCAGCAGCGCCACGAGACGGTCGTGCGGGCCCTCCAGGCCAAGGCCAAGGCCACCCAAGCCCCCCTGCTGGCCGAGCTCGAGGAAATGCAGCGCGTCGGCCTCGTCCGGTCTTACGAGGCCTTCTGGATCGCGAACATCATCCGCGTCGACGCCCCGGCCGCGCAGATCGAGTTCCTCGCGGCCCATCCCAGCGTCGACAAGGTTTACGTGAACCACCCCGTCAGTCTGGATGAGCCGACCCGGATGCAGCCGGCCACCGACGACCCGCTGCGTACCCCCGAGCCCGGCCTGGTTGCGATCAACGTCCCGCAGGTCTGGGCCATGGGCATCGACGGCACCGGCGTGCTGGTCGCGAACATGGACACCGGCGTCGCCGGCAACCACCCCGCGCTGGCAAGCCGTTGGGCGGGCCTCCTGCCCCAGTACGCCGGCCACCCGGAATGGGCCTGGCACGACGCCCTCGCGAACCCGCCAAGCACATTCCCCTCGGACGGCTACGGCCACGGCACCCACACCATGGGCACGGTGTGCGGCGGCCCGCCCGGCCTTGAGATCGGCGTCGCGCCCGGCGCACGCTGGATCGCCGATAACTGCATCAACCAGGGCGTAGGGCCGGCCTTCCACGCCGATGTCATCGCCGGTTTCCAGTGGTTCGCGGACCCCGATGGCAACCCCGCCACGAGTTGGGACGTTCCGGCCGTCTGCTCGAACTCGTGGGGCGTGACCAGCAGCATGGGCTACCCGCCCTGCGACCAGGACTTCTGGGCCTATCTCGACGCCTGTGAGGCCGCCGGCTGCGCGATCATCTTTTCTGCCGGCAACGAAGGCCCGGGCGCGAACACCCTCCGCCGGCCCTCGGACCGCGCCACGGACGCTTATCGGACAATGGCGGTGGCCGCGGTGAACGCCAACGTGAGCGGCTGGCCGATCGCCAGTTTCTCCTCGCGCGGCCCGACCTACTGCACGCCGGACGGATCGGCGGCGATCAAACCCGACATTGCCGCCCCGGGCGTGTACGTACGCTCCGCGGTCCCGCCGAATGGCTACCAATACATGGACGGCACCTCGATGGCCTCGCCGCACATCAACGGCGTGATGGCACTGATGAAGCAGATGTGCGAGGACCTCACCGTCGAGCAGATGAAGCAGATCATCTACGACACCGCCCACGACCTCGGCCCGGCCGGCGAGGACAACTCCTACGGCTGGGGCATGGTCGACGCCTACGCGGCGGTCCTCGCGGCCGAGGAAGCCTGCGGGCCGCACCCGCCCAAGGTCGAGGACCTGGTGGCCGCGACCACGACCAACACGCCGGTGACGATCGAACTCCTCTCGGATGACGACGGCGAGCCGGTCCCGCCCGGCGTGGTCAACACCATCGTGCTGAGCCTGCCGGCCAACGGCTACCTGGTCGATCCGAACGGCGGCGTGATCCTGAGCGTGCCGGCCACGCTGGCCGCCAACGGCAATCAGGTGCTCTACTATCCGGCCGCGTACTTCAGCGGGTCGGACGGGTTCACGTTCAAGGCGAACGACGGCGGCACGCCGCCCGAGGGCGGCGACTCGCCGGTGGCGAACGTGACCATCACGGTCACGGGCGTCTCGGAGATCGTGTACAGCTACCCGCTGGACGAGAACCCCGGCTGGAGCACCCAAGGGAACTGGGCTTTCGGGACGCCGCTCGGCGGCGGCAGCCACGCGGCCGACCCCACGGGCGGGCACACCGGCTCGAAGGTTTACGGGTTCAATCTCAGCGGCGACTACGCGAACAACATGCCGGCGTACAGCCTGACGACGACCGCCATCGACTGCACGTACGTCAGCGACGTGACGTTGAAGTTCTGGCGCTGGCTGGGCGTCGAGCAGTTCGACCAGGCCAGCATTCAGGTCTCGACCGACGGGACGACCTGGACGCTGGTGTGGCACAACTCGACCGACGTGAACGATAGCGCGTGGTCGCAGCAGAGCGTGCCTGTGGCCGCGCTGAACAACGCGCCCACGGCGTACATCCGCTGGGTCATGGGTCCGACCGACCACTCGGTGACCTACCCCGGCTGGAACATCGACGATATCGAGATCTGGGGCCAGCTCGCGCCGCCCTTCGCCGCCGGCGACGTGAACTGCGACGGCAGCGTCGACTTCGGCGACATCAACGATTTCGTCCTGCGGCTGAGCAACTTCGCCGCGTACCTGGCCGCGCATCCCGATTGCCCGGAAAGCACCGCTGACGTCAATGGCGACGGCGTGGTCAACTTCGGCGATATCAACGCGTTCGTCGCGCTGCTCGCCGGATAGCCGCGCAACTTCGTAAGCGGCGCCGGATCCACGCGTCCGGCGCGTCTGAAAAACAGAAACCGGGCGGGTTCGCGGCCCTGGTGGGTCGCGGAACCCGCCCGGCTCTTTTTCTCGCCCGCAGCACTCCTCGGCACACTGTTCGAGAATCCGTCTCGCGCCGACTGAGCGCCGTGCCGGCCCGATCCGTCCGTTGGCCCAGCGCCCTACGGCGGGCCGGTGAACAGCAGCGAGAACAGCGCGAAGTCCTCGAAGTCCACGTCGCCGTCACCGTCGAGATCCGCGTCGCCGCCGCCGCCCGGCTCGCCGACGTTGACCGTCACCACGTATTCGGTGTAGTGCGGGTTGCCCGTGCAGCTCACGTCGGCCGTGTCCGAGGCAACCAGCCGAAGAGCGTACGGGCAGGTCGGCAGCTCGCTCACATCCCATGCTCCGAGCAGCCCGCCTATGACCGGTGAGGCGCCGCTCGCAATCGTGTTCCAGGCGTGCGACGGCCCGCCGGACCATTGCAGCGCCCAGCCCGCCAGGTGCGGGTCATGCACCGTTCCGTAGATCGGGATCTCGCCGTCCAGGACCTGGCAGTTGGTCGGCGCGGCCAGCGCCGCCGTCGGGGCTGCGTTGTCCACCTCGAAGTGCACCAGCGCATCGTCCATGCCGCCGATCGACTCCGCCACGAGCCAGAGCTCGTACGACCCCGTCTGCCCGCTCGAGTCCCACGACGTCAGTTGCAGGTTGTAGACCGGCGCGTTGCCGCTGGCCAGCACGGCCCACTCGTCGCCGGAGCGGCGGATGTACAGGTTCCATGAGAGGGCGCACACGCCGTGACTCACCCAGCCGTTGATGCACACGCTCCCGCCGACCACCGCGCCCTCGCCCGGACTGTTGAGGACCGCGGTCGGGCCCTGGTCCGCGTACACCAGCCGCACGGCCGTCGACGCGTGGCCGCACTCGTCCAGCACCGTCAGGCGCAGCATGCGGTAGCCCGGGGCGGCCGGAGTCCAGCCCCAGAACTCGCCGTAGACCGGCTGGAAGCCGGACGTGATGTAGGTCCAGTTGGCTTCGTTCATGCCGCGTTCTTCGAGCGTCCAGTACCAGAGGTGGTCCTCGGGGTCGCTGGCGATCCCTACGATGTTGGAATAACCACTGAGCGGCACGCAGGCGAAGTCGCCGGGCGAGTCCAGCAGGGCGACCGGTGCCTGCGTGTCATTCACACATGGGTCTCCCTGCTCGCACACGTCGGCGACGCCGTTTCCGTTCGTATCCGAGCAGTCGTAGTCCTCGTAGAACGTGCCGCCGAGCTGCGCGCAGGTGGTCGCGTCGGTGTACGTGCAGGACCACCCGTCGTAGCAGCACGCGCCCGACGCCACGCCCTGGATCGTGCTCATCAGCTCCAGGCAGCCGCCGGAGCCGTAATAACCGCCCACCTCGACGTAGTAAGTCGTGCCCGCCGACACCGCCGCGCTGGCATACGCCGCCGTGGGGTGGTAGCCGCAGCCCAGATCGTCGGCGCACGCCAACTCGACCCACCAGCCGCTGATGCAGTTGCCCTCCAGGATCCGGACCACCGTGTCGTAGTTGGTCCCCGGCCGGCACGTGTCGACCGTCAGCGTGCCGCTGACCTCGGGCGTGACCACGAACCACAGCAGGCCGCCGACGTTGGCCTGGCAACTGAAGCTGTCCCACCCGACCGCCTCTTCGGCGTCGATAAGGAAGCTCTCCGCGCCCGGCACGCCGGACAGCGCCCGGGGCATCGAGCTGTGGAAGTTCCAGGGCGCGTCGCCGCAGGGACTGCCGATCGTCACGATCAGCCCCAGGCACAGGTAGCAGGCCTGCGGGTTGCTGTTGTACGAGCCGACCATGATCGTGTACGTCAGGCCGGCGGTGACGTCGTAGGTCAGCCGGCTCGCGTAGCCCGTGCAGTGCTGCGGACACTCCGGGGCGTACGTGTCGTCGTTGTGCGTCAGGTACTGGAACTCGCACAGCTCGAGCCGCTGGTACAGCCCCACGACCGTGTCGTACATCGTATACGGGTGGCAGCTCGTGATCGTCACCGGCCCGCTAGTCTGCGGCACAAAGTCAAAGTACACGATGTCGCCAACCGGGACGCCGCCGATACTGCCCGCGTCGGTGGCCGCCTCACAGTCCATCAGCACCATGTGCTGGCCCACCCACCCATTGATGACGCGCGGGGCGTAGCAGTTGCCCGCCGCCGGCTCGCCAAAGTTGCAGTGCTGGGCGGCGGCCCCCGTCGCGATGGCGCCGGCGCAGAGCACCGGCAGGATTCCCTGGATGTGCCTGAACATGCGTTTCTCCTTCGCGCCTGGATGTGCATTCCGGCGGCGCACGCGCGCACCCGGTCGCTTCGCCTCGACTTGGCGGTGCGGTGCAGACCTGCCGCCTGAAACTGCCAGCAAATCCCACCTGCCCCGGTGCTCGTAAGGCACCCGCCAGCGATGGCGATTGCAAGACTTTTTCGACCTCGACCTCCTGTTTCGGACGCGGGCCGCACGCGCGGCACGCCGTCCCCCCCTCTGCTGCAAGCACTTCGCCCGCCGCACTCCCCGCCCGGCGCTATGATCCAACGTTCGGGTGCAGGTCGAAACCTGCCAACATTATGCCCAAGAAAAGGAGAGACTCATGCATTTTCGACTGCTTCCCCATGGATCCTCGGTCCTCGCCCTCCTGAGCATCGTCCTGCCGGCCGCCGCCACCGTGCACAACGTCGAGGTGGCGAATTTCGCGTTCACACCCGCGAACATCACCGTCGCCCCGGGCGATACGGTGCACTGGTTCCGCACGTCTGGCACACACACCGTCACGAGCGGTACCGGCTGCGTGCACAACACGCCCTACTTCAACGTGACGCTGAACGCGACCACGCCCACCTTCGACTGGGTCGTCCCGTCCGGCGTCGGCGCGGTCCCCTACTTCTGCATCCCCCACTGCGCGATGGGCATGACCGGCACGATCACGATCCAGTCCACCGAACTCCAGAACTTCGTTATCACGCTCGACGGCGACCAGGAGGTGCCTGCCAACACCTCGCCGGCCACCGGGAGCGGAACCGCCACGCTCGATTTGCAGACCAACGTCCTGAACTGGAACATCACCTTCAGCGGCCTTCAGGGCACGCAGACGCTGGCCCACTTCCACGGCCCCGCCCTGCCCTGCTTCAACGCCGGCGTGCAGATCACGCTGCCGCTTGGCAGCCCGATTGTCGGCTCCGCCCAGCTCACCCCCACCCAGGCCGCTGACCTCCTGGCCGGCAAGTGATACGTCAACATCCACACCAACCTTTTCCCGGGCGGCGAAATCCGCGGCCAGGTCCTGCCCGCCCCGCTCACCGATCCGATTCCGGCCCCGGTCACCCCCGGCGACGTCTACGTCCGGCTCGCGCCGGTCGCCAGCGGCCTGACCGCCCCGAACTGGGGCACGCCCGCACCGGGCATCGCCGGCCGCCTCTACGTCACCGATCAAAACGGGATCCTCTGGAACGTCAACGTGGGCGACGGCTCCAAGAGCGTCTTCCTCGACGTGACGTCGCGACTGGTTCCGCTTGGCATCTTCGGGCCGAACTCGTTCGATGAGCGCGGCCTGCTCGGTGTTGCGTTCGACCCTGAGTATGCGACCACCGGCCGGCTCTACACCTTCACCTCCGAGCCCGCGGTCGGCACGGCCGACTTCACGACGCTTCAGGGCGGCGAGCTTCCGAACTGCCACAGCGTGATCGCCGAGTGGACGGTCAACAACCCGACCGACCCGAATGCAGTGGTCGACGTCAACAGCCGCCGCGAGTTGATGCGAATCGACAAGCCCCAGTTCAACCACAACGGGGGCGGCCTGGTATTCGGCCCCGACGGCTATCTCTACATCGCCCTCGGCGATGGCGGCGGCGCCGACGACCGCAACGGCCAGACGTTCATCGGCGTTGATATCGTCGGCCACGGCTGCGGTGGCAACGGCCAGAACATCAACGCCATCCTCGGAAAGGTGCTGCGGATTGACCCGAGCGGCAACAACTCCGCGAACGGCAACTACGGCATCCCGGCCGACAACCCGTTCGTCGGCGCGCCCGGGCTGGACGAGATCTGGGCCCTGGGCTTCCGCAACCCGTGGCGCCTCTCGTTCGACAGCCTGACCGGTGACCTGCTGGTCGCGGACGTCGGACAGAACGACATCGAGGAAATCAGCCTCGTCACCGCGGGCGGCAACTACGGCTGGCGCGACAAGGAGGGCTCGTTCTTTTTCGTCTTCAACGGCAACCTGCCGGGCTACGTCACGGACGTCCCGCTGGCGACCGCCCCGGCGCTGATCGACCCCGTGGCCGAGTACGACCACGACGAGGGGCTCGCGATCGTCGGTGGCTTCGTGTATCGCGGATCAGAGATCCCCGCGCTGTACGGCCGCTACGTGTTCGGCGACTTCGCGCGGAGCTTCCAGAACGACGGTCGGCTGTTCTATCTCGATGCCTCGAATGAAGTTAAAGAACTCAACCTCATCGGCTTGACGGGGCTGAACCATTCGCTCCTCGGCTTCGGGCAGGATGCGGACGGCGAGATTTACGTCCTCGCGAACACGACCGGTACCCCATTCGGGACGACCGGCGTCGTGCTGCGGATTGCCTCCGGGCGCGGCGACCTCAACTGCGACGGCGTGATCGATTTTGGCGACATCAACGCCTTCGTACTGGCACTCTCGAATCCCGCCGCTTGGCAGGCCACATACCCCGGCTGCCCGCTTGAAAACGGAGACATCAACGGAAACGGGTCCGTCGGATTCGAGGACATCAACCCGTTCGTCGCGTTACTCATTTCTCAGTAAACATTTGCGTGCCGGCCATCCCACCGGCGACGCGGATGTTCACCGCGCACCGAAGCCGCGGCGGAGCCCCCGTCGCGGCCGCCTTCGTGGCCGCGCCGCGCAGATTGCTCGATATGTGGAAAAGGACGTTGCTTTGAAGTCTGGGAGAAGGCACACTACTGAAAGGGTTCATCCGAACCGGTGCTGCGCGCCGCACGACTCGGGGCGGCGTATCCGCCGGGGAAGGTCGCGCGCGATGCCCCAAACGCCTCGTAAAGGAGATGGTATGCAATCCCGCCGCTGGAGGGGGATGGACGCCGTTGGGCCCGCTCTGCTGATTGTGGCAGCCGTGTTGCCTTCTGCGCCGGCACAGCCCGTCGAGCCCCAGTTCCCCCGGGCGTTGCTGCTCACCTTTGACCCGATCATCGAGAGCTACGCCAGCCAGCGTCTGCACCAGGTGGGGAACTGGAACCACCCGTTCGACCTCACGGTGCAGTACGTGGACGACTTCGCCGCGTGCAGCCACGGCATCCTCCAGTACCGTCTGACGCAGACGATCTACGCCGACATGTGGCCGATCAAGGAGGACGGCTTCCGCTATACGGACGAGACCTACCTGGCGTGTTTGGCGACCTGGTCGGGCTGGCACCAGCCGGATGCCCGCGACTACAAGGCCGTAGCCCGCGACTACGACCTGGCCCGCAAGGTCGATTCAGGCCAGTTCGACGAGGTCTTTGACCACAGCGCGCCGTTCTTCGGCGGCTACGAGACGCGGATGCTCGGCCGCGGCGGGTACTGGTGCAACTCGCCGCCGCAGCAGCGGATCGCATGCTCCAAGATCTTCATCGTCTCGGTGTTCAACTACGAGCGCGGCGTGGGCGAGATGATGGAGGACTTCGGCCACCGGGCGGAGTCGATTCTCTCGTACACGTATTCGTACACGACCCAGCCTGACGCCTGGTACCGCTTCGCGCTCTACGATCTCATCGCCCCGGACAACGCTGCCTGCGGCAACGTGCATTTCGCGCCCAACAGCCTCTCCGACTATGACTGGGGCAATACCCGCTACGTCTGGAGCACCTGCGAGGACTGGCTCGTCAACTTCCCCAACCTCACCGGCCAGAAGGTCTGGGTCAATTGCACCGAGTGGGGCAACGGCGACATGCGTTTGCATCACATGTGGTGGTTCGAGCACATGCCGCACGTCGCGGGCAGCCACACCGAGTACGGCCAGTCGCGGCTCAACAACTGGTGGGAGTACACGCAGGACTTCAACACCCACCCCGAATGCAACGGCGACCACGCCTTCGGCCAGAGCCCGCCCCCCGCCCAGCCCTACACCGGTCCGCAGCGCTGCCTGACCGCGAACATCCAGGACGATTGGGCCCCGCGCGTCAGCGCCGGCGGCAAGGTGGTCTGGGCCGGCATGACCGGCTTCGACTACGAGATCTACACCTGCAACCTCGACGGCACCGGCCTGGTCCGAATCACCAACAACACGCACTCCGACGAGTCGCCCGAGATCAGCCTCACCGGCCGCGTCGTCTGGCAGGGCTGGGACGGCCAGGACTACGAAATCTTCTCGGCCAACGCCGACGGCACCGCCCTCGTGCAGATCACCAACAACGACTGGGACGACTGGCACCCGCAGATCAACAGCAGCAACCGCATCGTCTGGGACGGCTGGGACGGCGCCGACTACGAGATCTACTCGGCCAACGCCGACGGCACGAACGTCGTCCAGATCACCAACAACAACGCCACGTTCCCCGCCAAGCCGCGCGAGGATGTCTGGCCGCAGATCAACAGCGCCGGCCGCGTGACGTGGATGGGCTTCGATGGCAACGACTGGGAGATCTACAGCGCCAACCAAGACGGCTCGAACCTCGTCAACGTCTCCAACAACACGCTCGAGGACGAGTATCCGCAGATCAACAACGGCAACCGCGTGGTCTGGATGACCTGGCACAGCGACTCGAACTGCGAGATCTACTCGAGCTCGGCCACCGGCGGCACGCCCGTGCGGCTGACCAACAATTCCACCGAGGACTGGTGGCCGCAGATCAACAACACCACCCCCGGCCAGGTCGTCTGGATGGCCCGCACCGGCGGCGACTGGGAGATCATGACCGTCCCCGCGACCGGCGGCACCGCGCAGGCCGTCACCGCCAACGGCACCCACGACCAGTACCCCCAGATCGACGACCTCGGCCGCATCGCCTGGCAGGGTTGGGACGGCCAGGACTGGGAGATCTACGCCCGCTACGACAACCAGATCTGGCAGATCACCAGCAACACGTTCAATGACCGCTGGCCGAGCCTCGACGATACCGACATCATCGTCTGGCACGCCGACAGCGCCCCGGACGCCACCGGCGGCACCTCCGAAATCTGGGCCGCCGGCCAGGCCACGGCCGACACCACCGCGCCCGAGCTCCTCTCGGCCGCCGCCGCGACGGCCACCGAAGTCCGCGCCTACTTCTCCGAGCCGCTCGACCCGGTCAGCGCCGAAAACCCGGCCAACTACACGATCGAACCGCCCGTGGCCGTCACCGCGGCCGTGCTCCAGGCGAACGAGACGACCGTCCACCTGACGACCGCGCCGCTGACGCCCGACGTGCCCTATACGCTGCGCGTGAGCAACGTGACCGATCAGGCCAACCCGCCCAATCCGATCGCGCCGAACTCGCCGGCCGCCTTCACGTACCACGTCTACGAGCGGGTCCGCGACGGCCTGACGGTGCTGTACGACTTTGCCGAGGGCAGCGGCACGACCGTCCATGACGTCTCGGAGGTCGGCAGCCCGCTCGACCTGACGATCCAGAACCCGGCCGGCGCGACGTGGACGGACGGCGGGCTCGTCTTGACCAGCGCCACGCAGATCAGCTCGCCCGGCGCGGCGTCCAAAATCATCACCGCGTGCAAGGCGAGCAACGAACTGACCGTCGAAGCCTGGATCATCCCCGCGCTGGCGGAGCAGGCCGGCCCCGCACGCATCGTCACCGTCTCGAACAACCTCTCGGCCCGCAACTTCACCCTCGGCCACGGCGACGCCGCCGGCAATGCAACCGACATGTTCGACGTGCGCCTGCGGACAACCGAGACGAGCGGCAACGGCCTCCCCTCGCTCACGACGCCCGCCGGCATCGCCGGCACGTCGCTCGTGCACGTCGTGTTCACGCGCGCCGCGACGGGCGACACGTTCATCTACCGCGACTCGAGCGTCGTCGCGACCGGAGCCGTCGGCGGCGATTTCTCGACTTGGAACACGGCCTACAAACTCGGCCTGGGTGACGAGTTCTACGGCACCAAACCGTGGCTGGGCGAGTATCGCCTGGTCGCCGTGTACAGCCGGGCGCTGACGGGCGACGAGGTGTACCAGAACTTCATGGCCGGCGCCGACCCGCAGGCCCACGCCGGGCTCGTCGGCGACCTGAACTGCGACGGCGACGTCGACTTCGGCGACATCAACGCCTTTGTGCTCGCGCTCAGCAACCCGGGCGCCTACGCCGCCACGTACCCCGGCTGCCCCTTCGAGAACCGCGACATCAACGGCGACGACGTGTTTGATTTCGCCGACATCAACGCGTTCGTGGCGCTGCTGTCGCAGTAGCGCGGCGGCCCCCGACGCTCGCGTGCAGCGCGATGATAGTGCTGCCGTCATTCCGATGAGCGCAGCAACGACGCAGCGGTCCTCCGCTCCGGCCACCCGCGGCAGGCCGTGAATTCCCGCTGCCGCAGCCGGCTTCCTGCTCGCTTTGCTCGTCGCGACGACCGCATTCGCCGCACTTTCCGCCCGGCCGGCCCGGTTATCCGGACCCACCCGCGCCCTTCTTCGTTCGCCCGCCGGTCGATATACTCCAAGGCTCGGCCGGGCCGCGTGACTGCATGTTCCGGCGCGGCCGTACGGCGTGGACTTCGGGCTCAACGAGGAGTGCGTCATGGTGCGGCGGTCGCTGGCAGGTCTGATGGTGGCTTTCGTGCTGTTTGGCACAGTGGCGGCATGGGCGCAGCCGGATGCGGCCAACGCATTCGCCCAGGGCAAGCTGCTGCTGACGCGGGGCGACCTCGCCGGGGCCCTGGCGGCCTTCAAGTCGGCCACGAAGACCGAGCCGGAGAACCAGCAGTATTTCCAGGAATACTCGCTGCTGAAGCGCGTGCTCGACATCCGCGACCAGGTCAAGAACGAGCAGGACGCGGATGCGTGGGCCCAGATGAACCGCGCCCTTTACAACTACTACACGAGCTACAAGATCAACGGCGAGGCCCTCGCGATCGCGCAGGTCCTGCACGAGCGGCTGCACACGGGTGAGACGGCCACCATGCTGGCCGCCGCCCAGATCGCCGCCGGCAAGGACGCGGACGCCGCGGCGCTGCTCGCCGCCCTGCCCGCCGAACAGCGCGCCGTCGACGCACAGGTGCTCCTGGGGCTCGCCCAGGCGCACCTCGGTCAGATGGAGGCCGCCCGCACGACCGCGACGAACATAGAGCTGCCCAAGAACTGCGACGGCCAGATCTGTTTCCACGCGGCGCGGCTGTTTGCGCTGGCCGGTGAACCGTCGCGGGCCCTGTCAACGTTGCGTTGCGCGTTCGAGTGCACGCCGCCCAACAGCCTGGCTGCGCTCAAGACCGACGTCCGCGAATGCCGGGACCTCGCCGGCCTCGCGAGCGGCGCCGAGTTTGCGAAAGTGCTCGAGACCGCATCGAAGATGCCTGCCGGCTGCGGCAGCGGCAAGAGCTGCGGCGGCTGCTCCAAGGCGAAGACCTGCGGCACCGCCGGCGCGAAAGAAAGCGAGCAGCCGGCCGGCGACAAGGCCCAAGGGGGCTGCCAGCACGGGAAGTAGCCGGACGCCTCTCGCACTCGTTTACTGCCGAGCCGCAAAGAGCCGCAGAGGATCGCAGAACCGCAAACGAGTGAAGGGCGAAAACGCGCTGCGCTGCCCGTCGCGCCGAGGCCCGCTGGCCTGCTGCCATCCCAAGAAACGCAGACCCGCTGTCATCCCGAGGAGGTCGCTGGAGCGACCGGCGAGGGATCCGGCCACGGATGAGGCAGGCTCGCGCGCATGTGAGCGGTTCCGCCGCCCGAGGCCGGCTCCCTCGTCGCTGCGCTCCTCGGAATGACAAGCGGAGGGCGCTCCTCGGAATGCCCGAAGCCGCGCGGGTCTGCTATTCTTTGCGGTCCTTCGCGCCCTCCGCGGCTCTGCCGCCGGAGGACGCGGCGCCGCGCGGGTGGCACCGGGCGTGGATTTCCTGGAGTCGCCGGGTCTGCACGTGCGTGTAGATTTCGGTCGTGCTGATGCTGGCGTGGCCGAGCAGTTCCTGAACGACGCGCAGATCCGCCCCGCCCTCCAGCAGGTGCGTCGCGAAGCTGTGCCGCAGCGTGTGCGGACTCACGCGCCCCGGAATCCCCCGCCGGGCCTGCTCGCGCTTGACCATCATCCACACCGCGGTGCGCTCCAGCGGCCCGCCCGTGCGCGTCAGGAACAGCGGCAGTTGCGCCGCCGCCCCCCGGCTCAGCGGCGTCTTCCAGCGCCCCTGCTGCTGGCCGGCCGCGATCAGCTTCGGCCGCAGATGCTGCACGTACGCCTCGAGCGCATCGAGCGCCGGCCGGCCGATCGGCACCACGCGCTCCTTCCGCCCCTTGCCCATGCAGCGCAGGAAAGCCCCGGCTACGTTCACATCCGCCTCGCGCAGGCCGCACAGCTCGCTGACCCGCAGCCCACAGGCATAGAACAGCTCGAGCATCGCCCGGTCGCGCAAGCCGAGCGGGCTTTCCGGGTCCGGGGCGGTGATCAGGTCGATCGTGCGGTCGAGGTTCAGCGTCCGCGGCAGGCGCTGCCACTGCTTGGGCAGCTCGATCAGGGCCGTGCCGTCCTCCGCGACCTGCCCGGTGATGTGCAGCCACCGCAGCCACATGCGTAGCGCCACCACGCGCCGCGCAAGCGTGGTCTCCTTCTGTCCCAGCGCGCTCTGCTCGACCAGGTAGTCCTGCACGAGCTGCGGGTCGATGCGATTCCAGTCATCCACGCCCCGGCGATGCAGGAACGCCCCGAAGCGCAGCAGATCGCGGCGATAGGCGTCCATGGTGTTGGCCGACAACCCCAGCTCGACGTTCTGCCAGACGCGGAAGCCATCGAGCGCCGCCGCGAAGCGGGCCGAGACGGGCAGGGGTTCCGATCGGCGGCGGGGCGCATCCATGCGCGGCGGCCTCCTGGCTGCCGCGCATCATAGCATAAGAAACACAACGGGGAACAGGAAACACGGACAGCTTGCGCGCCGCCGCCCGCTTCCCTGTCGGTGGTTCTCCATTCCCTGCCCCCGGTTCCCAATTCCCGGCTCCCGCCGCCCCCCTGTTCCCTGTTCCCCGTTCCCTGTTCCCTGTCCCCGCCCGCCCTTGCATTCCCCGCGACGCACCGGCACAGTGCGCGCATGCCGACGACGACCGAGGTCATCACGCCGGCCGGGCGCGTGTATCTGCGCTGGGCGCTGACGGACGGTATCGGCCCGCTCAAGTTCACGCAGTTGCTGATTCAGCTCGGCGACGCCGAACAGGCTCTCGGTGCGCCCGCCTCCGTTCTGACCACGGTCAAGGGCATCGGCGAGCAGACCGCCGACGCCATCGCCCGCGCCCGGGACACCGCGCCCGTCGACGACGAGATCGCCACCGCGGCCGAGCACGGCGTGCGGATCATTTGCCGCGTCGACCCCGACTACCCGCCCGGCCTGAAGCAGATCCCCGACGCCCCCATCGTGCTGTACGTCAAGGGTGAGCTGCGGCCGACCGACGCCGTGGCCATCGCCATCGTCGGCAGCCGCCGGTGCACGATCTACGGCAGCGAGCAGGCCCGCCGCTTCGGCGAGCTCTTGGCCGGCGCGGGCTTCACGGTCGTGAGCGGCCTGGCCCGCGGCATCGACGCCTTCGCCCATCATGGGTCGGTCGACGCCGGCGGGCGCTCGATCGCGGTCATGGGCCGCGGCCTGACCGAGGTCTATCCGCCCGAGAACGAAGCCCTGGCCCGCAAGCTGCTCGAGCAGGGCGCGTGGATCAGCGAACTGCCGATGCGGGCTGAAGTTCACGCGGGCAATTTCCCCGGCCGCAACCGCATCATCGCCGGCCTGACACTCGGTACGCTCGTGGTCGAGGCCGCGCAGCGCAGTGGCGCGCTCATCACGGCCCGCCTGGCCGGCGAGTACAACCGCGAGGTCTTCGCAGTCCCCGGCCGGGCCCAGGACCCGCTCTCGTTCGGCACCAACGCGCTCATCCGCGACGGCGCCGCCAAGCTCGTCATGACGCTTGAAGACATCCTCGACGGACTTGGCGACGTCGGCCGCACCCTCGCCCGCAAGTCCGAAGCGCCGTCTGAACCGGAAGCGCAAGCCAGGGACGCCCCGGGCCATGCTTCACACGGGCCCTCCGCGGCCGCCGCCGCCAGCGGCTTGTCCAAGACGGAGCAGCGCGTCTACGACGTCATTCCCGACGAGCCGGTGCTCGCCGACGTCGTGATCCGCGCGGCCGAGCTGCCCGTCGGCGAGGTTCTGGCCGCGCTCACGTCCTTGCAGCTCAAGGGGCTCGTGCAGCGGTTTCCGGGCAACCTCACCGCTCGCCGGCGGATTCTGGCGTAACCGCCGTTTGAAGCGAATTCGGGGCATCGAAGGATCCCTTCGGCCGGTGTCGTATGCGTCGCGCAACCGGCCCGCACCGGCCGCATTTCAGTTGTCCGCTCGTGGCCGCGGACTATACTTTCAGCGGCCGAAGGAAATCGTTTCCGACATTCCACCGCGCGAGACTGGCTGGTGCCTCGGCGCCGACCGCCCCGCTCTGCGTGTGCTGCGCTGTGGATTCGGTCGAGTGGGGCAGCGTTGTGCGTGCCCGCAGCACGCGCCGGCATCGCGGGCGCAGGTGTTCAACCTGCGAAACTGGAGGTGTTCGATGCGAACTCTGATCGGTCTGGTTCTGCCTTTGGGCCTCACGGCTGTGTTGGCCGGCGCGAACGGCCTGCCGCCCTCCGGCGAGCGCGAAGCGCTGGTCCGCGTCGTGTCCCTGTGGCAAGGCGACTGCAACGGCAGCAACCGCTCCTCGTGGGACGACATGGTTGCGGCCTGGTACATCGAGATCGGGAATCCGCTGCCCCCGCCGCTCGGCCGCGGCGACCAGCGCTGGGTCTGGGACGGCTTCTACCACAACTCCTGGAATAGCGGCGCGAGCTACATCCGCGACAGCGATTTCACCGACACGGCCGTCGTGCCCTGGGGCCGCGACCACTGGAACGACCGGCCGGACGACGTTGACGTGTGCATGGCCGCGTTCCACGGCGCCAATGCGGCCGACGGCGGGTGGTGCGGCCAGGTCTACAAGGACGAGCCCGGCGAGGGCAATTGCTGGACCGCGCAGGCCCACATGGAGTTTGGCGATATCGACCTGGAGTTCCTGCATCTCTCCTCGTGCGCCAGCATGGACGCCGAGGACTGGCACCCCAACTGGTCGCGCTCCTTCAAGGGCGTGCACCAGGTCAACGGCTTTGACGGCGTGATGTATATCTTCAACACCTGGCCGTTCCGCTACGCCGACTTCGCCGAGGACTCGTTCGACTGCCCGATCGCGCTGGCCTGGCTCGACAACATGTACGTCTACCGCTGCTTCGCCGACGACAACGACCCGGCCCCGCAGCGCCGCGACCAGGCCCCTGTCTCGCGCGGCGTCGGCGTCGGCCCCTCCGGCCAGAGCAATTGTTGGAGCCGCATGTATTCCGAGCGCTACGACAACGTCTGGTCGAGCGACCCGGTGACGCCCACCTGGCATGGCGTGCTCTACATCATCGGCGCGCAGGCCCTCGGCCAGCCGCCGCTCGGCGGCGTGTACACCGGCTGCATCCCGAGCGAAGGGTTCGCACCCGCGCCGGCCGAGTTGTGGCCGGCGCTGCGCTCCGATGACGACATCCCGCCGCTGCCGCGCCCGCTGACCCGCGCGGATTATCGGGCCCGCATCAGCCTGCTCCTGCCCGCCTACGACAACGGCCTGCTTCTGCCCGCGGTCGGCCCCGACTGGATCCCCGGCGCGACGCCGCAACGCCTGGCTTCCGCCCTCGGCGATCCGCTGCCCGACGTCATTCTTACCGAAGAATGGCGCACCGAGGCCCGCGACTCCGCCAACACCCGCGTGACCAAGATCGACACCGACCGCGGCAAGGTGCGTTACATCAATCGCGCCCGGCTGCTCAACTGGGACACCGACCCGCACGTGGCCTGGCCCGAGTCGGCCGCGTACGCGCTGGCCCTCGATTTCATGAGTCAAATGTCGATCCCGTTGAGCGAGACCGAAACAAGTGACATCCGCGTCGAGACCGTCCAGGGTGCCGATTTCATGGATTCGCAGCGTGCCAGCGATCCGTTTTCGACGCACGAGTCCGAGCGCTGGGTCACGGTTCCGCGTTCCATCAACGGCCTGCCGCTTCTCGATGAGCATCTGCGGATCGCCGTTTCCAACCTGGGCCAGATCTCGCGCGTCCTGGCCATCTGGCCGCAGTTCATGCTCCGCCCCGACCTCACGCTCCGCCCGCCGGCTGACGTGATCGAGGAACTGACCGACCGCGTCTTCGAGGCCGAGAAGGGTGCCGAAGTCGGCCTGCACGTCTTCCTGGCCTACGCCCGCGCCGGGACCGACTACCTCCCCGTGGCGGTCGCGTCGTTCGACGACCCGCACTCCGGTCAGATCGTGCAGGTCCCGCTGGTGGACGTGCCGCCCGACGGCGATTACGACGGCGTGCCCGACGTCGTCGACAATTGCCCGGCCGCGCACAACCTCCGCCAGCAGGACGTCGACCAGGACGGCCTCGGCGACGCCTGCGACAACTGCCGCTCGGTGTACAACCCGGGCCAGGACGACGGTGACGCCGACGGTCTGGGCGACGCCTGCCAAGTCCCGGAGGGCGGCTGCATCCTGGCGGACGGCTCGTGCGAGGTGATCGACGCCGTGCAATGCCGCGAGGCCGCCGGCACCTATCGGGGCGACGGCACGCTGTGCCCGAACCAGCCGGGGCTGCGCGGCGACGCCGATTGCGACGGCGTGGTCGATTTCTCGGATATCAACGCGTTCGTGCTCGCGCTCTCGAATCCCGCCGCCTGGCAGGCCGCGTACCCCGAGTGCGACCTGTACAACTGCGACTGCAACGGCAACGGCAGCGCCGGTTTCGACGACATCAACCCGTTCGTCGCGATCCTCTCGCAGTAGCGCCGGACCTCCGAGTCCCGCGCGCCGGCGCAGAAGCGCTCCTTGCGTGTCATTCCGAGGAGCGCAGCAACGAGGAATCTGGCTGCGGACGAGGGAGTCGCGCATCGCGAGCCCTTTCGATCCCGGCCAGATTCCTCCGCGCCCCAACGCGGCGGTCGGACCGACAACCGGCACGGATCGTCACACACATCCGCTTGTCCCTCGCTTGCGCTTCGGCCTAGGATGGGCTAGAATGCCCATTTCGCGTTCGGCGCACGAGGTGAGCGATGGGATTGCGCGTCTTCAATACCCTCGGCCGGCGGATCGAGGACTTCGTCCCGCTCCAGCCCCCGCGGGTCGGCATGTACGTCTGCGGCCCGACCGTTTACGCCAACAGTCATCTCGGCCACGCCAAGAGCTACGTCAGCTTCGACGTCATTGTCCGCTGGCTGCGCCTCAGCGGCTACGATGTCACCTACGTCCAGAATATCACCGACGTCGGCCACATGACCAACAACGATGAGGACGCCGGCGAAGACCCGATCATCCGCGAGGCCCGCCAGCGCGGCCAGCACCCGATGGCCGTGGTCGAATTCTTCATGCGCAGCTACCTCGAGGACATGGACGCGCTCAACGTCCTGCGCCCCGACGTCATGCCCCGCGCCACCGGCCACATCCCCGAGCAGATCGAGCTGGTCCGCGTCCTGCTCGACCGCAACTACGCTTACGAGGTCAACGGCTCGGTCTACTTCGACGTGAGCAAGGATCCCGACTACGGCAAGCTCAGCGGCCGCCGCGTCGAGGAAATGGAGGCCGGCGCCCGCGTCGCCGTCAATGAGGAAAAACGCCACCCGGCGGACTTCGCCCTGTGGAAGCGAGCCGACGCCAGCCACATCATGCGCTGGCCCAGCCCCTGGGGCGACGGCTTCCCCGGCTGGCACCTCGAATGCTCCGTGATGAGCCAGAAGTATCTCGGCCGCACGTTCGACATCCACGGCGGCGGCATGGAAAACCAATTCCCGCATCACGAATGCGAGATCGCCCAGGCTGAATGCGCCACCGGCGCACCCTTCGTCCGCTACTGGCTGCACAACAACATGTGCACCATCAACGGCCAGAAGATGGGCAAGAGTCTCGGCAACTCCGTCTATCTCAAGGACCTCTTTCATACGACGGTGCCGCTGCTCGACCGCAACGGGCACATCCTGGTCGAGCGGGCCTTCGAGCCGGCCGTCATCCGGCACTTCATCCTCACCAGCCACTACCGTACGCCGCTGGACTTCTCCAACGAAGCGTTGCAAGCGGCCGAAAGCGGCACGTACAAGCTCCGCGACGTCGCCCGCGCGTTGCGCGACGCGGCGACCGCCCGGCTGGCGGCCGAAGGCGCCCCGCCCGCCCAGCCGCTGAGAGCCTCGACCCTCACTTCCGTCGACATCACGGGCACCTGGCGCTGCGGCCGGGCCCCCGCTCGGCCCGCGCCGGCCGCCGCGTCCGACGCCGTTCGCGCCGCACTGGCCGAGTGCCAGCGGAGCTTCACCGACGCGATGAACGAGGACTTCAACACTGCCGCGGCCATCGCGTCGCTGTTCGAATTCGCCCGTCAAGCCGCCTCCTGGGTACGCGACGGCGCTCCGCTCCCTGACCTGCTGGCGGCCGAGGCCCTCATGCAGCGGCTGGCCGGCGACGCCCTCGGACTCCGCTGGACCGAGCCGATCGGCGGCCGCGACGCCCGCGCGCGCAACGACCTCATCCAGCTCCTCGTCGACCTGCGCAACGAGGCCCGTGCCGGCAAGAACTTCGCCCTCTCCGACCAGATCCGCCAGCGGCTTGCCGCGCTCGGCATCGAGCTCAAGGACACCGCCCGCGGAACGGTCTGGTAACAGCCCGTTGACACAGGGGGCCACCTCCACGCCAATCGCCATCACGGTGGCGATCAGCGCCACTCCCGCGGTGCTGGTCCCCTGTTTCAACACGCTGGTAAGCCCCCAGCGGCAAAACGACGCCACTCCGGTTGTCGCGCTGCGCATCTCGTCATCTGCGGCGAAGTCCACACGCCTCGCTTGCGTCACCGGCTTCCCCCGCTCAACGCGCGGGCCTACAATCCGAACTGCTTGCCGCCGGTCCATGGACGGAAACCCGAACGGGCAGGAGCTGTGCTGTGGTCCCAAGGAAGAACCGACCCGTCCTCTTCGAGGTTGTCGCGCGCACCCAACGAAAGAGCGGCCGCTCAGCCCTCTCGCGGCCACCTTCTGCAACGACCTCCGCCGCCGCGCCGGCACCCCCCACCCCCGCCCCGGCGCCCGCCACCCCCGCGCCGAC
>CAZMCT010000041.1:0-5927 GCA_964564785.1 uncultured Planctomycetales bacterium
CAGCGCCGCACGAGCTGCGGCGGGTCCTGGGTGGTCGGCACGATCGCCGGGCACCGCTTCGACGCCCTGGTCTTCCCCGAGCACGCCGAGTCGCCGGATTTCGAGCTGGACGACAGCCGCATCTCGAAGCTCTGGCTCAAGCACCTCGACACGCAGACGACCGCCGCGAACTTCGATCGCGGCTGGGACATCCGTCCGACCACTCCCATGGCCGCCACGATCGTCGACCTGCTGGCGGCCGGCCTGGCCGAGCACGTGTTTGGCAACTAACGCGGAGAAGCAGCGATGAGCATCGAATTCAAAGCGATCGAGTTCCCGACGGCCCACGAGGCCATCCAGTGGACGTACGCCAGCGGCAAGGGCGAAGCGATTCTGCTTCGCGGCAAGAACTACGTCGCCGAACAGAGCGAGATCGACCGCCTGGCCGCCGGGGGCGTCGAGTTTGCGTACCTGTGCGATCACGAAATGCCCGACGGCACGCACCGCATCATCACGGTCCCCGTCAACTAACCGGAGGAGAGCACCATGCCAGCGAAGAAGAACGAGAAGACCCTGCCGATCGTCGAGCGAGCACTCGCCAACCGCATCGCCGCCCACCGGGCCGGCAACATCGGCGACGCGACCGACGACGGCCGCAAGGCTGATCTGGCGGTCAAGGCTGCGTACGCGGCCCCGTTTGGCCCCGGGGCGTCGCGGGCGGACCGGGTGGTTGCGACCTACCACCCGGTCGCCCCGGGCCCGCCCCGTTGGCCCCCGACGCGAACGGGGCCTACCCGAGCGCGCGAAGCGTGAAGTTGGCCGCCGTTCAATCGCCATCCCGGCCACCTCCACGCTGCTCCGCTGCTTCGGCTCCGGCGCCGTTGTCTGGCCGCGAGCATCCCGCGACGCGGTCCTGGTGCGCGACGACATCGCGACAGAGCGTGATGAACTCGTCGAGCGCGAGCGTCCCCTTCGCCGTGTTGACTTGGTGGTCGACAATCCACACGTTCGCGATGGCATGCTCGCCGCCCCGAGCCAGCGGAACGATGTGGTCGATTGTTCGCCAGTTCCTCTGCCCGTCGTAGCGCCCGCTCGCTCAGGCCGCCTTCTGCGTTGGCCTGGAGCCGCCACGCGATCCGCCGGATCAGATACTGCCGATGGCGACTGCGGGCGGCTTCGCCGAAGACCTCGGCGTAGCGCTCGTGGAGCTGCCCGACCGTCATCTGTTCCAGGGCGGCAAGCTCCTTCTTGATGCTCAGGCTCATGCTTCGTCTCCGTCGTCCCGCGGCCATAACCCGCGGGTACCGTCAGACACACTGAGCCTCGTTTCGCGGGAAAGCTCAAGGCCGATTTCGCGCCCCCGCCGAGATTTCTGAGCATCGATGATGCCCGCCGCCTTCGCGCGTCGCCGCCATCGGACGACGCCCCTGGCCAGGATCGATGCGACCTCGCGCCGGCGGTCGGCGGGGGAAAGCTCGTCGTTTGCGCGTTGCTTCGGCATGCCGGGCCCCATGCAGGCGGCCGCGCTCGCGACATGCGTTCGCTCCGCTGCTCTCTACCCGTTACCTATGCCGTCCGCGCGCGAGGTGCCCGGATTCTCATAACCTACGGGTCGCGCATCGCGCCGCTGAAATGTTCGGGAGAAGGTGTCGTCCCGTCGGGCGAACGGAAACCCACCATATAACCCGCGGGTCGGTCGCAGCGAGAGACTCCGAGACTTCCGGCCGGCGGCGCCCGTCGGGCGACGGAAGGGGGCGCGACATGGCCGTGAGGGTGTTGGTGGGAGAGACCTGGAGCGGTCAGGGCATGTCGCTAAGTTCTTGCGGGAACTCGCGATAGAAACGCGAACGCCGCCCCGTCTCTGGAGCGGCGTTCGGCGTTAACCGGCGGGTCGCATCATTTCGATACGACATTTCAACTAGCGGGGGCAGGACTCGAACCTGCGACCTCCGGGTTATGAGCCCGACGAGCTACCAACTGCTCTACCCCGCAGTCGCAACGGGCGATCCTACCACGTTTCCGCCGCTCGTCAAGGCGGCCCGCAAGAGCCGCGATTCGCCCGGTGCGGGCGCGATACGCCCGCTGCACCGGCACTTCGACCTGCAAGAGCACTAGTGCGTCAGACGCGTACGCACCGAGCTTGCTCCTCCAGCACCCCGATCTGCTGGAGCGCCGCCTCCGCTCCGTCCGCGGAAGCTTCATCGCCGCGTCCGCGCCAGCGCCGGACGGCTCCCCCGACGCAGAGTCGTCATCAACCCCAACACCGCCAGGCTCAGCGTCGCCGGCTCCGGCACCACCTGCCCCAGCATGTAGTCCCAAACCGGCTCGTAGATCGGCCGACCGTTCTCATCGAGCCGCAGCGCCGCGTCGACCACCACCGCGTTGTGCGCGTTCTGACCCGGCGGCGGCGCGAGATGCGAATAGAGCATGTGCGAGCCCTCGTACGGCGGCTGGGACGTGTCCACATTCACCAGCGGGCCGTACTCGCCGAGGCCGAGCGTCCACTGATTCCAGACGAAGCCCGCAAAGCTCGGATCGTTGAAATGGGTGAAAGCCAGCATCCGGTCCGTCGGCGTCAGCGCCGGGCGGAACAGCCACGCCGCCTGCTGACCGGCCACGAAATCGCCGGGGCCGCCGAACAGCAACGCCCCCGCCAGCTCGTGATCGCGGGTCAGATAGGCCGCGTGCCCGGCGCCCTGCGAGTGCCCGCCGACGACGATCTGACTCCACGCGGGCGTCGTCCCGTCGCTCAGGAACTGCCCCCAACCCTCGTCGGGATGCGCCGCGTGCTGCTGCGCAAGCAGCGCCGCCAGCCGATTCTGAACGCTGTTGGCGAAATCCACGGTAATCCCCGGGTACTCGTCCACGCCGTACAACCGCTCACGTCGAATGCTTCCGGCCACCAGCGGGTCGGTCTCCTCGGCCAACAGGTCCCGCACCGCCGGCCAGTTTGGATACGCGAGGCTCACGGTGTGAAAACCCAGCTCCGCGGCCCGCACCGCGATGCGTTGGTAAAAGTCCGGTAAACCCCCGCTGCCGGCCAGAAAGACGAACAGGCGATTCGCGTGCGCCGCCGCCGGATCGTAGGCGACGAGATGATCGCGATTGGCCAGCTCCCAGCCCGGGCGCACCTGATCCGGCGGAAAGTCGAGCAGATCGTCGATCCCCGCGCCGGTGCTCGTCGGATCCACGAAACGCACATCGACCGCAGCCGTCGCCGAGCGCAAAACGCACACGGCCAACAGAGTGGCCAGAGACCGTCGTCGCAGCATGCCGTTTTCTCCGAAAGTGTTGTCACGGGGGAAGGAAAGCGCCGGCCGTGCCGGCAGTCCTATCAGTCGAACGGCGGGGCCACGCGACTATTGCACTCCGCGGCAGAATCGCACTGCGCGCCGACCACGGTTCGGGCTCGAGACTCGCCACCCCGCCTGCGGCCGGCCCGAGCGCCGCGCTACTGACCGCGCTCACTCCGGGGGCACCGACGCGGCTCCCCGGACCGCCTCCGGGGGCATGGGACCGTCTTCGGACCCGCCGCAGGCCGAAGTCGGGCCCGACGCTCGCAGGCGCCCCCGCGGCGTGGTAAGCTCGGCGCCCGTGCAGCGTGCTGGCAACTCCACGGCCCGATCCGCGGTGCGCGGGCCGGAGGCGGCAGGACGAGCGATGCCTTCGCTCTTCAGTGAGGCGGAAGCGACCGAGAACAGGAGGCGACTCCTATGCTCGTGATTCGTTGGTGCGCGGAACCGCAGTCGGGGTTGTCCGGCGCCGACGCGCCCCCGCCCGCGCCCCGGACGCGCCCGCAAGCCCGCCGCGCCTGAAAGTCCACCGCGCCGCGCACTCGTTCGCCTGACGGGGACCCACGTGGCCGGCGCCCGCGACTACCTCCACCGCGCCCCACGCCGTGCGAACCCGTGCGCCCACGACCGTTCCTCCCCCGCGCCGCTCGCCCCCCGTTCGACCTGAACACGCCTGCCACTTCCCGCCACCGCCCCTCCACCGACGACACCGATACCCGCCCGGCATTCCCAGCCCCCCGGCCCGCTGACGCACGGCTCACCGCTCGGTCTCAAAGTGCCCGGGTCTGGTGCGGTCGAGCACGTCAACCCCCCGCCCCCGCGGCCGCACGGCTCACCGCTCGCTGCCCGGCCGGTAGTAGTTCCCGCGAAACCGCTCCACCGGGTATTTACCCGCGTTCTTCGCGATCTTGTCCCGCACCGCGGCCGCAAGGTCGAGCTCCAGCGCATTCACCAGCGACAACAGGTAGCACGCCACGTCCGCGAGCTCGTCGGCGATTTCCGCTTTCCGGTCGGGGTGCCGCAGCAGTTCGCCCAGCTCGTCGCTGCGTACCCACTGGAAGTGCTCCATGAGCTCCGCGGCCTCGATCGCGATTGACATCGAGAGGTTCTTCGCGTCGTGGTAGCGCCCCCACTCGCGCTCGGCGATGAACCTTGCGACCAGCCCGCGCAGCTCCGCCACCGTCGTGTTCGCATCCGACATGTGCAGCCTCCGAGGCGCGAGCATAACGGCCCGTTGAAAAAGTGGACAGGCACCACGGGAGTGGCTGCCGGCGCTAACGTGCTGGTCGGTGGGCGCGGATTCAGCCCCCTTTTTCAACGGACTGTTGACCGCGGGCGTGATCGGCGCCCGTGAACGCCGCCCGACATCACCTGCGGGACCGACCGCAGGGCGCCGGCGCGAGCAGCCCCCTGCGGCGGCGCCGCTTCGCGCCGAGTCCGTGCAGGTAAGCGCCTGTCATTCGCGGAGCGCCAGGCTGTGGGAGTCACCCCCGGCCACCGCGAAGAAGCGGTTGTTCGGCGTCGGAACGTCGCATTGGCCCCCGGCGTTGTCTCCCCACGCCACGATCGAGCCATCGGCCTTCAGGCCCAGGCTGTGGTACCCGCCCCCGGCAACGGCCTCGAAACCGCTGTTGGGCGCCGGGACATTGCATTGCCCTTCGTCGTTACGTCCCCACGCCACGATCGAGCCGTCGGCCTTCAGACCGAGGCTGTGGTACGCGCCCCCGGCGACAGCCACGAAGTCGCTGTTGGGCGCCGGGACATCGCATTGCCCTTCGTTGTTTCTGCCCCACGCCACGATCGAGCCGTCGGCCTTCAGGCCCAGGCTGTGGTACCCGCCCCCGGCGACAGCCACGAAGCCGCCATTGGGCGTCGGGACATCGCATTGCCCTTCGTTGTCTCTGCCCCACGCCACGATCGAGCCATCGGCCTTCAGACCGAGGTTGTGCCCCCCGCCCGCCGCGACGGCGACAAACCCGCTGTTGGGCGCCGGGACGTCGCATTGGCCCCAGGCGTTGTCTCCCCACGCCACGGTCGAGCCGTCAGCCTTCAGCCCCAGACTGTGGTACCAGCCGGCCCCTACGGCCACGAAGCTGCTATTGGGCGCCGGGACGTTGCATTGGCCCCAGGTGTTGTCTCCCAACGCCGCGATCGAGCCGTCGGCCTTCAGACCCAGATTGTGCGAGCCGACCGTCGCGACGGCGATGAAGTCGCCGTTCGGTGCCGGGACATTGCACTGGCCGTCATTGTTTGCTCCCCACGCTACAATCGCCCCGCTGGGCGGAGTGACGAAGGACCACACGGGCCCGGTCGTCGATCCGGTGGCATTCCTCGCGACGATCCGCCAATAGTACGTGGTCCCATAGCTCAAAGCCCCCAGCCCCCAGGCGCTGGTGTCCGTGTTGCCGACCAGCGGCGGCGGATCGGTCGTGCCGAAGTACACGTCGTACGACGTCGCACCCTCCGCGTCGGCCCAATCCAGCTCGGCCGTGACGGAGACATCGCCCGCTTCGTCGGCCGGGCTGGGGTCCGACGGCGCATCGGGCGGTGGCGGCGGCGTTGCGAAAGACCACTCCGGGCCGGACGTCGAGCCGGTGTCGTTGTTCGCGACGACCTGCCAGTAGTACGTGGTCCCGTAATCCAACGTATCGAGCG